>JASGGS010000001.1:0-59438 GCA_047602685.1 Sphingobium sp.
TCCTCTTCCTCCCCATGCTGCATGGCCGTGCGTTGATGACGGTGGAGAGCCTGTCGCGCGATGGCGGCCTGCGACCGTTGCAGTCGCTCATGGCCGCCAATGGGAGTTCGCAATGCGGCTTCTGTACGCCGGGCTTCGTCATGTCGCTTCATGGTCGCAGCATTGGCGCCTGCGGCAGCGATCTGCCCGTAGCGGACGTGATTGCGGGCAATCTCTGCCGTTGCACCGGCTACGGTCCTATATTCGCGGCTGCGGAGGCGCATCCGCCCTGTGCCCATGATGACGGTATCATCGTGAACAGGTTGAAGGCGCTGCAATCCGAAGAGGGTCGGGAAGGACGCCATGGCGACCGTCTCTGGTTTGCGCCGCGCACGGTGGAGGCGTTGTCGACCATCCTTGCCGCACATCCCGACGCTCGCATGGTGGCGGGCGCGACCGATGTCGGGCTCTGGGTCACAAAGGGTCTGCGAACGCTGGAAAAGGTCGTCTTTCTCAGCGATGTCGAGGGACTGGATAGCATTGAGGAAGGGGAAGCGGGCCTCAGCATCGGCGCGACGGTCCGCTATGCCGATGCTCATGGCGCGCTGGCCCGGCTGCATCCCGATCTGGGTGAGTTGGTCCGGCGGATCGGCGGGCTTCAGATCCGCAATGCAGGAACCATAGCGGGCAATATCGCCAATGGCTCGCCGATTGGCGACGGTCCGCCTGCCCTGATCGCCCTCGGTGCGACCCTGACCCTATGCAGTACGGCAGGGCAGCGGACCATGGCGCTGGAGGACTATTTCCTTTCCTATGGCAAGCAGGATCTCCGCCCCGACGAGTTTGTCGAAAAACTTTTCATACCGCGTCCGCAACCCGGCGATATCATCTACGTCGCAAAGCTCTCGAAACGCTTCGACAGCGACATCTCCGCTGTCTGCGGCGCCTTCCGCTTGGCGGTCGTGGAAGGCTGCATAAGGGAGCCGCGCATCGCTTTCGGTGGCATGGCGGCCACGTCCCGCCGAGCCTCCGCCTGCGAGGCGGTGTTGAACGGCGCGCCCTTTACCCTGGCGACCATCGAAAGCGCGGCGCAGGCGCTGCGTCAGGACTATGCCCCGCTGAGCGACTTGCGCGGATCGTCCGCCTATCGGATCGATGTTGCCGCTAATCTTCTGCGCCGCCTCTGGCACAGGGAGCAAGGGCGGGCTGTGTCGGTATTGGATGTCGAGGCCGACCATGGCTGATCGCGATGCCCCTTGGCCTGTGCTGGAAAAGCCCTCCCATCCCCATGACAGTGCGCTGCTGCATGTCACGGGCGCGGCACGTTATGTCGATGACGGGGTGGAGCCGATCAACATGCTGCACCTTGCCTTCGGGCAAAGCAGCGAGGCCCATGCCTATATCCGTGCCATGGATTTGTCCGCCGTTCGCGCGGCGGACGGCGTGGTGGCGGTCTATACCGCTCTCGATATCCCCGGCATCAATGATGTCAGTCCGGTGGCAGGCGACGACCGCCTGCTGGCCGAGGGCGAGGTTATCTGCGTCGGGCAGGCGCTGTTCCTCGTCGCCGCGACCAGCCGCAATGCCGCGCGCAAGGCCGCCTTGCTCGCAAAGGTCGATTATGAGCCACTACCCCATTTCGTCACTATAGAGGCGGCGGAGGCGGCCGAAGCGCATATAGAGCCGGTGCAGCGTATGGCGCGCGGCGATGCTGACGGCGCACTGGCCCGCGCGCTCCATCGCCTCTCTGGCGGCTTTGCCATGGGAGGGCAGGACCATTTCTATCTGGAAGGCCAGGTCGCCATCGCTACGCCGATGGAGCAGGGTCAGGTCCATATCCTCTCCTCCACCCAGCATCCCAGCGAAATCCAGCATCTCGTCGCCAAAGTGCTCGGTCTCAGCCATGCTGATGTCACGGTGGAGGTCAGGCGCATGGGCGGGGCCTTTGGTGGCAAGGAGACACAGGCGGCCCTGTTCGCCACTGCCGCTGCCCTTGTCGCTGCTCGCACCGGGCGTTCCGCCAAATTTCGCGCCGACCGCGACGACGACATGATCATGACCGGCAAGCGCCATGATTTCGCGATCCGCTATGATGTCGGCTTTGACGATGCGGGGCGTATCGGGGCCTTGCGTCTCGAACTGGCCTCGCGCTGCGGTGCGACTGTCGATCTTTCGCCCGCCATCAACGATCGGGCCATGTTCCATTCGGATAATTGCTATTGGCTGTCCGATGTCGAAATCGTGTCGAAGCGGCTTCGGACCCACACCGTATCGAACACTGCCTTTCGCGGTTTTGGGGGACCGCAGGGCATGCTCGCCATAGAGCGGGTGATCGACGCGGTCGCGGTCCATCTCGGCCTTGATCCGCTCGATGTGCGGTGCGCCAATCTCTACGCGCCCGGCCGCGACGTGACGCCCTATGGCATGACGGTCACGGACAATATCGCGCCCGCCCTCATCGCCCGGCTGCGCGCCGATGCGCGTTATGACGCACGCCGCGTGGCGATAGACGCCTATAATGCCTCCAGTCCGATCCTAAAAAAAGGGATTGCCCTGACGCCGGTCAAATTCGGGATCAGCTTTACCACCACCCATCTCAACCAGGCGGGCGCTCTGGTGCTGGTCCATTCGGACGGCACCATACAGGTCAATCATGGCGGCACCGAAATGGGGCAGGGCCTGATGGTCAAGGTGGCCCAGATCGTCGCCGACGTCTTTGCCCTTCCCATTGAGGCCGTCCGCATCACCGCCACCCGCACGGACAAAGTGCCTAACACCTCGGCCACGGCGGCGTCCTCCGGTTCCGACCTCAACGGCATGGCGGCGTATGAAGCGGCCATGACGATCCGGGATCGCCTGACGCAATTCTGTGCCCGCACTTTCGATTGTGCAGAGGAAGCCGTGCATTTCACGCCCGAAGGCGTATTGGTGGGCACCGAGCGCCTGTCCTTCAGGGAAGTCTGCCGTCGCGCTCATATGGGCCGCGTCTCGCTGGCATCGACCGGCTTTTACGCGACGCCGGACATTGCCTATGACCGTGCCACGCATAAGGGCCGCCCCTTTTACTATTTCGCCTATGGCGCGGCCGTGGCGGAGGTGGTCATCGATACGCTGACCGGCGAACATCGCGTGTTGGCGGTCGATATCCTCCATGATGTCGGCCGCTCGCTCAATCCGGCCATAGACCTTGGCCAGATCGAGGGCGGCTATCTTCAGGGGCAGGGCTGGCTGACGATGGAGGAGTTGGTGTTCGACGATGCCGGACGCCTACTCACCCATAGCCCCGCAACCTATAAGATCCCCACAGCCTCCGACCGTCCCCGCCATTTTTCCATCACCCTCTGGAACGGGGAGAATAGTCAGCCGACCATCAACCGCTCAAAGGCCGTGGGGGAGCCGCCTTTCATGCTCGCCATTTCTGTCTTTTCGGCTCTGTCGCGCGCCGTCGCTGCGGTCGCGCCGGATAAGCGCCGCATCCCTGCGCTCGATGCGCCTGCCACGCCCGAACGCCTTCTCGCCGCCATTCAAGGCCATCGCGACAGGCCATGACCGACTGGCTGACATGGTTGCGCGGAGGGGCATGGCAGGGGCCGCTGGCGTTGATCAGCATATTGGCTACCGAAGGCTCCGCCCCGCGCGGACCGGGCACGCGAATGCTCGTGACACGTGATGGCCTGAAAGGCACCATTGGTGGCGGCAGTCTCGAATATCGGGCGGTGGAGCAGGCACGGGCAATTCTCGCCTTGCCTGCTGGAAGCTGGCGGGTGCAGGATTATCCGCTTGGCCCTCTTCTCGGCCAATGCTGCGGCGGGCGGGTGCGTCTGCTGGTTGAGCATGTCGATCCCGCAAATCTCGGCTGGCTGGAGGAGGCGAGAGAAGGACGGACGCTCCTGACCTGCCTGATGCGGGATCATGTCGAGCGGCGCATTGGCGACGAGGAGGCTCCGACTCTGCTCTCCGCGCGGGGCGATCTGCTCGGTGTCGGTACGCGCTTTGCCGAACTGATCGGTCTCGACCGCCGTCCGCTCTACCTGTTCGGCGCGGGACATGTAGGGCAGGCTATAGCGCGGCATATCGACAACCTGCCCTTCCGACTCGCCTGGTTCGACAGCCGGCCTTTGTTCGAGAGCATAGCCGGCGTTGTCGTCATCCCCGAAGCGTCCATCGACCAATGCGTGGGCGAGGCACCGGAGGACGCGGCCCTTGTGATTCTCACCCATGATCATGGCCTCGATTATCGTCTGGTAACCGCGGCCCTGTCCCGCACGCCGATCGCTTTTGTTGGCCTGATCGGTTCGGCTACCAAGAAAGCGCGCTTTCTCTCGCGGCTCGAACGCGACGGTCTGTCGGTGGAAGCCCGTGCGCGGCTTACCTGTCCCATCGGCGTTGATGGCGTGGTGGGCAAGGAACCCGATGTCATTGCTATTGCGGTTCTGGCCCAACTCCTGCAACTGCGTCGGGTCGAAGCGATGATTCAGTCTCCTGTCATCGCATCTTGATCGATCGAAAGCGGATAGCTCAACTCCTGAAAGCTGTTCTCGATTTCCGTCAGCACCAGACCCGCCGCGTGGGAGGGGGTGCGCGCGGTGGCGGTGCAGAGCGCCAGCGTCATCGGCCGCAGGATCGCGTCGGAAATTCGGGTGAAGGTTAAATGGCCACTATGCACCTCCGTAATCACGTCCAGTGAGGTCAACACGCCGATGCCGATCCCTTGCATCACCAGTGATACGATCATCTGAATATTGTCGCAGCTGACCGCTGTATTCATGGCAATGTGGGTTGCGCCCTCCAGCACCGCGACCTGCTGGCACAGGGCGAGCGGTTCCGCGGGCACGACAAGCTTCATATCGGCACAGCTTGAAAAGCGTGTCTCGCGTTGCGCGCCAAAAGGATGCCCAGCCGGCGTCACAAAGCCCAGCACGATGTCCACAAAGGCGCGCACGGTCAGGTCACGATAGGATTGCGGTTCGAAGAATATGCCGAAATCCACTTCCCCTTGCGCAATGGCCCTGCGCACATCGTCATTTTCCAGTACCTTAATGCCTATGGTGATACCGGGATACTGGCTCTGGATCGATTGGACGATGCGCGGAATATAACCCTTGGCCAGCGCGTCGATGACCGCAATGTCGACATGACCGCGTTTCAGGCCACGCAGATCCTCGATCTGGGCGCGGACATCGATCATATTTTTGTGCCACCGGCCACCGGCCGCCATCATGATCTCACCCGCAGCGGTAAGGCGCAGGCCGGTGGGCAGGCGCTCGAACAGCGGAATGCCGAGGTCGCCCTCTACCTTCAAAATCTGCCGGTCGATTGCAGAAGCGGAGACATTCAGCTCCTCCGCCGCCTTGCGAATGGAGCCGAGCCGCCCGACAGCCATAAAATAACGCAGGAAACGGGAAAAGGCGGGCATACCTACTCTCTTTTTTGCAACGGGATATGGAATTCATTGCATTTGATCGGGTCAGGTCAAGGGGGTACCGCATCGCAACATAGAAAATCATTCAGGGACTGGTTTATGCGTCACATTGGGTTGGGTCGCGTCATGGCGGCATCATGCTTTGCACTTTCGGCGGCATTGGTAAGCGGCGCCGCCTTTGCGCAGGCCCCGGCCGCGGAAACAGGCGCGGATGCGGGCACGGATATTGTCGTCACCGCCACCCGCCGCATGGAACGGGCGGTTGACGTGCCTGTCGCAGTGTCGTCGCTGGGCGGGGAGAAGCTTGATGCGCTGAACGGCAGCGGTTTAGATATTCGTTTCCTGTCCGCCCGCGTACCCAGCCTCCAGATCGAAAGTTCCTTTGGCCGGACCTTTCCGCGCTTCTATATTCGCGGCCTGGGTAATACCGATTTCGATCCCAATGCGGCCCAACCTGTTTCCGTTGTCTATGATGATGTGGCGCTGGAAAGCCCGATGCTGAAATCCTTTCCGGTTTTCGATCTTGCTTCCGTCGAAGTGCTGCGCGGGCCTCAAGGCACGCTGTTCGGTCGTAACACCCCCGCAGGCGTGGTGAAACTCGATTCCAACAAACCGGGCGACACTCTCAATGGTCATGCCAGCCTCAGCTGGAGCACCTATAATACGGTAAATACTGAAATTGCCGTCGGCGGACCGCTGGGCGGCGGCTGGAGCATGCGTGTTGCGGGTCTGCTACAGAGCCGCGAGAACTGGGTGCAGAATGTCAGTACCAGTTCGCTCAGCGTCTCGAATAAATGGCTGGAGGGTTATCGCGACCTCGCCGGCCGGGTCCTGATCGGCTATGAAAGCGGAGGGTTCGAAGGATTACTCAACGTCCATGGTCGTGATCTCAAGGGCACGCCGCGCATCTTCCGCGCAGGCATTTTCAAGCAGGGCAGCAATGAATTTATCGATGGCTTCGACCCCGCGAAGGTGAGCATTGACGGTTATACCTCGCAAAAGCTGAGCCAATGGGGCGCCAATCTGCACCTGTCCTATAAGATGGATGCGGGCACGCTGATGTCGATCACTGCCTATGAAGAGGCAAAGGTAGAGAGCACCGGCGATATTGATGGCGGCGACAATTATACTTTCCCGCCGCTCGGCCTCAACAATGCCCTTTTCCCCTCCAATACCGGCGGCGTGACCAAGCCGCATGAGTTCAGCCAGGAGTTACGCTTCGTGTCGCAGGATATGGGCGGTCTCAATGTGCAGGGCGGCCTTTATTATTTCCAACAGCGCCTCGCCTACACGGAACTGTCCTATGATCTGGGCGGGGGGAATTCGACCCAGCTGATCCAGCACAACAATAAGAATGAGAATTACGGCATCTATGCCTCCGCCTCCTACAAGGTGACGGATGCGCTGACCTTGCGCGGAGGACTGCGTTATTCGCATGATGACAAGACCGATCGCGTGTCTGGTTACGGTCCCACCTCTGCGGGCATCGTCCTGCCCATTCAGGCAAATGTGAACGGCAGCGCGGTGACTTGGGATGTGTCCGCCACTTATGCCCTCAATCCCTCTCTTAATATCTATGCCCGTGCGGCTTCCGGCTATCTGGGGCCAGCAATCCAGGACCGTGTGACCTTCGGCTCTCAGCAGACGACCGCGTCCAAGCAGAGCACCATTTCCGGTGAAGCGGGCATAAAGGGGCAATTTGGCCGCACCGCCAACTTTTCGCTCGACGGCTACTGGTTCCGCACCAATGATTTACAACTGACAGCGGTCGGGGGCGCCACCAATTCCGCGCGTCTGCTCAACGCGGATCATGCCATTGGGTATGGCGTAGAGGCGGAATTTGTCGTGAAGCCCGTCACGCATCTCGAACTGACGGCCTCAGGCAGCTATAATTTCACGGAGATCAAGGACCCCAATATCGGCGTCGCGCCCTGTGGTTCGGGCATCTGCACCGTTTGGGATCCGGTAGTCGGGGGGCTAGCCCGCATTGACGGCAACCCATTGCCGCAGGCGCCCCGCTGGGTGGCGAACGCGACTTTGCGTTATGCCGTACCGGTGGGTTCGGGCGAGTTGTTCGTTTTCACCGACTGGGCCTATCGCAGTTCGATCAACTATTTTCTTTATGAGGCGGCCGAGTTCCGGGGGCGTGCCCTGCTCGAAGGCGGTGCGCGGGTCGGCTACAAGTTTGACACAGGACTGGAAGTGGCGGCATTTGCCCGCAACATAACCAACCAGATACGCTCTATCAGCGCGATCGACTTCAATAATTTGACAGGCATGATCAACGAACCACGAGTGATTGGCGGCGAGATTAAATTCACCTTTTGACGACTGAAGAGTTATCGCAGTTTGTACTGTCCGCCAAACTTGGGCATTTAAAGTCAGATAGGGACCAAGCCGCTTCTGGGCTGCGGCAATTCGAGGCTGGGCGGTTGAAATGGATCGAGGACAGTAAATAGAGGAGAGCAAGGCGGTTTCCCGCCACTTTCAGACATTCACTGGCAACCTACCGATGTCTGAAAGCGGTCATCTGACATATAAGTGCAAATGGGCACGAAAAAGGAGGGACGCATCATCTTACCCTGCGCATCCTATCAAGGCATAGGCATCGATCGACAGTCCAAGCTCCCATTTGGGAAAAGTCGGTCAAGGTAGTGACCGGCAAGGGCGAAATCAGGTGAGCAGCGGCAGGGGAGCGGCAGGCACACCGAGATTCTCGCGTAGTGTCCGCCCCTCATATTCCGTGCGGACGAGGCCGCGGCGGCGCAGTTCCGGCACGACCTTCTCGATCACATCGTCGAAGGACACCGGATTTACGGCGGGCATGAAGTTAAACCCGTCGCAGCCTCCGCACTCGAACCAGTGCTGGAGGTGGTCGGTCACGTCTTTGAGCGTGCCGATCGCCGCGAAGTGGGCGTTGGAGGCTGATGAACGAATCAGCACCTCGCGCAATGTCAGCCGCTCGCGCTTCGCTGCCTCGACATGGTGCGCGCCTCGACTAATGACGGAACCTGAGGGCACGTTGGGGAAGGGGGCGTCGAGGTCGTGACCCGACAGGTCAAAGCCCTTGAGCGCCAACTGCAACCGTGCCTGTGCCGCACGCAGATCGATATAGGTTTCCAATTCGGCCCATTTGCCTTCCGCTTCCTCCCGCGTTTCGCCGACGATGGCGACAACGCCCGGCATGATCTTCACATGGTCCGGGTCGCGTCCCCAAGCGGCGGTGCGGGCGCGGATATCGTCTCGGAAGGCCTTGGACTGCTCGAAGGTGGACTGGGCGGTGAAGATCGCTTCTGCCACGCGCGATGCCATGGCGCGGCCCTCTGGCGACTGGCCAGCCTGGATCAGCAGCGGACGCTCCTGCGGGGACGGCACGCCTTTGAGCGGGCCGCGCACGCGATAATATTTGCCCACGTGGTCGATGAGGCGGATCTTGTCGAGATCCTTGTAATAGCCGCTTTCCTTGTCGCGTGGATAGGCGCCGGGCTGGATGCTGCCCCAGAGTTTCAGGACCACGTCCACGAACTCGTCGCCCCGCGCATAGCGCTCCTCCAGCGGCGGGAAATTCTGGTCGGCATATTGGGCGGCATCGTCGGGCGAGATGCCGGTCACGATGTTCCAGCCAAAGCGTCCGCCGCTGATGACATCGAGCGAAAGCACCTCGCGTGCGCAGTCATAGGGTGGGCGGTAGGATGTCGGGATGGTGCCGGCAAGGCCAATATGCGTCGTATGCTGCGAGATCGCCGCCAGCAGTGTCATCGGCTCGAGGTTGTTGCCGGCGCTCGAATAACGGAAGACTTCCGGATTCTCGGCATCACTGGGCGAAGCGGTATCGGCGATGAACAGCATGTCGAACTTGGCAGCCTCTAGCCGCTTGGCAAGCGCGACCCACTGGTCAATGTCGTGCGAGAAGGCCGTGTTGGCATCAGGGTGCCGCCAGCCGGCCTGATGATAGCTCCCCCCGCAAAAGGCTCCCAGCTTCATTTGTCTCTTGTCGCTGCTCATGTCGCAAACGGTCCTTCATGATCTGTGATGCTATGCGAATAAGTCGGTTAGGTATCCTGTCGGCTGCACCAACTGCGATTGCTGGACTATCGATACCATGGGGATGAGCACCAGCTGGGCTCGCGGGGGCTATGCCGCTAGTTGGGTTGTCATTTCACCCACCCGGCCGGAAAAACATCGTACCAGGCGGCCGGGAGGTCGACATATTTTCTGGATACTGACCGAATGAGCTTCGCATGACCGCGATCATCGGGCATGACGATGACCTCGGCGCCCGAAAATAGAATTCCATCGCGGTCTCGTCCTGTGACAGGGTGGCCCTTGGGACCGCGCACTACGGTACGATCATTGATCACGAAGCGCATCGACTGATCGGCTTCGGTTACTAGTTCGACGCTGGCGTTGCTGGACCGGGTTACCTGTCCGACGCATGGCGCAGCCGAGGCCGGCAGGAAACGGATATCCATTGACAGTCGCAGCCGGTCCGATCGGTTGGGCAGACCAGCATGCGCGGTCATGCTGTGGAACATCAGCAGGTCGCCGGCCTTGTAATCGGGGCGGCGCCAGGCCGCGTCCGGGATCGCATCCGGCGGGATGCCAACACGCTGGGAAGGATCCTTGAAGACATCGGGCGGATAGAGGCTGGCCTTGTGCGAGCCTGGTACGACAGCGAGTCCGCCAACATCGTCATCGATGTCCATCAGCGGTACCCAACAAGTGATGAAGTCGATGCCGTAATTGTATATGCCGTCCTGATGGCGTGCATCAAAAGCGCCCATGGTCGTGCCCGCCGCCAGCGGCGGCGCGGTGCGGTGAACGACGATCGGGAGCCAGACTGGTGGTTCGCCCAGGAATATGCGTACCAGTTGGTCAAGGGACGGGTCGGCAACAAGGGCACGCCAGACATCGTTGCTGATCGGACGGGCCAGTCTACCATCCAGACGGTTCTGGCCATTCCAGATGGGCGCGTTTTCTTGCCCGTCCACAACTCCCATTTCCTTAAGGCGTGAGAGATACTCCTGCCGGACATTGGCAATAGCGGATTGACTGACCGCGTTTCTGAAAAAGAGCGCGCCGTCATTCTGCCATCGTTGGAGCAGTCTCTCCCGATCTGAGAGAAGCGGAGTGGAGTCCGGAAGCTGTTCAATGGTCATGGGGATGCCTTTCACGCGCCGCCTTGTAGAGCGCAGGGTAATCCGTCTCGCCGATGCCGACGATCGCGACTTTGCTGGCAAGGCCGGCATCCGCGTTGCGTATCGGTCCGGACGTGAATTCGGACATCAGCGCACGATCGCCCGCTTTTTCAAGTCGGCAACCTCATCGGCCGAGAAGCCCGCATCCGCCAGCAACGCATCGCTGTGCTCGCCGAGATGCGGGGCGCGCAACGGCCGGGCCGGTGAATAGTTGCCGTCGAAACCGACCGGACCGGCGGCTAGCTTTACCTTCGTGCCATCCTGCACTTCGACATCAAATAATAGCCCGTTAGCGGCCACCTGCGGATCCACCGAAACGTCGTGGATCGTACGCACCAGTTCCCACGGCGCGTCCCATGCGTCGAAGACGGGCTTCCATTCGGCCCAGTCACGAGCGCCGATCGTCGCCTGTATTTCCCCGACCAATGCCTCGCCATTGTCTGATCGAAGCGAATTGGACGTGAAACGCGCATCCTGCAGGAGATCGGGGCGGCCGATGTTCTGGCAGAGCGCCGGCCAGTAGCGATCGGGATCGAGAAACATGAGCTGTATGAAGCGATCATCGGCTGTGCGGTAGGGATAGCGCAACGGCGCGCGCATGGGATTGCCCGTATGGACGTGCTGCTCGGGCGTTTGCGTCTGGCTGACGACGATATCGGCGGAGAGCGCCCAGACAGCGGTCGACAGCAGGGATACGTCGACGACTGCGGCTTCACCCGTGTTCGCCCGCTTAAAGAGCGCGCCGGCAATCCCATAAGCCAGCGATATGCCACTGATATGATCGCCCAGCGCTGGGCGAGGTTTCAGCGGCTCCATCATGCCTTTGGGCCGTAGCGAATGGGCAAAACCGCCGCGCGCCCAGAAGGCGGTAGCATCATAGCCCGCCTTGTCGGCTTCATCGCCTTTGAAGCCGAGGCCATTGCCGCGGACATAGATAAGCCTGGGATTGCGCCCCTGAAGATCGTCAGGCGTCAGGCGCAACGCCTTGATAGCCTTTGGCCGGAGACTGGTGAGAAAGACGTCCGCAGTGTCGATCAGGCGCAGGAAAACCTCGCGTCCCGTCTCAGTTTTCAGGTCGATTGCAATGGATTTCTTGCCGCGATTATTTTGTTCCAGCGAGAGGTTGGCTGATCCGGTCTCACGTCCGTCGCCAATCTTGAGCGAACGATAGGGGTCGCCGCCATTGACTGTCTCAACGTGGATGACTTCCGCCCCATGATCGGCGAGGAGCGCGCCGGCAGCGGGCACAAAGACAAATTGGGCCAGCTCGATGATCCGAACTCCGGTAAACACCTCTTTCATCCGAACTGGCTCCTTTCCCACGCGCATCGCTCTTGTTTCGATTCAATCTAACTGTTGTTAGAAATTTAGTGCAAGCGATTTCTCAGAGCGGTCTTGGTGATGACACTAAAGCTTGGCTCAGGCTGTCCGTGCGCGGTACAAGTGCTCCGATGACAAGTCCCGCAGCGATCCGACCAGATGGTAGGCACCATTCGTGACCCGAACCAAAAGCCCGGCCAGTAGAGCCAAGAAAAAGCCTTCGCCTACCTCGCAAACAGAAAAGGGCAGCGACCGGCGGTTGCGCATCCTTCATGCCGCTCGGCATCGCTTTGCGACTTCAGGCTTCGAGCCGACGACGGTGCGCCAGATCGCCGACGATGTAGGGCTATTGGCGGGCAGCCTCTACTATCATTTCGCCAACAAGGAGGAGATGTTGCACGAGACGGTGCGGGACGCCGCTTACCGTCTCCGCGATGGTGCACGAGAGATACAAGCGCGTGTCGACGACCCAGAAACCCGCCTCGTTGCGCTCATCTTCTTCGATGTCTCGGAACGGACCTCGAATCAGGAGGCGCATGCCATCCTGCACCAGGAGCGCGCCTATTTCCGCAGCAATCCAGACCTTGATTATATCGTGACGGCTCGTCGGGATCATTATCTTGTATGGCGGGCCCTCCTGGAAGAGGGCATCGCCGAAGGCTATTTCAGCGAGGACATCAATGTCTTCCTGATGCTGACGACGATCATCCGTATGCTCAACACCGGCGCCGACTGGTATATGCACGACGATCGCGCGACCGTAGATGCCGCAGGTATCGTGTCGCATGATGAACTGAGCGCCTTCCTGGTCAATTTCGTGCTGCGCGCGGTGCGAACACCGTCGCGCATCGAAGCTGATATTCCTTGGCCAAGAAGTTACGCGCAATCTTCCATAACGTAAAAATCAAACGCTTGTTGGGTGGTCTCCCTCCTGTTACGCTCGTCCGCTGAGCGGACCCATGTGCAGGGCCCCATGGGAGAGGTTTGCCACATGGCTACATCGGACATATCGCTAAGAAGGGAGGCGGCTGCGCTCGACCTAGGCGCGAAGATCGTGATCCTGAGCGGGGGTTTGATCGCTTCTCTCGCGCTGATGGCGATTGCATCCGTGCTGCCGCAAATCGACCATGCACTTGCCCATGGGCCGAACGATCACATGCTGGTCAAGCAGCTGGTTGGCGCCGTCGCGCTGGCGATGGTCGTCGGGGCATCGACAGTCGGCTTCCTCATCGATCGCTTCGGCATTGCCTGTGTCCTGATCGGCGCGTCAGCGCTTTATGCCCTGACGGGAACGGCGGGCCTGTATCTAGCCGATCTGCATGCGCTGCTTGCGTCTAGACTAGCCGTAGGTCTTAGTGCGGCCGCTATCCAGGTGACGTGCATCACCTTGATCAACACGCGGCTGGAGGGGATTGAGCGCGCACGTTGGATGGGCCTGCACATTTCCGTCGCCATGTTCACAGCGATTCTCGCGCATCCGGTAGCCGGAGCGTTGGGTGAGATCAGCTGGCGGTTGCCTTTTGCTCTATATGCGCTCGGCCTCATCCTCATTGTTCCTGCCATGATGCTCCGTGATGCCGCACCAACGGTGCAGGGAGATGCCTTGGCCGCGCCGAAAGATGGTAGGTTGCTGCGCTGGTTTCCTTTCCATTATCTTTTACTGGCGTTCGCGATTGGGGCGCTGGCCTTGATGCCCAGCGTGCAGGTGCCGTTCCTGTTGCGAGAACGAGGCCTCGACCGGCCATCTGCGATCGCTCTGGTGCTGACGGCGGATTCGGTCGCAGGGGCGTTCATGGCGATGCTTTATGGGCGTGCTCGCGCGCACGTTTCAGCCTATGCCGCCTTTGCCTTCAGCTTTGCCACGGCAGCCATCGGCCTGTTTGTCGCGGCGCTGGCCGATAGCGTTTGGGCGGTGATCGCGGGCCTTCTGATCTATGGCCTCGGCATCGGATGGTTCGTTCCCAATCTGATGACTGCGCTCGCCGCCAGGGTCGCACCCGCCCATCAAGGACGCGCTGCCGGCATCGTTAAGGCCGCCCATTTCCTATCGGCACCAGTGTCCGTGGCGTTGGTCGAGCCGCTGGCGCGCAACTATGGCCCGTCCGGAACCTTGTTTGCGGCCGCTGGCCTCGCTTTCGTCTGCCTGATCCTGACAGGCTGTCGATATGTCCAGCGTCGCTGACAAGCCTTTTCTCCTTATGAAGAGGGCTTCGCAGGCGGAACCCTCCTCATCGAGCGGCGGCGGGCCGCCTTTCCTGATCAACTTTCCGAAGCGATATTTCCGGTGGAGATCGATCATGTGCGGTTCGGCGAATGCTGCGCCCTCCAGCCGAAGCCCGGATATCCGCAAAGTTGCATTATAATGTCCGCTTAGTCAGGTTAGTCACAGATAGCGACAGCTCGACAGGCGGCTGAGCCCCCGAAGTCCAGTTGATGTTAACCAAGTTGACCGTCGGCAACCTGCCATAGTCGTAGGGCGCCAATCGGCTAGGAATATAGGTGTGTCCTGATAGCTCCCATATTGGCTATCGATATGGTAATGGGTCATTCCGACTGAAAGCTGGCCATAGCTCTCTGGCAACGGCAACATGTGTAAGCTTGTTCTAGCCAGTAGGTCAGCGGATAGCCGATCCCTGTGCTCGCTTCCAATTAAACGTCTGCGTCCGTCCCCTTCGTCCGGGCGAAGCCTCCCGTCGCAAGGCGATTGAATTGCACCGCCGTCGCTTCGAGATCGGTCGTTGACGAGCCGAGCCAGCGCTGGATGGCAACCGCGAACATCATCCCGAAGCTCGCCAGCCCGACAAATTCGGGCTCGATCCCTTCCTTGACCAGCGGGCGCAGCACTTCGCCGCGCTGCCGGATGAGGGGTTCGAGATGTTCGCGGAACAGGTCGCGACCCCGGTCCAGATCAGAAAAGAGTGCCGTCACCAGCAGCGGCAATATGCGGTCCATGTCCTGAAGGTGCCGGACCGTGGATCGCTCGGCGCGCTGCCCCATTTCCGCGGGCGTCTGCGCCATGCCGTAATCTTCGATGCGGCCGTGCATGCCTTGCATTGCTTCGAGCAGGGGGGTGAGGACCGCTTCCTCGAACAGCCGTTCCTTGGTCGGGAAATGTTTGAACAGCGTGGCCTGATTGACTCCGGCGACGTCCGCGATGTCGCGCGTCCGCGCGCCGCCGAAGCTCGACTGGACGAAGACGGTCCGGGCCGCTGCGATGATCTGCGCGCGCCGTTCGGCAGCGGGGCGATACACCCGACGCTCCTGACGTGGCTCCGATCTGCTGGAAGGGGCGGGGTCTGGCATCATGCTCCGATCGGCAAAAAATTTGTCTGTGGCGGCGTTAGCTTATGATGAATACAAAAACAAGTAATCACTTGCTTGTTTTTGTATTCCATTGCTTGCAGAACAAGCGCCAATAAGCCGCCGCAGCGGAGATTCCGGAGGGAGAGCGAGGATGACCACCACCACCGCGGAGAAGCCTGCAAAGGCCCCATTGTTTACAGGCGCCGGACTGACCGATTGGGGTAAGGAGCGCTTTGAAATTCTGCTGGCGCGGGACCCGCAATTCCGCGACGCTATCCCTGATCCTGCCGTCATCCAGGCAAAGCAGCGTCCCGGCCTGCGCCTCGCCCAGATCGTTCAGACCGTCATGATGGGCTATGCGACCCGTCCGGCCATCGGGCAGCGCGCCAGCGTGCTCGTGACCGACCCCGTTAGCGGCCGCACGACGACCCGGTTGCTGGACCGGTTCGAGACCCGTAGTTTCGGCGAGCTGTGGTCACGGGTGAAGGCCGTTGCGGCTGATTGGCATGGCGATGCCCGTAATCCGGTGAGGCCCGGCGATTTCGTCGCGGTGCTCGGCTTTGCGAGCGCCGACTATGCGGTGACGGCGTTGGCCAACATCCATCTCGGCGCCGTCAATGTGCCGCTCCAGGCGACCGCGCCCGCGCGCCAGCATATGGACATCATCGCCGAGACCGAGCCGCGCGTCCTTGCGACCAGCATCGAGTATATCGACGGCGCGGTCGAGGCGGTGCTAGGCGGCTTCGTGCCGCCGCGCCTCGTCGTCTTCGACTATGAGCCGCGAGACGACAGCCAGCGAGAACGGTTCGACGCCGCCGTCGCTCGCCTCAGGGACGCCGGCTGCCCGATGATCGTCGACACGCTGGAGGATATCGTGGCGCGGGGGTCGGCCTTGCCTGCTGCTCCGCTCCATATCTCCGACGAAGAGGATCCGCTTGCTTGGCTGTTCTACACCTCGGGTACGACCGGCACGCCCAAGGGGGCGATGATTACCGAACAGACCGTCCGCAACACCTGGCTCTATGCGGCGGAAAAGCCCTCGATCACGCTGAGCTTCATGCCGATGAGCCATATGGTCGGCTATGGCTATCTGTTCCTCGCCCTTGCCAATGGCGGGACGAGCTATTGCGCGCCCAAGGCCGACCTTTCGACTCTGTTCGAGGATCTGGCGCTGGTGCGCCCCACCATGTCCTCCCTTGTGCCCCGCGTGTGCGAGATGCTCTACCAGCATTATCTGGGCGAGGTGGATCGCCGCATCGCCGCAGGCGAAGTGGAGGCCGAGGCGCAGGCGGCGGTGAAGCTCGACATGCGCGAGAAGCTGCTGGGCGGCCGCTTGCTGTCGGTTGGCTGCGGCTCCGCCGTGCTCTCGCCCGAGGTACATCAGTTCATGTTGTCGATGCTCGGCGTCCACATGGCGATCGGCTATTCCTCGACGGAGATGGCGACGGCCACGGTGCTGGTCGACGGAAAGATCTAGCGCCCGCCGGTGATCGACTACCGCCTCGCCGACGTTCCGGAGCTTGGCTATTTCACGACGGACAAACCGCATCCGCGCGGCGAATTCCTGGTGAAGATTCCGAAGTTCATGGCGGGCTATTACAAGCGGCCGGACCTCACCGCCGAGAAATTCACCGAGGACGGCTTCTATCGCTCCGGTGACGTCATGGCCATGATCGGGCCGGACGAACTGATCTATGTCGACCGCGTTAACAACGTGCAGAAGCTGTCGCAGGGCGAGTTCGTCGCGATCGCCCGGCTGGAGGCGCTCTACACGCAGAGCCCAGCGATCCGGCAGATTTACATCTACGGCAGCAGCGACCGAGCTTTCCTGCTCGCGGTCGTCGTGCCCTCCGCCGAACTGCTTGCCGCCCATGCCGAGGGTGGGGAGGCGGCCGACAAGGTTAAGGCCGTCATCCGTCGCAGCCTGCAGGAAATCGCCGCCGAACATAGCCTCGCCAGCTATGAGATCCCGCGCGAGTTCCTGATCGAGATCGAGGGCTTCACGCCTGAAAACGGCCTGCTGACCGGCATCGGCAAGTTCAGCCGTCCCAATTTCAAGGAGCACTACGGTGCGCGGCTGGAGGAGGTCTATGCGCGGCTGGCGCGGGATCAGGTCAGCGAACTCCGCGCGCTGAGGACGGGCGGCGGCGAGCGGCCGATCATTGAGACGGTATCGCGCGCGGTAAAGGCGACGCTCGGGCTTGCGGAAGGGGACGTCGCGCCCACTTCGCGTTTCACCGACCTTGGCGGTGACTCGCTCTCGGCGCTCTCCTTCTCGATGCTGCTGGAGGAGATTTTCAGGATCGAGGTGCCCGTCGGCGTCATCATCAATCCTGCCGGTGACCTGTGCTTGATCGCTGATTATGTCGAGGCGCAGCGTTCTGGCGAGCAGCGCCCGACATTCTCGACGGTCCATGCCGCTGACAGCACCCTTGTCCATGCCAGCGACCTCAAGCTGGAGAAGTTCCTGCCCGCTGCGATCCTTGATGGTGCATCCGGCCTGCCTGCGCCTGCGGACACGATCAAGACCGTGTTGTTGACGGGCGCCACGGGCTTTCTTGGCCGGTTCCAGGCGGTCGCGTGGCTCGAACGCATGGCGAAGTCCGGGGGCAAGCTCATCCTGATCGCGCGGGGCGCCGATCCCTCGCAGGCACGCCAGCGTATCGAGGAAGCTCTCGCGAGCGACAGGGAACTACTCGGCCATTTCCGCGCGCTGGCAGAGGATCATCTGGAGGTGCTGCCGGGTGATCTTGGTCTGCCCGCTCTCGGTCTGGACGAGGCAACGTGGAACCGGCTGGCCGGGAGCGTGGACCTCATCGTCCATACGGCGGCCCATGTGAACCATGTGCTGCCCTATAACCAACTCTTCACCGCCAATGTCGGCGGTACCGCCGAGTTGATCCGGCTCGCGCTGACCAGCCGTGCCAAGCATTTCAACTATATCTCGACACTTGGCGTCATGGCGCTGGCAGGCCGTCCGGTGGACGAGGAAGGCGATATTCGCGAGATCGTGCCCTCCTGCGAGATCGGCGATGACTATGCCAACGGCTACAATATCAGCAAATGGGCGGGCGAGGTGCTGCTGCGTGAGGCGCATGGTCTGTGCGGCCTGCCGATCAGCGTGTTCCGCCCCGGCATGATTTTGGCCCATAGCCGCTATGCCGGGCAGCTCAACGTGCCGGACATGTTCACGCGCCTGCTGTTCAGTCTGGCGGCCACGGGCGTCGCGCCTGCCACTTTCTACGCCGAGGATCTGTCGGCGGGGCGGCCGGTCTCCCACTACGAAGGGATCGCAGTGGATTTCCTGGCCGACGCGATCACGGCCATCGGGCTGACCGGCAAGCTTGGCTTCTACAGCTATAATCTCGCCAATCCGCATGATGACGGGATTTCGCTCGACAGCTTTGTCGACTGGATGGTCGAGGCCGGTTGCGCGATCGAGCGCATCGACGGCTACAGCCAGTGGGTCGCCCGCTTCGAGACGGCGATGCAGGCCTTGCCCGAGGACCAGCGACACCAGTCCATGATGACCATCATGGAGCCCTATCGCAAGCCGCAGACGGCGGTGGTCCGGTCGTTCCTGCCGGTCGAGCGATTTCGCAATGCGGCCGTGGCAGCAGGCTATCCCATCCCGGGCCTCTCGGCAGCGCTCATCCACAAATATGTCGCGGACCTCAAGCATATGGGGCTGCTGGCATGAGCGATGCTTGCGTTCTGTGCGAGGTGGTGGACGGCGTTCACACGATCACGCTCAACCGCCCGGACAAGCTCAATGCCCTGACGGCGGCGATGTTCAGGACCCTCAGCACCCATCTGGACAAGGGACTAGATGGGGCGGTCTGCGTCCACTTGCGGGCGAATGGCCGCAGCTTCTGCGCTGGACATGATCTCGACGATCTGGCGGCGAGCGAAAGCTATGAGGTGGAACGCTTCGCCAATGACGTGATCGAGCGGCTGGCGAACCTGCCCATGCCTGTCATCGCTTCGGTACGGGGCCATTGCTTCACCGGCGGTCTGGAACTGGCGCTGGGCGCCGACATCATCATTGCGGGTGAAAGCGCGGAGTTCGCCGACACCCACAGCAAATGGGACCTGGTGCCGATCTGGGGCATGACCCAGCGTCTGCCGCGCCGCATCGGAACGCACCGGGCGATGGAGATGATGTTTTCAGGGCGCCGGTATCGCGGTCCGGAGGCCGCGGCGATGGGTCTTGCCAATCAGTGCGTGCCGGATGCGGAACTCGATGCTTATTCACGGGATTTGTGCGCCGCGATCCTCGCCAACAGCGCGCGCTCCAACCGGGCGATCAAGACGCTCCTGATGGCGACCGACGGCATGCCCCTTGCGCAAGGTCTCGCCTGGGAACTGCACCGGACAGAAGGCCATGGGCCGGATTTCGACGCCCATCTGGCCGAGATGCGGAAGGGATGATTACGGTATTAGCCATTAAGCCATTAAAGAGCGAAGTTCGAAAAGGGAAGGTCGTCAGCCGACTCGATGATAGACTACCAAGTTCCGCTTGTCTTCGCGTTTTGCTAAAGAAGCGCAGTCTTTGGTTATTATGTTGCTGGGAGGACAGCGCCTTCGAAGTCGATGCCGATGACGAACTTGTCCGCTCGATAATGTGCGAAGGTCGCCAGGAAGGGCTTGTCCTCCCGATCATAAACCGTGCGGCTGATGCAGATGATCGCGGATTGCAGTTCGACCTCCAGATTTTGCGCGAGATGGGGATCGGCAAGCTGAGCGCCAATGGTTTGTTCGGCTCGTGCAGCCTTATGACCTGCCTCTTCCAGTAATTGCAGCATTGGAATGTCGGTCAGCTTGGTGAGCTGGATGTGATCGCACAGAGATGTCGGGATATAGTTCACGACATGGCCGAGGGGCTGGCCGCCAAGGTGGCGAATGCGGACGGTGCGTAGTACTTCTTCATCCGGGGATAGCCGCAGCATTTTCGCAACCGCGGCCGAGGGCGGTGTAACCTTGAGTTCCGCTACGCTGACGCTTGTTCCCTTGCCCAGCGCGATCAGGGCTTCGACGGCTTGGTCGATATTGGCCTCGATGGTCTGGACCGGGGTCTTAAAGGTGACATGCGTTCCTGAATGGCGCCTGCGTTTGACAAGGTGATGATGGGCCAGCTCGTCCAAGGCGCGTCGCGAGGTGATGCGTGAGACGCTAAACATGGAGGAGATTGCGTTTTCGGTCGGCAATACACTGCCGTACGGGCGTTGGCCGCTGACGATCTCGTCACGAAATTGCAGATATATTTGATGGTATAAAGGTACGGCTGCATGCCGGTCTATCATGCTCGTCCCCCAACATGGCCATTCGGGGAACTGCCGTCGGCAATCCCCGAATGTCCGTCGGTCCATAGATCAGAAGTTAAACCAGAGGCGGCCGGTGTAACGGCGTGGATCGCCGGGATAGATGCCCAGGAAGTTCGCTGTGACCGTCTTCTGGTCAGTCAGATTGGTGACGCCGAAGGCGACGCCATATTTGCCGTCCGCATCGTCGAACCCAAGTTGCAGATCGACGAAATCCTCACCAGGAGTATAGGTGCCGTTGTTCAGCTGCGCGAAGTAGGACGAGTTGTGGCGGTAGGAGCCGGTCAGGCCGAAGGAGCCGTGCAAGGCATCGACGGGCACGCGATAGGTGCCGCCGATCGCGACCTGCATCTTGGGCGCACGCACCGGCTTCATGCCGGGCTGCACTTCGGACGGCAGATAGGCAACGCCATCGGCTGGTCCCGGCAAGTTGCGATATTCATAATGGTTGAACGAGCCATTGATGAACATATTGAAGGCCTTGTTGAAGCTGAAGGCTGTTTCATATTCAAAGCCATAGGCCCGGAGGGTACCGACATTGCGCGCGACGCTCTGGATCGTGGCGATGCCTGGCAGGAAGGTGCCGGAGGTGATCTGGATGTCCTTTGTATCGGCGAAGTAGAATGTGCCGTTCAGGCGCAGCTTGCGACCGAACAGTTCCGACTTGAAGCCGCCCTCATAGGACCAGGTGACTTCTGGACGGAAGGGCAGGATCGCCGCCGGCGCCGAAGAGCCGCCGTTCCAGCCGCCCGACTTGAAGCCGTTGGTGGCGGAGGCGAAGACGATCACGTTCGGATCGACCTTGTACGACAGGGCAAAACGCGGTGTGACACGGCTCTGCGTCAGGCGGTCGGGATAGCCGAAGGCGGTGAACTGGGCGGTGGAGAAGCCCATGCCTGGCGTACGGCTGGATAGGAAGGTCTCCAGCTTCTTGACTTCCCAGGTATAGCGTGCGCCGACCGTTGCCGTCAGGTTCGGGAACAGCTCATAGTCCGCTTGCAGATAGGCGGCAGCCGTTTCCACACGCTGGCGAATCTGGTTGTCGTTCGTCATGACATAGGAGGCCGTACCGCCCGAGAAACCGGCGGTCCGCAGGAGATTGGTCTCCTTAAGATAATAGAGGCCAGCGACATATTTCAGCTTGCCGTCCATCAGATCGCTCGACCATTTGAGTTCGCCCGAATATTGATAGTTGCGGATTTCGTCAGCCAGGGTGAAGGGGCTGTACTTGCTCGGATTGGCCGAGGTGCTATACTGGTTGATGTAGCTCTGATACTGCTCCCGATAGCCGAAAATGCCCTGTAGCGATCCGGCATCGGTATTGTAGTTGATATTTACTGTGCCCGCATAATTGTCCGAATTCAGACACATGCCCGCTTCGGTGCTGCGCAGGATGGCGACCGGATCGCCCTTGCTACAGTCGGTCTTCGGCAGAGCCGTGGCCGCTTCGTAGAAGATCGGCGTGAGGGTCGGCGAATAGGCCGACCGGCCCGCGACGCTGCGCACGGCATAATAGGTGCCGGTGTTCTTGGCATATTCGCCCGACATGTCGATGGTCAGGTCGTCGCTAAGCAGCAGGCGGATGTCGCTGCGGAAGCCGTAATCCCTCTGACCGTTCAGCTTCTCGCCGGTGTAGATGTTCTTCAGATAACCATCGTCCTTCACATAGAAGGCCGACCATTTGGTCAGGACTTTTGAGGAGATCGGCAGGTCGATGCTGGTCTTTGCTGTGACACGCTCGAAGGAACCGACCGACAGTTCGAACTTGGCGCCCAGCGTGTCCTTGGGCTTGCGCATGATGAGAGCGACCGCGCCGCCGGTGGTGTTGCGGCCGAACAGCGTGCCCTGCGGACCGCGAAGGACTTCTACGCGTTCCGTATCGAAGAAAGCATAGTTGTTGGCGTTCTGGCGCGCGACATAGACATCATCGACATAGGTCCCGACTGGAGCGTCGAAGGTCGCAACCGACTGCGTGTTGCCGAGGCCGCGAAGATAGTAGGCATTAGCCGTTGCGAGACCTGCATTGTGCTGGGAGATCATCGAGGGAACATATTTGGACACGGCCATGGCGTCGTTGAGGTTGAATTCCTTGATCGTCGCTTCCGTGAAGGCGGTGACTGCCAGGGGGATTTCCTGAAGCTTCTCGGGGCGGCGCTGTGCGGTTACGACGATTTCGCCAAGGCCGCCTTCATTCGATGCATTTTGCGCGTCCTGCGCATGTGCGGTTCCGCTGGTTCCGGCCGTGGCCAGCGCGATCAGCGCCGATGCCGTTCCGAAACCGATTTTCCTTGATACTTTCCTCATGTGCATTGCCCCTTACAGTTGACTGCGGTTCACCTGCGAATGCGAGGGCATCTAACGGCCCCTTTGATGCGTCTTTCCTTCCAGAAATGACTGCGTAGTCATACGCGATATTGCGCTCATTGATCAAGCCTTGAAATCACCGTGGGAATCGGTGAGTTTCCTCATATTAGCCAGGATATATCGAGTTTTTAGGAATATGTGACAGGAATGTGAATTGTCACATAAATAGGAGTTAATTGCCCGATTCGCTCCAGGCGATGCGCACCTGACGCCAACGTATTCAAATGATATGGGCAATCATCTGGAGCAGGAGAGCGAACATCCCTCAGCCGCCATTTGGTCGCGCAGACAGAAAGATGAAATATGACGGGAAACGATCATGGGGTAGCGACGTCGATATCCGACTGGCCACGCCGCAATTATGCCTGGTACGTCGTCGCGCTGCTGACGCTTGCCTATGCCCTCGCCATTCTCGATCGCGTCTCCATCGCTCTCCTGATCGCGCCGCTTCAGGAGGCGCTCAAGATCAACGACATGCAATTCGGTCTCCTTCAGGGGGCCGCGTTCAGCATGGTCTACAGCCTTCTCGGCCTGCCGGTCGGTCTGTTTTGCGATCGATCCAAGCGCGTACCCATTCTCATCGCAGGCCTGACACTCTGGAGTGTCGCAACGGTGGCCTGTTCGCTTGCAACCAGTTTTGAAGGATTGTTCTTTGCCCGCATGCTGGTCGGGACGGGGGAGTCGGTGCTGGTGCCCGTTTCCGCATCGTTGATCGCGGATCATTTCCCCGCCGACGTCCGGCCCAAGGCCTTTGGCGTATTTACGACCGGCGCCTCCCTTGGAACCGGGGTGGCGCTAATCCTGGGTGGGCTGTTCCTTCTGTGGGCGGATGATCTTGTTCATGGTATTCCGATGCTGTTCGGTGGAATGGAGAACTGGCAGGTCGTCTTCATCCTGTGCGGGACGCCGGGCATATTGCTGGCGGCTTTGATGGCGTCGACGGTTCGCGAACCGCGGCGTCAGGAGGTGGCGGGTGCGGCAGGCAAAATCAGCATGCGGCCGCTCTTTGCCTTGTTGCGTCGGCATCCGGGTGCCTTTGGCTGTCTGACATTGGGGTCGGTTCTGAACCTCGTCTGCGTTTACGCGATGCTGGGCTGGTTCCCCGCGATGTTCATCCGGGTCCATGGCTGGACGGCCGCCGAGGCGGGCTGGCGCATGGGCATGGTGGGCGTACCGATCAACATATTCGCTGCCATCAATAGCGGCTGGGTCGTGGTTTGGCTGATGCGCCGGGGCCAGCGCGACGCGCCGATGCTGACGGCATCGGCCTGTGGCTTTGCCATGCTGTGCTTTGCGGCGCCTGCTGCCCTCGCGCCTTCGGGTGGTCTGGCGTTGCTCTTCTATGCGCTGCATGCGGTATTCGTGAACTGGAACATCTCTGCGACCTATTCCGGCATTTCCCAGATCACGCCCAATGAAATGCGTGGGCAGGTGATGGCGCTTCAGACAATCATGCAGGGGCTCGTCGCGCTGACAGCGGGCAATTTCATTGTCGGCCTGCTGACGGACACGGTGTTCACCGGGCCAAAGGGCATCGGTCCGGCGCTGGCTGTCGTCGTCGGTGTCAGTGGTTTGAGTGCTGCGCTCGTCCTGTTGGCGGGGCGAAAGGCGTTCATCCGTGCAGTGGAAGAAGGTGGCGGTGAGCGAATAAACGAGACTGCCCGAGAACCCAGCGCAAGCCGGGTTCTCGGGCGGTAGCGAATATTCTGGAAGAGAAGCCCTAAATTGCGAGGCCCGCCTGATGGCCGTCGCGCAGGGCAAAGAAGCTGGTGCGGGGCATGAAGCAGTCGCCGACCAGCCGCACGTCCATTCCCAGCGCCCGCAGCGGCTCGGCCAGTGCGTCATTGGGGATGCGCGGGGTCGAATAGGTCAGGAGTGCGACATCCTTCACGCTCTCGATCCGTCCACTGTATACGTTGCGGAAATCGACCCGGCCTTCGATGAGCGGACTTTCTCCGACCGGCTCTACAAGCGGCAGGACGGTGATCTTGTCGCTCATCGCCACGCGGCGGATGATGCCTTGCCGGACGACGAGAGGCTCGTCGCCTGCGATTTCCCCGCGCGGCGTGGCAATAACTACCTTGTCGAAAATCTCCGCCATCAGATGAGCTGTGGCATAGGTGGCAGCCGTCCCATCCTGATCGTAGATGACGGCGGTTCCGGGCTGCGGCGGAAAGCCTTCCAGCAACAACCTTGCGGTATCGCGGATATTCATGACGAAACCCTCGTCATGCCATTCACGCGGCAGCATTTCGGGCCAGGAGGGGGTCGATCCCGTTGCCAGCACGACGATATCAGGCTGGAGCGCGGTAATGTCCTCCACCTCCGCCATGATGCCATAGTCGTAGCGCACGCCCGATCGGGCACCGCGTACGATCTGATAGTCGTAGATGCTGGAAATCTGTTCCGATCCCGGCAGGAGGGACTGGAGTGCGGTCTTGCCGCCATAGCTCTGCCCGGCGCCCAGAACGGTCACGTCATGGCCGCGCGCGGCCGCGATCCAGGCGGTCTCCAGCCCGGCAATCCCTGCGCCAACCACGACGACGCGCTTGGGATTTGTAGCGGGGATGGGCTCCCAGTCCGCTTCGTCGGCGGCTCCCACCAAGGGGTTATTGTCGCAGCCGAGCGGATTGCGGCTGGAGATAAGGCCCCAGCAGGTATTGCTGGACGTGCACCAGCGCGCCTCATGCTCACGGCCGGAAAAAGCCTTGTTCGTCCAGGCGGCGTCCGCGACCAGAGCGCGGCCGAGCTGAACATAGTCGCCGACGCCTTCCTCCAGCGCCTGCTCCGCCTGCACCGGTTCCACTATGCGGCCCAGTACCGCCACGGGCAGTCCGCCCGATGCGACGCGCAGCCTCTTGGTCAGGTCGTTGAAGGGCATGCGGGGCCAATGCATATCCGGCAAATGGTTCTCCAACGAGCGATGATGGGCGCCCTGGCAGAAGGAGAGGGCATCGAAGCCGCCCTTCGCAACCATTGCCCGCGTTATCGCCTCCGCCAGCGGCTCGTCTATGCCGCCTGTCACGCCATCTTCCCCGGGCAGCTTTAGGAGGAGCATGAATCGGCCGCTGGTTGCGGCACGAATGGCCGCTACGATCTCGGCCAGGAAGCGCAGGCGGCCGTCGAAATCGCCGCCATATATGTCCTCGCGGCGGTTGGACTGGGGGGAGAGGAACTGGTGGATGAGATGGCCATGACCGGAGGACAGTTCGATCCCGGTGAAGCCTGCGCGTTCCAGCCGGTCGGCGGCTGAAGCGAACTCTTCCACGGCTTGCGCGATCTCTGCGATGGTCAGTGCATGGGGCACCGTCCAGCTGAGATCGTCGGGGCGCGCGGAAGGCCCGGTGGCGAAGGCGCGCCGTCCGCCGAGATGCGTGGCGCGGCCGGGATCTTGCAACTGGCCGACGAGACGGCAGTCGAGAGATTCCACTGCCTCCGCCCAACGCTTGAGCCCGTCGAGGTCGCCGTCATTGGCGACGTTGACCTTGTGCACTTCGCTTGCCTGCCATGACAGGGTGGCAAGGGGTTCCGTTACGCTCATCGCGCATCCGCCCCGGGCGCGATTGACATGATAGTCGATCAGCTTGTCCGTAACCCTGCGCCCTGCCGAAAAGCGGGTGGTCATCGATGCGTGTGCCACGCGGTTGCGCAACCGCTGGCCGCCGATCGTGATCGGTGCGGCCAGCAGAGGGTAGTTGTTACCCGAATTCTGCTTCGTCACCTTATTTGCGGGCTCCGAAGATGAACCAGGTAGCACCGTTCAGCACGATGGGTACCTTGATATCCCCGCGTGCAGCCGCTGCAAACTGGTCGTCCGGCACGGTACCCAGATTGAAAAGCTGGCGCTGGATATAGGTATTGCGGTCGAACCCGGCCTCGACGCACAGCTCGGTGAGCGATTGGCGACGGAAGGCGGAATAATAAGGTTCGTTGTTATTATAGGCGTCCCAGTCGATGTAGAAATCGAGATAGGGATCGACTTCCGACCGGGGCGGCAGTTCGAAATGGATCATGAGGCCGCCTGGCTTCAATATGCGATAGCATTCCTTCAGGATTTCCCGCGTCGATTTGACGGGGATTTCGTGAAAGAAGAAGCTCGACGTCACCACATCGAAGCTGTTGTCCGCAAAGTCCATCTTCTCGGCATTCTGCTGTGAGAAATGGACGGGCATGCCGGCTGCGGCTGCGCGTGCATGGCCGTAACGGAGCAGGGGGGCGCCGACGTCGATGCCATGTACTTCCGCATCCGGAAAAGCGCGGACATAGGGGAAAGTGCCGTCGCCGGTGGTGCAGCCGAGATCGAGTATGCGTTCCGGCTTGAAGTCGGGATAGGCGGCCTGGATGAAGGCGGCGATCGTCGCTGCCGGACCACTGCCGGTACGAACGAGGGGAAGGCCGCCATAGAAAACGCCGATGCCATAGGTGTAGATGGCGCCCTGCGCGACGTCATCAGGCTGATATTCGGTGTGGAAACAGCCAGGCATCAGATGGACGTCGAGTTCCGAAACATAGCGCGGCACGTCCAGGTCAGGATCGAGGCGCAGGCTGCCGCCGCAGATGCTCTTTGCTTCGCGCGCGATGTCGGTCAGCGTGCCGAGATTGCGCTCCACCTGCGGGCGGACGGACTCCCACACCATTTCCTGCACCTTGTACCGGCTGCTGGAGTAGAATTTGTAGATGGCTGTGTCTTCCATCGCATCGCGCACTGCGATTGCATCACCTAGTGGCTCGCCCGTCTTGCGCTGTGCGGCCGGGTTGAGTTCGTCGGCATAGGTGCGCTTCATGTCGGCACCAAGGTCGACCAGCACCTTGCGTCGGATTTTGGAAATGAAGCGCTGACGCGCCTGTTCGTCAGCGCTCGCCGGTGCAGCGAGATCGACACTCATCGGCCCCTGTACTGTCATCGCATGATCTCCTCGATCAGTGATATTCCTCGCCACCGGAGACGTTCATCGCCTCGCCGGTCATATATACTGCTTGGCCGGATGCCAGAAACGCGCAGGCGTTGGCGGTGTCCGTCACCTCTCCGACGCGGCCCAGCGGAATGCGCGACCGCATGTCCGCCAGATAATCCTCAACGGTCTGGCCCTTGGCCTGTGCCATGAAATCATTCTGCCACGATCCAAGCTGCGTCGTGACATGATTGGGGCACACCGCGTTGACCGTGATCGCATGCGGTGCGAGTTCGAGAGCCAGCGAACGGGTCAGGCCGACAGTACCATGCTTGGATGCTGCATAGGCGCCCGCCCATGCCGTTCCCGACTTTGATGCGCGACTGCCGATAGAGATAATCCGTCCGCGGCCCCATGCGCCATGACCGGGCTGTTTCACCATGCGCCGACCGGCATGCTTCGCTGCCAGAAAACTGCCGCGCAGATTGACCTCCAGTACCAGATCCCAGTCATCTGCATCCATTTCGAGCAACGGGCCAAATTTGAAGCCCACGCCCGCATTGTTGATGAGAATGTCGATGCGGCCGAAGCTTGCGACCGTAGCGTCGATTAGGGCGATCACCTGATCCTCTTCGCGCAGGTCGGCGCTATGCCCAGCGGCACTGCCGCCGCTTGCCCTGATTTCCTCCACGGCGGCGTTCAGCTCATCGGAGGAGCCGGTCCCCTCCGTGCCGGCAGGTGCGCCGACATCGTGCAGCATCACATGGCTGCCCTCCGAAGCGAAGCGCGCGGCGATCGCCATGCCGAGGCCACCGCGGCGCCCGGAACCCGTAACCAATACCACTTTATTGCGCAGATCGTCATACATTGGGAGGGACCAGCCATGTCAATTGTTATAAATGACTGCGTAGTCATATCTGTTGGCTGACAGGCTTGTCAACGGCGTATCGCCTTGGTTGTGAAGAACCCAATCAGATGATGCGGGTAACGGTCCCGCGTTCGATCAGTGCGCCCGGCACGGTCCGGACGAGCGCTGTGCTGGCCGTGCCTATTTCGCCAAGGCCAAGGAGATTTAGCGCTTCTTCGACCATCCGCTCTATGGGTTGGCGGACGGTGGTCAAATTATATGCCGGGCGAGCGGCTTCCGGTATGTCGTCAAACCCCGTGACCATGACATCTTGCGGAATTTGCAGCCCGATCTCATATTTCAGGGCGTCAATGGCTCCCATCGCCATTACGTCGTTGAGGCAGAGCACGGCATCGGTGCGGTCGCCGCTGCCGAAACTTGCCTTAACTGCCTCAAAGGCGCCGTCATAGGTGTAGTTGCCGCAAGTGAGCTGGGCATTGTCGCGAGCAATGCCTGCTTCTTCCAGCGCGGCGTGAAATCCGGTCAGGCGGTCCTGATTGGTCGTCGCTTCCTTCTCGCCATAGACCACGAGGAAACTCCTGGCACCAGCGGCGATCAGATGCCGGGTCATCAACTTTCCCGCCTCGACATTGTCGCAGCAAATACTGTTGACCTGCGTGCCGGGGACATAGCGATTGAAGGTGACGACCGGAATGCGCCGGTTCAGGCAGATTTCGGCCGTTTTCATGGAGGCATCTGCGGCGGTCAGGATGATGCCGTCGACTTGATATTCCAATATCTCCCGAACCGAATTGTCGGTTTCCGTTGCGGAATCGATGCTGAACAGCAGCAGATGCTTGCCCCGCTTGCGTAATTCACGGCTGAAGAGCGCCAGCGACTCAGTGTAAAAGCTGTTCTTGAGATTGGCGATGACGATCGCGACGATATTCGATTTCTGCGTGGTAAGGCTGCGGGCAAAGGAATTGGGCACATAGCTGAGCTTTTGCGCGGCTTCCAAAACCTTGTTCCGTGTATCGGGTGACATGCTCGTATCGTTCTTGAAGGCTCGCGAAACGGTGGATTGGGAAACCCCCGCCAGCTTTGCAACATCATTGGACGTGAATCGCATGTCTTTCCATCAACCTCATCGAATCGATACGGTGCCTAATGCACAGCTTTTGCATCGCGCCAAGGGGGGGCGCCCCAAGAGTGTCGGAGTGTCTCCATCAGCATCTCTTTTTTCGCGCTTCCTTGACACGCACTCCAAACGATGAAAGCTATACATACGTAGTCATTTCTGGGCAATGCCAAGATTTGCGACGAGCGCGGGCGTCTTGCACGCGGCAGCTTCGTCCATTGCAGATGATTGCCTGCCTGTCCCAAGCGAATCTTGGCCGAAGAAAAGGGGTTGTAAGTGGAACCGCAAATCAATCTCTCACGCTTTTCCAAGGGCAAGCGGTCGCAGTTCTTCAACGAAGAGGGGATGGAGCACCTGCTTGCTATGACCCTCGAACTCGCAACCGAGCTGGCGGTGGCCTATAATCGGGTCGATCGGTTAGAACATATATTGGTCGATAGCGGTGTTGTCGGACGGGACGTGATTGACGCTTACCAGCCGACGGCGGAGGCTCTGCAGGCGCAGGATGACTGGGCCAATCTGTTGCTCGACCGCATGTACGCCAGCCTGCAGCAAAGTATTCAGGGCAAGGAAGACTGACGGGTCCGGAGGATGGCTGGCCTGTATGGTCGCGTGACTGCGTACCTATAGCTCGGCTGGATGCGATAGAGGGGCAGGGGATGGGAACGAACAGAGGGCTCGGGTGGGCGTGACGTCGATGACAGATGGGGGCCGGTCGATAGATGCTGGCGCCGACATCGCTTCTGCGTCCTCCAATTCTACGACAAAGGCAGAAGTGCTGGCGGCTGTCCGGGCGCTTCCCGGAACGCCGCTTCGGACCTTCCTCGCCTGTCTCGGCATATGGGCCTTCGTCAATCTTGAGCAGTCCATGTTCGGCTATGCCATCCCGGCCATGGTGGAAGATCTCGGTATCTCCATTCAGACCGTGGGTTTCATCATCTCTCTGGGTTTTGTCGCGGCGATATTCGGTGCGCTGGTGACCGGTGTGTTGACCGACCGACTGGGGCGCCGGACGATGATGGCAGGCTGTTTCGGTCTGTCAGGCCTCTTTTACGCGCTACAGGCTTTTGCCGGAAGCATTGTGGGATTGGGGGCCGCGCGGTCGGCCGGTGCCGGATTGAGCGCGGGCCTGTCGCCCATCACCAATTCCTATGTCGCCGAAGTCGCGCCCTCGCGCATCCGGGCATTGATGATCGGCTTTTTGCAGGTCGGTTTTCCGTTGGGCTGGTTTCTGGCTTCCATCCTCGTCGTGCCACTACTCTCGCATTATGGGTGGCGCGCTGTTTTCCTTGTCAGCTTTGCCGCGCCCTTGATCGCTTGGCTGGTTCATCGGACTATTCCCGAGACGGCCCGGTTCGAGGCAGTGAAGGCCAGCGCCGCTCATCGCCGTTCGCTGCGGGAGCAGATGGGGGAGTTGTTATCGCCGCGTTTCCGGCGCCTGACCCTTTTTTCGGTCATCGCCTTCTTGACGAAGGGCGGGGCTTATGCGGGGCTGGCCTTCTTCCTGCCGACCTTTCTTCATGAGGTGCGCGGCTATGATGCGGCGACCTCTGCCCACGTAGTCGGCATGTCCTATGGCATCGGTATATTCGGTTATCTGAGTGCGTCGATCGTAGGGGAATTCTTTCTGTCCCGACGCATCACCATCGTGCTGTGGAGCTGGTCGGGCGCGACCGCGCTGCTGGCATTTCTATGGCTGCCGGAAACGCCCGTTCAGGACGTCATTGCCTGCGGTGTCATGGCGATATTTTCATTCGGCACGTCGGCCATATTGACGACTTTCCTATTGGAACAGTTTCCGACGCGGGTGCGCGCGACGGGAGCATCTTGTGCGTCAGCCTCGGTCAGCCTCGGTTTCGCGATCTTTCCGATCGTGGTCACTTCCCTGGTCGGGCCATTGGGCTGGCAGGCGGCGATCAGCAGCTGCGTCGCCCCGCTGCTGGTGCTGAGTGGCCTTTCCATATTGTGCATCCCGCACCGGACGCCCGCCGGTGATGACGAGGATATTCAGGATTCGAAAGGGTATTGATGTTTACCGTCCATGCGCTGCTGCTGTTCGCCCATCTCCTGCTGTTCGTCTATTGGCTGGGGTCGGATGTAGGCGTCTTCTACGGTATACGTTTCGTCCTCGATCCCGACAAGTCGTTGGAGGCGCGTCGGACGGCGATGGCGCTGGTCCACTGGATCGACCTGCTGCCGCGGATCTGTCTCGTCCTCATGGTGCCTGTCGGTCTGAGCCTTGCGGTCGAACTGGGCCTGCTTGAATTGTCCAGGGGCGCGGCGATAACCTTGCTGACGGCGGCGTGGCTCATCGGGCTGGGCTGGCTTGCCCTCGTTATTCGTATTTATGGTGGCGCGACGGGTTGGCTGGTCAGCGTTGACTGGGTTGTGCGGCTCAGTGTCGCGACCGGGTTTCTCTGCGCGGGCTTGGTTTCGTTCCTGGGGCATGGTCCAGTCATGGAAGGTGCAAACTGGCTTGCGCTCAAGATGATCTTCTTCTCGTGCGCCATATTCTGCGGTATCGGTTTGCGTATCCTCGGCCGTCCCTTCGGTGCAGCGCTGGGTACGATATTGGAGGGGCAGGGCACGTCTGCGACGGAAGCGGCTCTTACCGATGCCATGCGGCAGTCCAAGCGTATCGTCCTCCTCTTGTGGACCTTCGTCGCCGCAACGGCCTATGTCGGGGTGACAAAAGCCCTGTGAGTTCGCCATTCTGCGGCAAGGATTATCGAGGAGTTTTCGAGACATGGCCGCGTCCCTTCCGCTTCAGGCTCCTCTGTTTCGTGATCGTACCGTACTCGTCACCGGGGCAGGAAAGGGCATAGGCAGAGCCTGCGCGGAGGCTTTTGCGCGAGAGGGCGCGCATGTCATTGCCGTCGCACGTACCGCGGCCGATCTCGACAGTCTGACACTTGCAGGAAACGGCCGGATCGAGGCCTGGGTGCATGATGTCCGGGATGCCACCTTCTATGAGCGTATGGCTGCCTTGCCCGTGCTGCACATTCTCGTGAACAATGCCGGAACCAATGCGCCCATGCCCTTTGTCGATGTGGATGGCGACACATTGGACCGGCTTGTCTCGCTGAACGTCACCGCTGCTTTCCGTACTGCGCAGACGGCCGTCCGGGTCATGCTCAAGGCGGAGAAGATCGAGGGCGTCGTTATCAACATGTCCTCTCAAATGGGTCATGTCGGCTCGCCGCGGCGCACGGTTTATTGCATGGCCAAGCACGCGATAGAGGGGCTGACAAAGGCGATGGCGGTCGAATTGGCGCCCACCGGTATTCGCGTCAATTCCATCGCGCCCACCTTCATCGAAACGCCGATGACAAAGCCGATGTTCGAAGATTCTGCTTTTGCGGAAATGGTTCAGCGTAACATCCCGCTTGGTCATGTCGGTAGGGTGGAGGATGTCGCGGCTGCCGCGCTCTATCTTGCCTCGCCCGGCGCGCGGATGGTGACGGGGCACAGTCTCCTCGTCGACGGCGGCTGGACAGCGCAATAGGCGCGCCGGTGTCACGGCCGATGAAAGTAATTTGACATCGTATGCGCCCTCTCCCCGCTATGGACGGCCTGCCTAGCCGCATTTAAAAAACTCGGATTTTTGAGAGTCTGAAGGATAATTTTCAAGGCTTGATGCGAATCGCAACTGCCGATAATGACTACGCAGTCATTTCGAAAATTCATTAAATTTGGAGCAGCACACAATGCCGGTACGCTATCTCAAGCAACGGTCTGTCCAGGGGGCGGTGGACCGGTCGCGCGAAGTGAGCGAGACGGTTTCGGCCATTCTCGATCATATTCGTCGCGACGGCGATGCGGCTGTACGCAGCTATTCGGAGAAGTTCGATCGGTGGTCGCCGCAAAGCTACCGGCTGACCGAGGAAGAGATTGCCGCCTGCGTTGCGCGGCTGCCGGAATCCACACTCGACGACATCCGCTTCGCGCAGGACCAGATTCGCACCTTTGCCGAGCACCAGCTTGCCTCGCTGAGCAATTTGGAGGTGGAGACGCGTCCCGGCGTGTTCCTTGGCCATCGCAATATTCCGATGAACAGTGTCGGCTGTTATATTCCAGGCGGCAAATATCCGTTGGTGGCCTCTGCTCATATGGGCGTCGTCACGGCCCGGGTTGCGGGCGTGAAGCGTGTCATTGCTTCTGCTCCCGCATTTCAGGGTGAAGTGCATCCGGCCATCGTCGCCGCGCTCCATCTTGCCGGTGCGGACGAGATTTATAGCCTTGGCGGTGTTCAGGCGATTGGCGCCATGGCGATCGGTACGGAGGCGATCGCGCCTGTCGATATGGTTGTCGGTCCCGGTAATGCTTTCGTGATGGAAGCCAAGCGGCAGGTGTTCGGCCAGGTCGGCATCGACCTTCTTGCCGGTCCGACCGAGACGTTGATCATCGCGGACGAGACTTGCGATGCCGAGATGGCGGCGGCCGACCTTCTGGGGCAAGCGGAACATGGTCCGGACTCACCCGCGATCCTCCTTACCAATTCACCAACTCTGGCTGGGAACATTGGGGCGGAGATCGAGCGGCAACTCGTCAAGCTGGAAACGCGCGACATAGCGGGCCGCGCCTGGGCGGATTATGGTGAGATCATCCTGTGCGACACGCTGGACGAGATGGTTGCGGAGGGGGATCGCATCGCTTCCGAGCATGTGCAGATACTGACGGCCGACCCCGACTACTTCCTGCAGAACATGACCAATTATGGCGCGTTGTTTCTCGGTCACCGCACCAATGTCTCTTATGGCGACAAGGTTATCGGGACAAACCACACTCTGCCGACGCGCCGGGCGGCCCGCTACACGGGGGGGCTCTGGGTCGGCAAGTTCATCAAGACCTGCACTTACCAGCGTATCGAGACTGACGAGGCCTCTGCTGAAATTGGCGAATATTGCTCTCGGCTTTGCGCATTGGAGGGGTTTGCCGGGCACAAGGAGCAGGCGGACCTGCGGGTAAGGCGTTACGGCAAGGCACCCGTCGTCGCCATGATGGGGAATTGAGGCTATGAGGCTGGGAATCGATGTAGGTGGCACTTTCACCGACCTATTGTTGCATGATCAGAAACGCGGCCAGACTTTCCGTGCGAAAACACCTTCGACACCGGAAGATCAGTCCGTCGGAATCGTCAACGGCATCCGCCTGATTTGCGACATTGCCAAGATCGCGCCGCAGGAGATTGACGTTATCCTGCATGGCACGACTGTCGCGACCAACGCTGTTCTGGAAGGCAAGGGCGCGCGTGTCGGCCTGCTCGTCACGGAAGGTTTCGAATATACGCTCCACCTTGCCAAGAGCTGGACGCCGGGGCCGCTATTCGGCTGGATCATCATGGATAAGCCCGATCCGCTGGCATCGTTGGACGATACTCGTGCGATTAGCGAGCGGCTCGATGCACAGGGCAATATCATAACCGCGCTGGACGTTGAAAAGGCGGCGCAGGCGATTCACGACCTGTGCGGTTCGGGCATCGAAGCGCTGACTATCTGCCTGATGCACAGCTATGCCAATCCGGTGCATGAGCAGGCGCTGAAGGCGATTGTCGAGGAGCATTATCCCGACCTTCCGGTCTCGCTGTCGTCGGATATCCTTCCGGAATTTCGCGAGTATGACCGCGCCATCACCACGGTGATGAACGATTATGTGCGGCCGATCATGCGCCGTTACCTCTCGCGCATCGAGAGCCGGTTGAAGGCGGAGGGTATAGAGAGCCGTCTCCATATCGTGCGCTCGGACGGAGGCCTGATGAGTGCGGAAGCTGCATCGGAACGGCCAGTCCATACCGTGCTGTCCGGTCCGGCAGGCGGTGTGACCAGTACGGTCGTGCTGTCGCAGACCACGGGCCGGGCACGCCTGCTCGCCTTTGACATGGGCGGTACGTCCACGGACGTCGCCGTCATCATGGATGGGAAGGCGGCCATCTCCCGCTCCACCGAAGTCGGCTATTTCCCGGCGAAGGTCCCGACGCTCGAAGTGCGCAGCGTCGGGGCAGGGGGCGGGTCCATCGGTGATGTGTCGCCGCTTACCGGCTCCTTGCGTGTCGGCCCCCGCAGTGCGGGAGCACAGCCTGGCCCCGTCTGCTACAATCGTGGCGGCACGGAGCCGACGGTCAGCGATGCCAATGCGGTGCTCGGCTATCTGCCGCCGCAACTTGTCGGTGGCGATATGGATCTCGACATTCCGGCGGCACGCGCTGCCATTGAACAGGCGGTGGCCGCGCCGCTCGGCCTTTCGATCGAAGATGCTGCCAAGGGCATTCTCGACATTGCCAATGAGGTGATGCTGGGCGCCCTGCGTGTCATTACCGTCCAGCGCGGTCTTGATCCGCGCGATTTCGGTATCGTCGCCTTTGGCGGGGCAGGTCCCCTCCATGCCAATGCCATGGCAGAGGTACTGGGCTGCTATCCGGTTGTTGTTCCCACCAATCCGGGCGTGCTGTCCGCGCTGGGTTTCGTCCAGTCGGAGTTCAAGAACGAGTTCGTCCAGACCTTCATCCGACGAGCGGACCGCATCGATCCCGCCGACCTTGGCGGGCGGTTCGGGACGCTTCAGGATAAAGCGGTAGCCTGGCTCGACGGGCAGGAGATTGCGGATGAGGATCGCCGCCTGACCTTCACTCTCGATTTGCGCTATGAGCAGCAGGGGTTTGAGGTGGAAGTGCCGGTGGATACCGACACGGCGCTCTCCGGCGATCTGACGAGCGCCATTGACACATTTTATGATCTGCATGAGCGCACCTATGGTGTCCGCTTCGATGTCCCCGTGGAACTCGTGGCGCTCCGCCTCACTGCCATCGGCGTGACCGAGCCTGTCACGGTCGCGACCAAGAAGAGCAGTGGCGGCAGGGTAGAGGATGCCCTGATCGATCATCGTCCTGCTTATTTCAAGGATGCGTGGATCGATACGCCTAATTACGACCGCGATCGGCTCGATCCCGGCATGCGGGTCGAAGGGCCTGCGATCATCCGGCAATATGACACCACATCCGTTCTCTTGCCCGATCACTGGGCGGAGATCGACGAACATCGCAACATCCTGATCTGGCCGCGTGCGAAGGACTGAAACCCATGACCGCAAAGACGCTTGATCCGATCACGCTCGACATCATCGAGAACGCGTTGAAAAGCGCGCGTGCCGAAATGGACATGGTGGTAGGGCGGATCTCCCTGTCGCCTGTCATCCGCGAACAGCATGACGAATATCCCATGATCTGCGACGCCGCAGGCCGCATGGTGGTGGGGCAGTTCGGCTCCTACATACCGGGCGTGCTCGAACAGCATGGCGCCACCCTTTCGGACGGCGACGTCTATGTCTGGAATGATCCCTATGCGTGCAAGGGGTCGGTGTCGCACAATAATGACTGGTGCGTGATGATGCCGATCTTCCATCAGGGGACGCTGGTCGGCTTCTCCTCGATCTTCGGCCATATGGTCGATGTGGGCGGCAAGGTTCCCGGTTCCATGCCCTTCGACGCCGCTTCCATCTGGGAAGAGGGACTGCGTATCCCTCCGGTGAAGCTCTATGAGAAAGGCGTGCTGAACGAAGGCGTGCTGGCGATCATGCTGAACAACAGCCGTACGCCGGATATGAACCGTTCCGACCTTTCCGCTCTGGTCGCGGGATGCCGGGCGGCGGCGACCCGCGTGCGCGAACTGTGCGACCGCTTCGGACAGGGCATATACATGCAGGCCTGCGACGCATTGCTCGACCGCACCCGCACCGCCATGCAGGAACTGATCTTCAAGTTCATTCCAGAGGAGCCGGTCAGCTTCACCGACTATGTAGACGATGACGGCCGTGGCAACGGACCGTTCCGCATGACTCTTTCTATCTACAGGCGGGGCAATGTCGCCGTGTTCGACTGGACCGGTACGGACGATCAGGCCGATGGCCCGATCAACTTCCTGATCCATGAGGGACTCTGCAAGCTATTCTTCGGCGTCTACATGATCATGGCGTTCGATCCGGAAATCCTCTTCAATGAGGGCTTCTATGATCTGTTCGAAGTGATCTTGCCGGAGGGCAGCCTGCTCAATCCGCGCTTCCCGGCAGCGCTGGGCAATCGCCTGAACACCCATACCCGCTTTTTCGATTGTCAGGCAGGTGCGCTCGGGCAGCAGGCTCCGCATCTGTCCATGGCGGCAGGCTATGGCACCAGCCCGCACTTTATTTTCACGGGGCATGATGGTGAGGGCAAGTGGTTCCAGGTGATGGAATTGCTGTTCGGCGGCGTTCCCGGGCGCCCGCGTGGTGACGGGCTGGATGGTCATGCATGGTGGCCGCTCTTCACCGCGACGCCTATTGAATATTTGGAAAACTACTTTCCGGTCCGTGTCGAAAGCTATCGCCCGATCAAGGACAGTGGCGGCCCTGGTCTGCACCGTGGCGGCTGCGGCATCGAAAAAGTGTATGTGCTGCTGGAGGATGGCCGCGTCTCGATCCATGATGATCGCGAGACGGTGCCGCCATGGGGCATCAACGGAGGCAAGGCGGGCGGCACGTCCAGCAAGTGGATCGTGCGCAAGGGGCAGAGCGAACCGGAACGCATCCCGTCGAAGATCGACAATTTGGAGGTTCGCAAGGGCGATCGAATCCTCTTCCGTACCGCCGGCTCCGGCGGTTGGGGCGATCCGCTGGAGCGCCCGGTGGAGCGCGTCGTTGCCGATGTGCGTCACGGCCTCATGTCCGTCGAGCAGGCGCGTGATGCCTATGGCATCATCATCACCGAGGTGGGAGTGGCCGATCCGGAAGGCTCGAAAGCGCTGCGTGCCGAAATGGCGACTCTTCGCGGTACGGCGGAGCGGTTCGACATGGGGAATCTCGCTGACTTGCTCGCAGAGCGTGGTCGCGCAAAGGAGCCGGTCGCTGTCGCCTGAGCGGCAGGCCGCCCCGAGCCGATGCCAATACTGACAAGGGGGCGGGAGAACCCGCCTCCTCCCCTCCCAGGAGACCGGCATGACTTTCGCAAACGGCCACCCGACCGTCGTCAATATTCACGGTCCGATTATCTCGTCGAGCAATCTCGACGCTCATATCAGATTGTTCCGTGCTTTCGGCATGGAAGAAACCGGGCGTTGTGAGCGGACCGGCGCGGAAACGTCGGCGATCTGGGGAACTACGGGGCAAGGCTCACAGGAAGTAACCCTCGCTACACCGGGGACGCCCTTCGGTGTCCGTCTCGTGGCTTTCGATCCCGGTGCGGATGTGCAGATACGCGATCCGTCGCGTGGTTCGGACAGTGAGGCGTTGAAGGTCATAGATTTCTACGCGCCCGATCTCCCGGCCGCTCGCGCCCGGATCGAGGCGGCAGGCTTTGCCTTCAAGGAGGAGGTCGCTGATTATGAAACGCCGGAAGGACGCTTCCAAGAGGCTCATCTCTGGGGTCCGGATGGCGTCGTATGTGCCCTGATTACCGGGGCACCAGCCTTTTACGAAAATTTCGCAACGGTGCGGGATCAACTGGTCAGCGAACCTCAGAGCATTTCGGGTCCCGTGCAGGATCAGACCGCCACGCTCGCCTTTCTGGAGACGGTATTCGGCCTGACGGTTGTCCATCGTTATGGCCTTGATGACGAGAGCTTTCAGGCTCTTGTCGGCACCAGCGAGGCCATGAAGTTGCGGGCGTGGAATGTCGGCCTGAACACGGTCGAACCCTATTTCGGTATCATCAATTACGGCATGGCACCGGGAATGCAGACTTCCGTGATCGACGTTGCGCGTCCTCCATCCCGCGGTCTGCTGGGCGCGACGGTTCGGGTGCATGATGTCGTTGCCGTTGCTGAACGCGCGGGCACTGTGTTTGTCGAAACCTCCATTCCCGGCTTTGGTCCGGCCAGGATCACAACCTTCGCTGGACCGAATGGCGCATGGTTTCAGGCGGTGGAAGAACAAACTCCGGCCGGCTGAGCCGTCGCATCCAATCCGAAGGAAGTTTCAACCGTGACGCTTTTAAAATGCGCGACCCATATTGTCAGTAACATCGATGCCGCGGTGGAGCGTTTCTCGCTTTGGCTGGATTATAGCGTGGTCGAGGATGTTATGGTTCCTGCCGATCTGGCAGAGGCTTGGGGCGCTCCTGCCAATGCGGGGCGCCGCTCGGTCACCATGCGACCTGCGTCGGGCAGTCCGGTCTTTCTGCGTTTCATCGAGGGTGATCCCGTTCCGGGCTATCTGCCCATCCGGACCTATGGCTGGGCGGCGATCGAGATTTGCGTGTCGGATGTTGAGGCCGTCAACGCCCGAATGCTGGCGTCGGATATATTCAAGGTGATCGGTCCGCCCAAACCTCTCGATGGCTATCCCACGGTCAAGCCGATGCAGGTGCGGGGGCCGGATCAGGAGACTATCTATCTGACCGAGATCGGGACCGACGATCCGGACAGCGGCCTGCCTTCTCCCAAGACGTTGATCGATCGGCCGTTCATCTTGGTGCTGGCCTCTCCGGACCTTCGCCGCACGGCGCGTTGGCTAGTCGATGTACTTGGTCTGGAACTGACCGATCCCGTGGCGATCCGTTACACCATGATAGCACTCGCCTTTGATTTGCCGCTGGAAGACCGGCACGAACTGGTCACGGGCATGTGGAAGGGACAAATCTTCCTTGAGGCGGACCAATATCCGGCAGGTGCGACGGAGCGCCCGTGTAACCCCGGCGCATTGCCGCCGGGCGTATCCATAGTGTCGATCATGCATCCCAATTTCGCGAAGCTGGAAGGGCATTGGATAGCGCCGCCGATGGAGCGTGACGGTTCGGTCTATGCCGGACGCCGGGTGGGCATGCTGCGGACGCCAGAAGGGGCTTTGCTGGAAGTCATAGAAGGCGAGGCGATCTCCTGAACCATGCCTGGCAATGATCCGATCCATTTGAAACGGCGAGACAAGAGGAACTGCCGAGATGACGAGAATGGCGCATAAGACGATCGAAGGAAAAATCCTCTACACGTCCCGAAAACCCGGACGTGAGGGAGAGGTGCGCGGCCGGGAACAGTTCATCTTTACCAAGCATGGCAATGGTAGCCGCACCATGCGCGCGCTGTGTGAGATCGAGGAACCCAATCCTACGGTGCTGCGCGACATTACCTACAGTCTCGATGCTAATGCCAGTCCGACTGACTGCTTTGTCCGGTTGACTGTCGGAGATGTGTTCATGGGTGCGGGGCTTTTCCGTTTCACCGAGGATTTCGTGGAATGCGAGAGCTTCGGCCCCTCCATCGGCCGTCTGTCGCAGAAAGTACCTGTCAGTGGTTCGTTTGACGGTTTCGGCACGCATCCCATTCAGGGCGATGCGCTGCTCACCAAGAAGATGGACAAATCGAAAGGGCCGCACCGGCGCAAGTTTCGCTGCTTCCTGCCATCCCTCGACCACAGGGGCGCAACGCCGCCACAAATCACGGAAACGAGCCTCTATCTCGAATATGTGGGTGACGAGACAGTCACAGTGAAAGCGGGCACGTTCGCGGCTTCACGCTTTCGCTTCACCGATCCCGATGCGAGCATGGCCACCAAGAACGGCGCGCATCCCGAGAATAATATGTGGGTGACCGCCGATGATGATGCGATCTTCCTGAAGGGCGGCGTCGAAGGGTATATGATGACATGGTATGAACTGGATGAGTTGTCGTGGAGATGAGATAATCCGAATGGCAAAGTCGTTTCGAGAAACGGATCGGTGTGGATTGCGGGCCATCTGCATAAGGATTATCGTTTATGCATTCACATGGGCTGTTCCTTAAGTTCATTTCTGGACAAATTCCAGCATCTCCTCGTTCGGGCCTTTGGCGAGCATGATCTGGCGGACTCCGTCCGCAATTTCGACAGTCGTAGGTGGTGTGACGACCTCATATCCATTGTTCTTGAGTCGTTGGTGAAAGGCTTCAATGTCGGATACCGGAAGGGTAAGCATCGAGAATCCCAGATTGCCCGGTTTCATTCTGCCGGTCAGCCGCTTGCCGGGCACGGAGAAATTCAACACCAATATCTTGCCACTGGGTTCGTCATGGCCCCGGAATATCTTCCAGTTGACCTCGCCGCCCGGCGTGCCGGTCAGTGTTGCGACGCCCGCCTGATCTTCGGGGCCGGTCTGGAGTTGCTCACTCTCGTCCAGTCCCAGCGTGTCGGCATAGAAACGGCGCGTCTCGGCGAGATCGCTGGAAACGATGGACATGGTTGCCACTTCGCTGAAATCGCCTTCTGTCCAACTCGGTCTCAGGTCAGTCGGCGCATGGACATGGCCGACCATGAGCAGGATGGAGCACTGGTCAGGACCGACATATGTCAATTCCTCACTGATGAAGGTGCCGAGCTTATGGATGACGGGAGCCGCACGCGCCTTGAGGCCTAGTTTCTCATAGACTGCCATCGCATGGGTGATGGGATCTCGGACGTAGAAGTCGATAGCCTTGGGACCGATATCGAGCGCGCTGTCTTCGGTATGAGAGCGCACGACAACTTGCTCCATGCCCTGAAAGCAGGCGAGGCGGACGCGGCCCATAGGATAGCCCGCGCAGGACAGTTCCACCAGTTCACCGGTCACGCCCTCCGGCAGCATCCATGCGCGGCGTAGGCTGTCACTTAGCGTGTAGCGAGCCTCCATAACCAGCTGCATTGCGTCGCGATACAAGGCAAGGTTGAAGTCCAAGTCCGTGATGCCCATCGTTACCATCTGGACAGCATCAATTATCGGAACGCTGGCAGAGACATTTTGCATAAGGTTTCCTTCAAGACAGGTAGGCAAGGGAGGAGTGGACCTTGCGTCTACTTCTGGTCGAGTCGGCTGACAGCTGCAATCGCTATAATCGGGTGCGATTTTTCAATTAGCGCAGCTTAAGTCTCATCTTATCGTGAGGGGCGCTCGGTGCGATATCGCGAGCCGTGCATCTCAAGCAACTCCGTCATTTCGTCATCCTTTTTGAACAGGGCAATTTCGCAGGGTGACGAAGGAGCTGGGCATAACCCGGTCGGCCCTGACCCAGGGCATCGCTCGTCTGCAGGCGGATCGTTTGACCGGGGCGCGCTTCCGTGCAGCGATCACGGATGCAGGGTCATTGCTGTTGCCGCAACCTTCATCTTCTCGTTGCCTCAATGAGGCGCGAACCTAGAATGTCCGCATATAGAACATAGTAGGTGGAATACGGGACATGGCCACAAATTTGGAGTGGGGCGGATTGGCCCCAGTTTTAATAGAATAGCCTATCATGTGGATGCCCGCAGGCAACTCAGAAATTCATATCTAGCGCCTTGGCCTCCAATGCACATTGGGAGGGTGAGGGCCGGGGCGCCGCCTTGCCCAGTCGTTTGAGTTCCGCGCGAGCGGCCTCCATGTCCCGCCGGAATTCCGGCGATGCGTGCAGCATGGCGACCAGCGAGGCGCCGGACAGGTAACCGGCCTCGACGGCGCTCTTGCTGTGGGAACCGCAAATGAAGCGGCTCTCGCCAAAGGCGCGGCCGCGCGCCAGGAGGGGCGTGGCCCGCTCGGGGAGCAATTCCGCCAGCACCAGCGCGGTCGACCACCCGCTGGTGGTATGGCCGGAGGGATAGTCGCCATTGCTGGCGAGATGGTCGGTCTTCGGCTCGCAGATCGGCAGATCGTCGTTCAGATAGGGGCGCCGCCGGGCATAGCCTTGCTTCACCGGATTGATGAGCAAGCCGCCGCCCATGCGGTCGAAAATGCGGGCGAGCGCGGGTGCGCTTGCCGGCGATAATTGCAGGCCCATGGCGCAGGCGAAGCTGATGAAAGGCCCGTCCGTCACGTCTCGAGTCGCCACCATCCAGCGATCGCCCCCCGCGAGTTTGCGCGTTTCGCGAAATGTGGCGCGGTCGTCCTGATCCGCAGGCGAGCCGGGGGCTGGCGGCGGGGGCAGAACGCGCATCATGTCGGGGCGTGGAATCTGCTCGACATAGGGTCTTGCCTTCTCGGCCGCCATGACGGGGGACCCTGCACAGGCGAGCGCCATGAGAATGAGCGGGAGGAGGCTGGGCATAGGTTTATGCACCGCTCTTGCTCCGTTCGAGATAGACTGTTCCATTCCTCTCCACTGGCATCAGGTCGAACAGCCCGCAGATCAGGCTGAGGGAACGCTCGGGCTGGTCGAGCCTGAACCGGCCGCTGAAACTGCGCTTGGCCAGGCGGGGATCGGCAAGGCGGATCGGCGTCCGGCTATAGCGGGAAAGCCGCTCGATCGCGAAGGCGAGCCGCATCGATTCCGCATCGAGCCAATGGGTCTGCCAGTCATCATAATCGCCGGGGATGAAGCTGCCCCGCTCCACATTCGTCCCGGAAACCAGCGCCCATTGCCCTGCCATCATGACGAGCCAACCCCGGCCTGGCATATCCAGGCGAACCTGCCCTTCGAACACGCGCAACTCTGTCGCGCCGCTCAGCCGATCAACGGTAAAGCTGGTGCCGAGCGCGGTCATCCGCGCCACAGGCGTACGCACCTCGAATGGACGGTTGGGGTCATGCGCGACGTCGAAACGGGCGCCGCCCTTCTGAAGGTCGAGCAGGCGAAGATCCGGGGTGAACAATGTCGATACGCTCGACGCGGCATCCAGTGTCAGCCGCGATCCGTCGGACAGGGCATAGCGCTTTTGCTGGGCCACGGCGCTGGCGAAATTCCGGGGGGGGGTATCGCCGTTCGCATTGCGCTTCAGCGCGAAGAAAGCAAGCGGCAAGCCCAGCGCAGCCACGGAGGCGGCGGCGATTGCCTGACGTCTGCTGACGGGAGCGCCTATTGCCGTTTCTCTCGCCCATGGTCTACGTGCGGCACTGCCGGGGCGGGGCGTGGTCATGGGCGAGGGTTTCGCGGAAAGGACGGGAGGTTCCGCGCCAAGCGCATCGAACAGGGCACGGTCACGCGTCAGGCGGTGCATGGTGGCAAAGGCGTGTGCATGGTTGGGTGATGCCTTGAGCCATGCGGCCAACTCGCCTTCCTCCTCCGGTGTCAGTTCGGCCAGCCGGTCGGCCCAGTCCGCCGCGATTTCCAATATGTTTTCGTCCCGCTCAGCCATTTCGCTTCGTTTCCTGACTGACTGGCACCGCATCCTCTTCCACGACATGCGACAGATCGACCATCGCGCGCACCAAATGCTTCTTCACCGCCTCCACGCTGAGATTCAGTTCGTCGGCAATCTCCTGCCTCGACTTGCCCTCCAGATGGCGCTTGGTGAAAACCAGCCGCCGCTGGGGTGTCAGCCGGTCAAGCGCTGCCTGAAAACGCGTCATGCGCTGCCGGTAATCCAGCACCTCGTCCGCCAGAGGCAGGTCGCACATCAGGTCGGCATACTCGTTCAGATCGACATGCGTCTTGCGCCGTGCGCCCGCATGGATGATCGAATCCGCCACGCGAAAGGCATAGGCGAGCGGCTGCTCAATCACTCTTTTCCGGTCCTGCTCAATGACGCGCATGACGGTTTCCTGTACCACGTCCTCCGTCATGTCAGGTTCGCGAAGGCGTCTGCGGACATAGGCCGCCAGCCGGTCCATGCCATCCGTCAAGCGGGCGACTGCGGCACTCATCGGCATTCAACCCGCATGTGCATGGTCCGGCTCTCGACTTGCCCTGGCGCGACATCATGCGGGGTAGAGCGGCAAAGGGGTCGGACGGGGACAGGTCGTCCCTCAAAAGGCATAGCGTATCCCTATGGACAGCACGCGCCCGCTGCGCGTCATGCTCAGCAATCGGCGGGCATAGGCATCGGTATATTGGACGATGGGTGCGTCGGTCAGGTTGCGCGCCTCGATCACGGCCTCGATCCGGTGGTTGACCGTCATATGCGCGGCGAAGTCGACGGTCAGGCTATCCTTGATGAATTCGCCGATATTGCCATTGTCGCCGATATCGACCCGATAGGTGCCACGATAGGCGGTGGACAGGCGCGCGTCCCAGCCTTTGCCGGTATAATAAAGGATCGCATTGCCCGACCAGCGCGATAGGTCGATCAGGGAAAGGGATACGGCCGTCCCGCCATAGATGACATCGCTGCTTCCCATGGCATGGGTCAGATTGGCCTGGATGCCGAGCCGGTCCAGCGGTGCGGGCAGGAAGCGGAGGTCGCGTCGCACTGCTGCCTCCACCCCGAATATGGAAGCGCCAGGGCCGTTGAGGGGGCGGATGACATTATAGAGGATGGATGGGTCCTGTCCCGCGAACAGGAAGGCCGTGGGATAGCCGGTCGCCGCATAGGGCATCACTTGCGTCTCCGAAGTGATGAAGCTGTGCATATGCTTGAAGAACAGGCCGATGGAAGCATAGCCGACCCGTCCGTCATAGCGTTCGAGCGAAAGGTCGACCGACTCTGCTTTAAAGGGCTTCAGCGCAGGATTGCCCGAGATGATCGAGCCGCCAAAGGGGGACACGTTGATCTCCGCCGCAGCGCGCAGGTCGGCAAGGTCCGGGCGGTTCACATTCCGGCTGGCGGCGAAGCGCAGGATCATGTCGCTTGGCATGGACAGGCGCGCTTCCAGCGAGGGGAGCCAGAAACTGTCGCTATTGCGCGCGTTGACCGGGCTTCGGCTGAGATCGGCGGTCGCGGAGCCGGTGGAGAGTGTCGTCGTGCGATGGAACTGCATGCCCATGCGGACGCTGAGCGGCCAGGCGCCCGCCATCAGGTCTAGGTCGGCCATCAGGAAACCCGTCACGCGGCGTTCGCTCAGCCGATAGTCGGTGCCCGGCACATCGGCCGCCGATGACAATGTTCGCTGCTGCCCTGTCAGCGCGAAGGTCGGATCGACCTCGGCCACGACATAGCGGGCATAGGAGGGGCCGTCGAACAGGGTGAGTGCCGCAGGGGTGCCGTCGGGATAATCGACGCGCGTGCGCCGCTGATAACCGCGATTGCCGAAATATTGATAGCTCGCCCCTGCGCGGAGCAGGAGAGCGCCGCCAACGTGCCGGGCGATGCTGGCCCGTGCGGAGAAATTCTCGTTGAGAATGGCGTCTTCGCGCACATCGGCGCGCATCAGGCCCCAATTGGCGTTGTCGGCAATGTCGAAGCCATAGGCATTGCCGGGATGGCTACCGGTCGCGGCATAGCTGAAATCCTGACCCTTTGCTTCCAGGAACACTTTGTCGAACACCGGGCTGCGAAAATCGGATCGCGCATGACCGACCAGCAAATCGACGGAGGTCGCGGCACCTATGGGGTAGGACAGGGAAAGGGACAGGCCGGTGAAGCTTGTGCTGTCCTCGCTGCGCTTATGCTCCGTGCGCAGGTCGACGCCGGAAAAGCGAGCGGCGGCGATCGTATTGCCCTCTATCCGTACGTCCTGGAGGATTTGCGTGCCGATGACATCGCCGGTCAGGCCATTGGTTCCGGCCGCAGCAAGAGAATATTCGTCCCGGTCGTTGGACAGCCGTGCATATATGGCATCCAGCGCGATTTTCAGGCCGTTGTCGCTTTCATGCTGGAGGGAGCCGACAAGGTTGAGCCGCCGGAAATGATTGCTCCAGCTCGAATAGCTCATTGCCCGCGCGCCGTAGAGCGGGTTGCTCCTGTCCGTCAGGCGCGCGCGTGTGGCGGCGTCGATCCCCTTGCCGATATTGGTGGGCGTGATGACGAAGGGCGTCCAGTCCCAGTTGCGATAGCCATATTCGGTGACGTGATTGTCGCTGTAGGACAGGGCGAGCAGAGCGCCCCATTGGGCGTTGCGGCGCGAAATCTCGGCCATGATCATCGGCGTGACACGGCCGGAAAAGCTGCCTGTGCGTCCCTGCGCCGACAGGAGGGTCACATTGTCCGGGCGGTCGAACGGGCGCAGCGTCTGCATGGCGACCAGACCGCCAATACCGCCCGCTTCCTGATCCACCGACCAGCTTTTCTCGACCCGCACTTGCGAGAAGAGGCTGGCATCGAACACGGAATAATCGAAGCGGCGCTGACGACTGACGGAGCCGCGATTGTCGAAGCCCGACGCCGTTGTGGCGAGCGCTTCCACGCCGTTCAGCGTCGTGCGGGTGAACATGGGGCCGAGGCCTCGCAGGGAAATCTGGCGCCCTTCGCCATTGTCCCGGCTGATCGCGATGCCGGGCAAGCGTTGCAGTGCGTCGGCGGCGTTGCGGTCGGGAAAGGCCGCGCTATCCTCTGCCCGCGTCACCTCGACGAAGCCGATGGCGTTGCGTTTCGCGAGCGCCGCCATGTGCAGGCTCTCGCGATAGCCGGTCACGATGATCGGGGATTCATCGACGGGAACGGCGAGGGGAGGGGGCGGCGCCAGCGAGGGGGACGGAGAGGATTGGCGAGGCGCCTCGGTGATGAGATAGCCAGCGGAGGTACGGCGGACGCGCAGGGGCTGTCCGGCGGTCACGCGGGCAATGACCGCATCGACGGTGAAGCGGCCATGCACGGCCTGCGAGGCGCGCAGGTCCGGGCGGATCGATGCCAATATCTGCACATCCGCCTGCTCGGAAATCCGGCGGAGCGTCACCACCAGCCGTTCGACGGGAATGTTGAAGCTGTGGACGCTGGCCGATCCCGCCTCGCCGGGACGCGCAAAGGCCACGCCCGAAGCCATTGGCGCCAGCGCCAGCAGGATCGTCAGACGGTAAAATGCTCGTGGAAAAAATGTTCTTCGATGCAGGCGCGCGTCCTCCGCGCGGGCGGCTATCAAGGCTTGATGACAGCGATATGAATCCGCCTGTCCGGCAGGCGGACAAAAAAAGGGACGGCCGGAGCCGCCCCTTTCCCTTGCTCTGGCCGGGCGATCAGAAGGTAACCCGGACGCCGCCCATGACCGTCGTGCCGGAATAGGTCACGACATAGAGACGGCGGCTGCTGTCCGAATATTGCTTCTCCCGCTGGTTGGTCAGGTTGATCGCATCGAACGTGACCTCGAAATTCTTCGCGATCTTATATTGGGCGGAGAAATCGACATAGAGCGTGTCGTCATAGCCACTGCTGTCCTGATCGAAGACCGTCACGCCGGCCAGCGTGCTGGTAATCGGCAGGCCGCTATAGACATAGGGAGCGCGGTAATTGCCCGATATGCGGGCATTGAAGCGCTCATCCTGATAATAGAGCGTGGCGTTGGCCGTGATCTTCGACAGGCCCTCCAGCGTCGTCCGCGTCGCACCCGCCGCCAGCTTCGCATAATCGAGCTTCGCGTTGGCATAGGTGAAGTTCAGCACCGTTCCGAAATGATCGAACGGTGCGGGCAGGAAGGTGAAGTCCGTCTGCATCGCGAGTTCAAGTCCGTAAAGGTCGGTCTGCTGGAGATTGACCGGCCGGGTAAAGGCGTTGACGATGCTGTCGTTGGTTAGCCCGGCCATGATGCTGGTGGGCAGGCCGGTGTCGCCGAACCGCACATTGGACACGGTCTGCGTAGCGATGAAACCGTCGATATTCTTGTAGAAAAGACCGGCCGCCAGATAGCCCGCCTTGCCGAAATAATATTCGGCCGACAGGTCGAGGTCGATGGACTTATAGGGCTTCAGGCTCGGATTACCGACCGTCACCTTGAGGTCGCCGCCGGAATCCGTGACCGTGCCGTTGACGGCAAGCGCGCTCAGCGACGGACGGTTGATGTTCTGGGCGGCCGATCCGCGCAGGACGAAGCCGTTATCGAACTCGAAGGCGAAATTGGCGGCAGGCAAAACGCCATCATAATCACCCTTCACGGTGATGTAGCCGACATTGGCTTCGCCGTTGGACGTCACGTCGGTCCTGTAATAGCGCGCACCGATATTGCCGCGGAAGGTTGTGGTGCCGAGCGCATGGTTCCAGTTATACTGGACATATCCGGCGCCAGTGCGTTCGGTAACGTCATAGACGCTCTTGCGCGCGCCGAGGTCGCGGGTGACGCCCAGTTGCCGGAGCGCCTTGTCATAATCGACAATGGCCCAGTCGATGCCGCGAAAGCCTGTATAGACCTCGCCATAGCCCGAAATATCGGAGCTGACCGTGCCCGCCCGGAATTGCGGCAGCAGCAGGTCGTCCACGGTCTGGGTATAGCCGCTATTCTTAAACCGGCGCCATTCGCCACCGATGGCGATGCGGTTGCCTGACGAGACTTCATAGTCGAACTTCAGCTTGGCATTGTCGAGCGCGGAGTTCTGATAGGTCGCGCTCATGTCGATTTCGCGCGCATGCCATAGCGAGATATCGCCCGGATTGAAGCCATAGCTGTTCACCAACGAATAGGTGCCGCCGCGATAGTCGGAAATGACCCGGCCATAGGTTTCGAGGTAAAATTTGTCGCTGACCGGCATGCTGTATTTTGACCGCTCGATGCCGCCTGCGGCCGTTACCTTAAGGCCTGCCGCAATTTCGGCGTCACCGCTCAGGACGATTTGCTTGAAGATGTTCTTGGTCTTCTGCGTGCGTGTCTCGGTCGACATATTGGCACCGGAGACGTCGAGATAGTCGACCTCGTTATCGGCATTGTAGTGGATCGCGTTGATGGTGGAGTTCGGATAGGTGACGCCCGCGAAGGTGCCGCCACCGCCCAGCAAGGTGGAGCCCCCGCCGCCGCGCGAGGCGAGATGGGTCTCGAACCTGTCCGCCTTGAACTGGCCATAGAGCGCGTCGAGGGTCAGGTTGACCTTGGGGCTGGGGCGCCATTGGATCGATCCCGTCAGGCCCAGGCGCTCCTGCTCGCTCTCCCATACCGAATAGCGATTGCCGCGTGGGAAGAGCAGCGTGCCCGAATTGATCGCGGCCTGATCGGCGGCGGAGAGGCTGGAGATGATGCTGCCTGTCGCGTTGTTCGGACGCCAGCGATAGGTATCGAAGCCCTGCTCCTGCGTCTTGCGCTTGTTATAAGCGCCGGAGATCAGGATGCCGAAATCCCCCCAGTTTTGCGAGACGAGGGCGGCGACACGCGGCTGGAAATCCTTGGTCAGGCTGTTGGTACCGCTCTGTACGGAGAAGGCCGAGCGGAAACCCTTATAGTCGAACGGGCGGGCCGTGGTCAGGCTGACCGTGCCGGCGAGGCCGCCTTCGCTCAGTTCCGCTGCATAGGATTTCTGGACGTCCACCCGGCTGAACAGTTCGGATGCGAAGATGTTGAAGTCGAAGGCGCGGTCGCGCGTTGTCTGGCCGCGGCTGTCCTGCGGGGAGTCGACATTGCCGAGCACTTCCATGCCGTTGAGTTGGACTCGGGTGAAGTCCGGGCCAAGGCCGCGCAGGCTGACGCGGCGCCCTTCGCCTGCCTCGCGGTTGATCGCGATGCCCGGCAGGCGCTGGAGCGCCTCGGCGAGGTTGAGGTCGGGAAAGGCGGCAATATCCTCCGCGACGATGCTGTCCTGGATGATCGTCGCATTGCGCTTGGCATCGCGGGCCTGCTGGAGGCTGGCGCGATAGCCGGTCACGACGATGGTGGCTTGATCGGCGTCGGCATCGTCGGCCGCATCATCCGCCCAGGCGGGTTGCGCTGCCATGGCCAGCGCGGTCGTCGCCATCAAGAAGCTATATTTCGTCCACATGTCTCAATCGTCCCCATCGGCAATGTTGCCGCCCCCATCGGGGGAGCCGCTCACGACGGCGAAGAGGAGGAGGACAAAATTTCGGGGACAGAGAATTTTGTTTAAGAAAAATTACAATAAATTTTCATTTTAATGACATTTAAATGAAGAGGTAGTATTGTCACGACCGATGCACATCTTATGGTGATAAGATGGTGCCCCGATCATGTAACCGGAGCACCAGATACTTTACTTATAATAAGCCTTGGCCAGATTATTGATGAAATTGGCGTCCTTCATGGGAACATTGGCATCGCCGAAGCTGGTATCGGTCAGGGCGGTGCGTGCTGCGGCGGGCAGGGCTTCCCACTGGATCAACGGTTGGGAGCCACCCTGCGATCCGGTCGAGCCGAGCTTATGATTGGTGAAGCCATCCGTATAATAGCGGACCAGCGGCCGGCCATTGGCGGTCGGCGGCGACACCGTCTTCTCATAGCCGCTATGCGCCGAATAGGACACGGCGCGGATCGATGCGTTCGAGCTGCAATCGGACAGCCAGACCACGGCATTTTCCCAGTCATGGCGATGACCGTCGATCACCTGGTCCTTCGGGAAATACCAGGAGTACATGACGGCGCAGTCGCCATTATAGGTCAGGGCGCGGGCATAGACCTGACCCGTGCTGGCGGAGCAGCCGCCATTGCGCGCGCCGCTGGCTTTCAGACCGCCACTGGTGTTGCCCTGAGCGTCTACGGCCGGAAAGGGCACGCACCCGTCCTCGACCTTCAGATAAGGCTGGAACTTGAAGAGAAAGGCCTCGCCTGCGGCGGGAATGGGCTGAACCTGATCATGGGGAATGGTCGCAGCAACGGCGCTGGCCGTGGCGAGAAGGGCAACCGGCAGGGCAAGCCAGGATAACTTGCCGCGCAAGGAAATGGGATGATGCATCGAAACAACCTCTCATGCGAAAGGAGCGGGCGCGATCGGCCCGCTCCGGATTTACCGGACGGTCGGACGAGACGGAGGGAGAAGGATGTTCTTGAACGGACACGATGCTTTCCCCTTCACCGCCGCCAGATCCGCACCGAAGACAAGTCGGAAGAGAAAGCGGGGACAGGGCGGTTAGCGATTTCTTTCGTCGATACGTGATCGGAATCACGAATTGATGGATCAAACTCCAGCCTACAGCCTCGCGGAGGCGCGATACCGCTTGATGACCACCAATTTCCGGATCGCCAGGATGAATCGAGCACCAATATTGCGGCTAGGCAGCCTCAACAGGCCTCGTGCCAAGCTGCGACAGCCATCTAAATAGTGTAAAACTATAATTGCAGAAAAATACTGTCCGATATTAAGAAAGAAAATTTGGAATTGGAACGAATAGAAGAGGTGTTTTCTTGAATCTTGCTTCAGCGCATGGTGATCCCGAAGGTCAGCGCATGGGACGTCTCGCCATCCAGATAACGCCCGGCGAGCAGGTCGATGTTGAGCCGTCCATTCGCTCCAGTCCAACGTATGCCGGTCTGTCCGCCCATGCGACCACGATCACGGGCAAGAGCTTCGGTCATCAGCATGATCCTTCTTGCCAGCTTGATTTCCGCCTGAGCACCCAAGAACAGATCATGCTCCTTGGCGATACGTGTCCACTGCCAGCCTGCGTTCATGTTGACGCGCAGGCTTTTCGAAACGGGCATTGTCAGGGGGATGATGACGGAGGCCGTCTCCCATCGGTGCCGATCAATCCCATAGGCGAAACTGGCGCTGATGCCGATGCCCAGTCCCTGCTCCTCCGATGTCAGCAGGATCTTGGGTGACAGGCCGACGAGCGTATCATTGTCTTCCGGCGTCCAGCCATGCGCGATGAAACCGCCCCATTCGACAGACGGCAGCGCGCTCACAGTGCAGGCCAGCGCGACATTGACTAGTCCCGTGCGGCCGCTTGCTGTCGTTCCCCAATTCTCCATATGGCAGTGGCCTGGTGTCTCCACACCGGCATCGTCAACGATATGCGCCCCTCCTGCGGCCTTCGCGGCCTGCGCGGGCAACAAGGCGACGCTGATGATGATCGGATAACTGCGCCACATCAGCCCGGATCTTCCAGACGGAAGAGATCGGTATCCTCACTATAAGCAAAGATCTCCGTATAGCGTCCCCAGGGCGTCATCGTCGGGCTGCAAAATCGGGTGACATATGATCCTTCAGATCCTCCCGGAAACGTCGTGCGGGTGCGCTCCGGTTCGCATGTTCATCCGATATGTGGCGGATATGACCGGCCAATGGCATATGGGCGAACCGCGTCTGAGCGAAGAGCGCCTTGCGCTTCTCGACATCAGCATCCGCATAGCGCCGCGCATCCGAACTGAGGACAATGTTCGCACAGGCCAGTTTGGCAAAACGCATGAACCGGAGCGTCTCCGCCATGGGCAGCAACTCGTCCACTTCCTCGATCAGGCCCGCGAGGCTCTTGGTCCATACACGCGGCAGCACCATCGCGATCTCTATGCCGGGGCGCATTCGGCATGGCGGATGCAACATGTGCGGCGCAGGTGTGCTGGACGAAAACGCACATCCCGCAACTTGGCGAACGTGTTCATCTCTCACCTCTTCGGTTGCCGCAGGCGTCTGGCGATCTGATCGAGCAGACTTGCAGTCCCGATGGCTCTACTGTATCGGCCCACTCGTCCACGCGCCGCAGAGCGGTTTTGGACATTGATCGCGCCGGTGTCCCGAAAGGGGCTTAAAACGGGAATGCGGTGAGGGCGACAACGCCGGAAGCCGCAGCTGTCCCTGCAACTGTAAGCGGTGAGCGCGATGCATATCGGTGGGAGCGAGGACATCCCGCCAGCCACTGGGCCGGACGCTAAGTCATGCGGGGCCCGGGAAGGCCGTGCATCAAGCGATGACCCGTGAGCCAGGAGACCTGCCGGCGTCTGGTCGCTCTTGCCTTGGTCCAGGGGATGGCCGCGGCACGGTGATTTTCCGTCTGAGCGACGAATGAGCGGCAAGGGCCGCAATGGCGCGCGAGCGCCGGATGTCTTCATGCGTCCGGTCGCAGGCGGGCCATTGCGACCATGACGGCGCGTGGTCGCCGGATTTCCCTTCCGCTCATCATTGGCACCACGGCGATTGGGGGAATTAAATGCAATACAAGTCTTGGCTGCTCCATGGCGGAGCTTCGTTCATCGCGCTCGGAGCGATGCTGTCCGTTGCCTGCGCGGAAGAAGTGCCGGACGCCAGCGATATCGTCGTTACCGCGCAGAGGGCGGGCGTGCTGCAGCTTGAGCAGAAAGCATTGGGCGCCAGCCGCCTCGGCCTGACGCCGATGGAAACGCCGGCGAGCGTCGATGTCATCACCAAGGAGATGATCCGTAGCTTGGGCGACCGCACGGTCGTCGCCGCAGCCGCCCGTGCGCCGGGCGTCATCAACAACAGCTCCGCCTTCGGCTATTCCCTCAGTTCACGGGGATTCAGCGGTTATACCTCGGTGATGCAACTCTATGACGGGATGCGTGTCTACACCACCACAACCCAGACCTTTCCGGCCGATCCCTGGATGGCCGAGCGCGTCGAGGTGCTGCGCGGCGCGGCGTCGGTCCTCTATGGAGAGGGCGGGATCGGCGGAGCCATCAACGTCGTCCGCAAGCAGCCCAATACACAGCAACTCGAAGGCGAGACGCGGCTCAGCGCCGGGTCGTTCGCGACCTATCAGGCGGCGGGCGGCGTCGCAGGCCCGATCAACGACAGGCTCTCCTTCCGCTTTGATGCCAGCTATAATCGCTCCGAAGGGTGGATGGAGCGTGGACATTCCCACAGCCTGGCCCTGTCCGGCGCGATCCGCTTTCAGCCCACGGACACGCTCGTCCTGACCCTGACCCACGACCGCGCGGCCCTGAAGCCCACCATCTGGTATGGCACGCCGCTTCGCGACGGCCGGCTGGTGGATGCGATCATCAGGAAGAACTATAATATCGATGATGGCGACCTGCAATTTGACGATGCCTGGACGCAGGCCAAGATCGAATGGAGTCCCAGCGAGGCGCTGACGATCACTAACGTCACTTATTATCTCACCGGCTTCAAGCATTGGCACAATGCGGAGAATTATGCTTGGTCCGGCAATCAGATACGCCGGTCGAGCTATCTCGAGATTTTCTACAATACCCGCCAGCTCGGCAATCGCTTCAATGCGGTCTACCAGCACAAGCTGTTCGGGCTGGACCACAGGTTCAGCCTGGGCGGCGAATATAATGGCGGCTCGCTCGACCGTACGGACAGTTCGCCCAACAGCCGTTTCGATTTTCTCGATCCCTATCATTACGATCCCGGCGCCTTTCTCGACGGCACCTTCGGCACGCGCTACAAATATCGAACGAATGTCGATCAGTGGGCGCTGTTCGGGGAAAGCCGCCTGTCTCTTGGCAATAGCCTCTCGCTTGTGACGGGGCTGCGCTATGACAGGCCGATAACGCGGCGCTACGACGCGCTGGACCGGACGGCGAATTTCCGGTCCACCTATCCCAGCACAAGCTGGCGCGCAGGGTTGGTCTACAATCCCGCCTCCAATATTTCGCTTTATGCCCAATTCTCGGCAGCGGCCGATCCCGTGACGGCCCTTCTGACCGCCTCACTCGCACAGGGCAATTACGATCTCTCCAGCGGCAAGCAATGGGAAGCGGGCGTCAAGACCAGCTTCCTGCAAGGGCGGGGCGAATTCACCCTGTCCGGCTATAAGATCACGAAGAAGAAGATTTTGACCCGCTCGGCCGCCGATCCGACCCTCTCGGTTCAGGTCGGGCAGCAATCCTCCTATGGTATAGAGGCCTCTTTCGGCCTTGCTGTCAGCAAGGCGTTCAGCATCCTCGCCAACGGCACGATCCTCAAGGCAGAATATGATGACTTCACCGAACTGGTTGGTTCTTCGCCTGTCAGCCGGAATGGCAACCAGCCGATCGGGGTGGCGGACAAGGCGGCGAACCTCTGGCTGTCGTGGCGGCCGATTGAGCGTTTGCATGCCGATGCCGGAGCGCGTTATGTCGGGGCACGCTATTCGGATGCGGCGAATTTGCAGCGTATCCCGGCTTATGTGGTGGTCGATGCGTCCCTGCGTTTCGATGTGGCGCCCAAGTCGAGCGTGACCGTCAACCTGCGTAATGCCCTTGACAAGCTCTATGCCCAGAACAGCTATTCCACCTCGCAATGGGTGTTGGGCGAACCGCGCAGCATCGCTGTGACCTTTGATCAGAGGTTCTGAAATCTTGGCGGTGCGGAAGGTGAACTGGCGAGAAGTCCTGTCGCGCGTCATGGCGGCCAGCATCGGCGCGTATGTCCTGTGCTATGCCTGGACGGGCGCGCTGATATGCCTGTTGCCGATGGAGAAGGTGGACGCCACCATCGTCTCCACCGGCATCGCCTTCCTGCTGTTCGTTTTTCTGATCCTGCGGGCGTTCGCGGTGCGTAGCCTGGTTCGTTTATGGAGCGAGCTGCTGGTGGGGACGGTGGTTGCGCTGCTCGTCATGGCCGGATTGCCGCGATGATGGGCGGTCTGCGTCAGTCCATGAGCTGGCTTCACAGCTATTGCGGCCTGGTCTTCGGCTGGGTGCTGTTCGGTGTGTTGCTGACCGGATCGCTCGCGGTGTTCTACACGGAGATCAATCTGTGGGCCGCCCCGGAAGTCCGCTCACCACTCAGGATCGACCGCGCCCATGCAATCGGCCTTGGGCGGCGCTATCTCACGGAGAAGGCGCCCGACGCGCGCCAATGGCGCATCGTCATTCCGACCCCGCGCGAGCCGGTATTGCGGCTGGTCTGGACCGATGCGAAGGGCAAGGCGACGACGCATCGGCTTGATCCGGTTACGGGTGCTCGCATCCCGCGCGACATGGACGCGGGCTTCTTCTTCATGCGCTATCACTATACGTTGGGGGTCGACCGCACGACCAGTCCTATCGGTTTTCTGGCGGTCGGCGCCGCCGGACTGGCGATGCTCGCGGCCTCGGTGAGCGGAATCATCATCCACAAGCGTATATTCCGTGATTTCTTTATTTTCAGGCCCGCAAGCTCTCAGCAACGGGCATGGATGGACGCGCACAATATCCTTTCGGTCCTGCCCTTGCCTTTTCACATGATGATGGCGTTCACCGGCCTCATCCTTATCTATTATGCCTACATCCCCGCTGGCGTGAACATGCTATATGCAGGGGATGCCAAGGCCTATCAGCGGGACGCGGCCCAATCGCTCTATGTCGATGTGAAGACGGCGCCGGGCCTGCCGTCCCGCACCGTCGACCTTCCGCCACTGGTGGAACGGGCCGAGCGGGCCTGGGGCGGCGGTCCGGCGGTCAATATCTATATCAGTCATCCAGACCGATCGAATGCGGCGGTGGAGATCTGGCGGCAGCGGGACGACCGGCTGTCGAACTTCCCCGACCGCGTGGCTTTCGAGGGGCGCAGCGGCAGAATTTTGCGGGTGCTCATGCGACGGTCGGCGGCGCGAGAGGCGCAGTCGTTGCTCGCCGGCCTTCACTTCATCGAATGGGGCGGCATCTGGGCGCGCTGGCTCTATTTCATCCTGGGACTTTGCAGCGCGGCCATGGTCGCGGCTGCGCTCGTCCTCTTTATCGCCAAACGCGAGGCGAAGCATGCGAAACGGTCGGCTCTTCTCCTCATGGCAAAGCCGATCACGGTCGCGTCTGTTGCTGGCAACATGATCGCCTGCGCGGTCTATCTCCATGCGGAGCGGATCGTGGCCCCGGATGCGGAGGGACGGCGCTCCCTTATGGCGACAGCCTTCTTCCTGTCATGGTTGTTGTGCCTGGTCCATGCCGCGCTGCGCGGCTATGCCTCGGCCTGGCGGGAGCAGCTCGCGGTGGGAGGCCTGCTGTGCCTGGCCTTGCCGGTGTCCAGCGCCATGGCGAATGTGGGGCTGGCGCAAACGATCGGTCAGGGGGATTGGATACGGGCAAGCGCAGACTTGGTGATGCTTGCGTTCGGCGTGACGCTGTTGGCTACGGCCGCGTGGATGAAACGCGGTCTGGGTGCCGCGGCATGACGGCGACATTCCTGTTCCTGGCCTTGTCATGGGGCAGTTTTGGCTTTGCCTTGTTGCGGCTTTCAACTCGGGCGGGGAGGAGAGCTGCGCCAGCCTATGCCTTGCTGGCTGCGCCTCGCACGATTGCGTGGGGCGGTGGCCTGTTGATTGCGCTGAGCTGGCTGCCATTGGCATGGAGCGAAGGGCCCTTCGCCGTCCTGCTGGTGTGCTGGCTTTTCTGTATCTTGCCCTTGGCTGCGCTTCCGGGGATTCTTTGCTGGCCGTTCAGCATCCGGACGGCGATATTGGCTCCCGGACTCCTGTTCGCAGTCGTCGCTCTGGTAATCTCCGGACTGTCACAAAATTAAATATGGCTGAAAGCGGCTCTATGGAAGATTCTCTTGGTGATAAGGTAACGCCACAGTCGCTGGTTGATATCATTACCGTACGGCTTGAGCGCGCTATCGCGACGGGCGATTTGGAGCCGGGGACCCGACTGAGCGAGCAAGGGCTTGCCGCATCGCTCGGGGTTAGCCGCGGACCGCTTCGTGAGGCAATAAGGCGATTGGAAGGTCGCAAGTTGCTCGAGCGGGTTACGAACATCGGGGTCCGGGTCAAGGCGTGGTCGCTGAAAGAGCTTCATGATCTTTCGCAGATTCGCGAACGGTTGGAAGCCCTTGCTTGCGCCCTTGCCGCGGAGAATATGTCTGACGGAGAAATTGCGGGGCTGGAAAAAATACTCGACCGGGAAGAGGCGAGGGCGAACGCGACCCATGAGTCCGAATATGACATGATCGAAGATTTCGCCTTCCATCAATGCATAGCGGCCGGAAGCCACAATGAACGGCTTCAACAGATTCTCTCTGAGGATATTTATTATTTATTCCAGCTCTACAGCGACAAGCTTCAAGGGCGTCGTTCCCGATCCGCTGAAATCCTGGAGGAGCATCGTGCGATAGTCGCCGCCATCGTGGAGCGCGACGCAAGCCGCGCTGAATATGCCATGCGTGTTCATCTTGGGAATGCTCGTCTCCATGTCGAAAAGCAAATGGATGAAGATGGATCGGCAGGGCGGATGAACGTTCGACGCAGCCGCATCAGATCGCTTGGATAGGCCCGTTAGCGGATTTGCGGTCGCGCTCCGCCCTGCGCCGGCCCGCATCCAGCCCGGTCAGCCCATCGGATAAGGCGTAAGGGTGCTGCGATTCTCATCCACCGCCACC
>JASGGS010000002.1:0-59320 GCA_047602685.1 Sphingobium sp.
TCATCTGGACGATCTCGACCTCAACCCGATCCTCGCCAAGGTGGACGCCAAGGACGAGGAGCGCCGGTACAGCCTGCCGACCTGGCGCAACCCGGTGCCGGACAGCCTCGACGCGCAGATGATCGCGGATGCCAAGGCCGTGTTCGAGCGGGGCGAGAAGATGCAGCTCACCTATACGGTGCGCAACACGCACCGCGCGGTGGGCACGCGCCTGTCGTCCATGATCACGTCCAAGTTCGGCATGTCCACGCTGGCGGACGGCCATGTCACCGTGCGCCTGCGCGGCACGGCGGGCCAGTCGCTGGGCGCGTTCCTGTGCAAGGGCATCACGCTGGAAGTGTTCGGCGACAGCAACGACTATGTGGGCAAGGGCCTGTCCGGAGGCATCATCGCGGTGCGGCCGGTGGTCTCCTCCCCGCTGGAAAGCCATATGAACACGATCATCGGCAACACCGTCCTCTATGGCGCGACGGCGGGCAAGCTGTTCGCAGCGGGCCAGGCGGGCGAGCGCTTCGCCGTCCGCAATTCCGGCGCGCAGGTGGTCGTGGAGGGCTGCGGCGCCAATGGCTGCGAATATATGACCGGCGGCACGGCGGTCATCCTCGGCCGGACGGGCGCCAATTTCGGCGCGGGCATGACGGGCGGCATGGCGTTCATCTTCGACGCCGACGGCAGCTTCCCGGCCCATGCCAATCCGGAAAGCATCGTCTGGCAGCGTCTGGGCAGCGCCCATTGGGAAGGCGCGCTGAAGGAGCTGATCGCCGAGCATGTGCGGCATACCGACAGCAAATGGGCCAAGGGCATATTGCAGGACTGGGACCGCCGTCGCGGCGACTTCTGGCAGGTCTGCCCGAAAGAGATGCTGACGCGCCTTTCCCATCCGCTGAATGACGATGAACAGGCTGTCGTGGCGGCGGAATGAATATATACCCCGGAAGGGAAGAAATGGCCTCCGGAGACATATATTGTAATAGTTCAGGCCATGTCCCGCGGTGACACGGGGCATGGTTAACCTGATTTGATAAAGAAGCGCCGCCGACTTTATCCGAAATTGTCCCGAACAGTCGGATACCAACAGGAGGGTGTTTCCATGAAACTCGGTATTATTCTTGCCGCCACCAGCGCGACCTTGCTCGCCGCAACGCCTGCGCAGGCGACGTTCTGGAACTGGTTCGGCGGCGGCAAGGGCGGCAGTTCCTCGTCCAGCAGCTCATCATCCTCGTCGTCCTCCTCATCCTCCTCTTCGTCGAGCAGCAGCTCGAGCGGCGGCTTCAGCAGCAGCGGCGGCCATACGGATGTGCCCGCACCGCCCGCCCTCGCCCTGTTCGGCGCCGCCGTCGCCGGTCTCGCCATAGCGCGCCGTCGCCGGTCCTGATTCCGCAAGGGCGCCTGCCGGGGGTGGCAGGCGCCCTTGCCCTATGGGCGCGGCCGCTCCGCGCTCGTCGATCGACTTAATATTCAGGGGGGCAGCAGGAGTGCAGATTTGCGCCACATGTTCCGCTCCCTCCATGCCCGGCCCGTTCCGCCCCGGAAAGGCCGTGGGCGTCCGCTGGCTCTTTCGCTCGCCGCCCTGTTCCTGCCGTTGAGCAGCGGGGCCGCTCAGGCCGCGAGCCGCGATGCCGGAACCGATATCACGGCGCCGCCCATGGCGCTTCTCCTCGCCATGGCCGCGCTCGGCCTGTTCCTCGGCCGCCGAAAATAGATCAATAGGCCGTCCGGCCCAGATCGGGCAGACTGACGGTCTCGCTCGCCTCTTGAGGCACGGAATGATAGGCGGGCTGCGCCGCCGCATAATCCCGGTCGTAAGCCGCATCGGAGGATGAATAGCCCGCCATGGCGGATTGCGCCTGACGCTCCGCCAGCGTGGGACCGCATCCCTTGCAGACATAGCGTCCCGGTCCCGTATCGGCCGCCGCCGGGGCATCGGAAATGGGCACCGTCCTGCTGTCCGCCGCCGCCGCCTCGCTGCTCCACCAGCTACCCTTCGGTCCCTGGTCCGCGCCGCCGGTCGCATAGCCGCCCAGCGCATAGCCGCTTCCCGCGCCGGCCAGAAGGACGGCAAGGGCAATGACGATCAGCCTGTGCTGCATGGCGGCGTCTCCCGCGTCAGGGACGATGATGCAAGAATGCGCGTCTAAAGGCCGGGTTCCAAGCGCAAAGGCGGCCGTCCGTCGCGAAGCGGCAAGCGGATATGGATTTCGCCTTTCCGTGGGCAGGAGCGCCGACTATGGGTCGCCGCATGTGGCAACTCTTCCAATTCCCGCTCTGCCCCTTCTCGCGCAAGGTCCGCCTGCTGCTCGCGGAAAAGGGCCTGACCTATGATCTCGTCCGCGAATCGCCGTGGGAGATGCGGGACGAATTCCTGGACATGAACCCGGCGGGCACCACGCCCGTCATGGTGGCCGAGGACGGCCCGGCGGCCGGGACGATCCTGATCGACAGCCAGGCGATCTGCGAATATTTCGAGGAGACGGTGGAGCATTTTCCGCTCATTTCCGGCTCGCCCGCCATGCGCGCGGAAATCCGCCGCCTGACGGCCTGGTTCGACCAGATCTTCTTCGGCGATGTCGTGGCGCCGCTCCTCTATGAACGGATGAAGAAGCGCATCCTGCACCGCGCCTCGCCCGATGCGGGCACGCTGCGCGAGGCGATGAAGCGCGCGAACACGCATATGGACTATGTGGACTATCTGCTCGACCATCGGAGCTGGATCGCGGGGGGCACGATGAGCCTGGCCGATGTGGCGGCGGCGGCGCATCTTTCCGTCGCGGATTATCTGGGCGGCATCGATTGGGAGGGGCATCGCACCACCAAGCGCTGGTATGCGGGGATCAAGTCGCGCCCGTCCTTCCGCCCGCTCCTGTCGGAGCGGATGGAGATCATCAGTCCGCCCAAGCATTACGACCAGCCGGATTTCTGACGCGAAAAGGCCGGGCGGAGGGTATCCGTCCGGCCTTTTCGGTGGAAAGGGACCACCGGCCCGCACCCCGCCCGGAGGCCAGGGGCGGTGCCGCCTTCAGATCAGCGGCAGTTGCTGCTGCGTTCGACCTCGCGCCCCGCCAGCGCACCGGCGCCAGCGCCGAGGATCAGGCCCGTGGTGCTCGGCCGGTTCCAGCGTCCGCCGCGACCGATTTCCCGGCCCAGAAGGCCGCCCAACACGCCGCCGACGATCGTGCCCGTGGTGCCGGAGGTGCAGCGCGCATAGCCCTGACGCGGACGGTAATCGTCGCCGCGATAATAATCGCCGCGCCGATAATCGACCGGGCGGTCGTCATAGCCGCGATCATCATAGGCATAGCCGCCGTCGCGATAATAGCCGCCGCCCCGGTAGCCGTCATAGCGCTCCGTCCGTTCGGTACGCTCGGTCCGGTAATAGCTGCCGTCATCGCCCTCATAGCTTTCCGAATAGCGGTAATTGCCGTTCTGCGCGAAGGCCGGGGTGGCGGCGAAACCCGCCACGGCGACGCTGGCCAGCGAAAGCGAGGCGATCATGGTCCTGAACATTGGTCCCTCCTGTTGGGATGCCCTTCGATTGCCCCCTCTATGAGCGAGTCGCAATGAGCGGCTTCTGAATGCGCCCGTTATCTGAGGTTCAGACAAGGCCCCCTCCTCCAGCGCTGCGATTTTCACTTCGGAAAGCCTTCGTCCTAATTATTTGTGCTTGCCCCGCTTCGATCCGATGTGACGAATATTGCCGGGGCGGCCGCGACGCTTGATCTCACGCGGCAGGCGCCTGCCGCCGCGCGGACCGCCGCCGAAACCGCCGCCGCCATAGCTGCCCTCCGGCAGCTCGAAGCGCAGGGAGCCGCTGATCGGGTCCGCCTCGACAAGGCGCAGGTCGATCTTCTGCCCGACCTCGTAGCGGTCGCCCGTCTCGCTCCCCTCCAGCGAGCGGGACGCCTCGTCATACCAGAAGCGTTCGGCGCCGAGGGTCGAAACCGGCACCAGCCCGTCGCCGCCCAGTTCCTCCACCGTGGCGAAGAAGCCGAAATTCTGTACGCCGGTGATGCGGCAGGGCAGCACCTGCCCCAGCTTTTCCGAGAGGAAGGCGGCGACATAGCGGTCTATCGTCTCCCGCTCCGCCGCCATGGCGCGCCGCTCATAATCGCTGATCCGCTCGCCGATCGGGGCCATGTCATGCCGGTCCTCGGCCGACAGGGCGGTTTCCCGCGCGACCTTCCTGTCCCCGGGCGCGGGCATCTCCAGCTTGTAGGCGCCCACGAGCGAGCGGTGGACGAGAAGGTCGGCATAGCGGCGTATGGGCGAGGTGAAATGGGCGTAGCTGCCCAGCGCCAGACCGAAATGGCCGACATTGCGCGGGGCGTAATAGGCCTGCGTCTGACTGCGCAATATCTGCTCCATGATCTGCGGGCGCGAGGGGTCGTCCGGATCGATCTTCGCGATGAGCTGGTTGAAGGTGGCGGGCGTCACCACCTGCCCCAGCGCGAAATGGATGCCGAAGGTATCGAGATAGTCCTTGAGGCCGACCAGCTTCTCCCGGTTCGGCGCCTCATGGTCGCGGTACATGACCGGCGCCTTCTTCGCCTCCAGCGCCCTGGCCGCCGCGACATTGGCGGCGATCATATAGTCCTCGATCAGGCGATGGGCGTCGAGCCGTTCGCGCACGGCGATGCTGGTGATGCGGCCCGCCTCGTCGATCACCACCCGCCGTTCGGGCAGGTCGAGGTCGAGCGGGTTGCGGGCATCGCGCGCCTTCGCCAGGAGTTTCCAGCAGGCCCAGAGCGGTTTCAGGGCGGCATCGGTCAGCGGATGCTCGATCTGCCCGTCCATGGCGGCCTGCGCCTGCTCATAGGGGATATTGGCGGCGACGCGGATGACGGCGCGGGTGAAGCGCCAGCCGGTGACCTTGCCCGATTTGTCGATGCCGAGGTGGCAGGCCATGGCCGCCCGGTCCTCCCCCGCGCGCAGCGAGCACATGTCGGACGACAGGGCATGGGGCAGCATGGGGACCACGCGGTCGGGGAAATAGACGCTGTTGCCGCGCCGCCGCGCCTCCCGGTCGAGCAGGCTGCCGGGGCGGACATAGAAGCTGACATCGGCAATGGCGACGATCGCCTTGTATCCGCCGGGATTGGCCGGATCGTCATCGGGCGACGCCCAGACCGCATCGTCGAAGTCGCGCGCGTCCACCGGATCGATGGCGACGATGGGCAAGTCGCGCAAATCCTCCCGCGCATCGGTTTCGAGGGGGAGATTATGGACGCGGCCCGCCTCCTCCTCCGCCTCCTCGGCGAAGAGATGGGGTATGCCATATTTGTGGATGGCGATGAGGCTGAAGGAGCGCGCCTGGAACGGATCGCCAAGGATCGTGGTGACGCGCGCGGAAATGCGCGGGGGGCGGCCTGTCGCTTCCGCGAGGACGAGATCGCCGGGCTTCGCGTCGCCCGCGTCGCTCACCCGCGTTTCATTGCGGATGCGCTTGTCGACGGGCCGCAGGACGAGCGCGCCGTCCTCCCCCTTGTGCAGCACGCCCAGCAGCGCCTCCGCGCCCGCCGCCAGCTTCTTCATGGGATGGGCGACGATGCCGCCGCCCGCCTCCTCCGTCCGGGCAAGGATGCGGTCGCCCACGCCCAGCGCGCCCTTGCGGGACCGTTCGACGACGCGCAGCTTGGGCGGCGGCGTCCCCTCCGCTTCCCAGCGTTCGGGCACGGCGACGGGCGAGCCGCCCTCTATGGCGATGATGCGCAGCACCGTGACCTTCGGCACGCCGCCCATCCTGTGAAAGGCACGGGCGGGGCCTATGTCGATCAGCCCTTCATCGGCCATGTCCCTGAGCAGCGCCTTGAGCAGGATCTTCTCCTGCCCCTTCAACCCGAACGCCTTGGCGATTTCCCGCTTGCCCGCGGGCGTGGGCGAGGTGGCGATGAAGTCCATCACCTGATCGCGCGTCGGCAGGCCCGGCTGTATCTTGGGCGGACGCGGCGGCTTGCCGGCCTTTGCGGAGGGGGATTTCAGGCCGGAGCTGGAGGATTTGGGCGCCATATGCCCGCTATAGGGGCAGAGGGCGCCGCGTGGCAAAGGATTAGGGCCAATCGCGGATGGCGTTGAGAGGCGCGCGCCTGTCCGCGCACGGATCGCCGCCCGTCAGTCCGTCTCGCGCGCTATATAGACGCGGTTGCGGCCATGTTCCTTGGCGAGATAGAGCGCCCGGTCGGCGGCCTTCAGCGCGTCGCGCGGCTCGCCATAGCCGAAGACGTCCGCGACGCCGCCGGAGAAGGTGACCTGATCCATGCGCTCGCCCGTCTTGCGGTCGACCAGATTGCGTTCGGACATGTCCTCCCGCGCGTCGTCCACGATCTTGGCGGCTTCCGCGACGGTGCGCCCCCGGAACAGCATCACGAATTCCTCGCCGCCATGGCGGGCGACATGGCATTTGTCGTCGGACACGCGGGCGAGCAGCCCCGCGACGAATTTCAGCACGCGGTCGCCCGCATCATGACCGTGCGTGTCGTTGATCTGCTTGAAATTGTCGATGTCGCAAAAGGCGACGCTAAGCGATTCCTGCTGGGCGCGGGCAGCAAGGACCTCCTCGCGCAGCACCGCCTCGAAGGCGCGGCGATTGGGCAGGCCCGTCAGATGGTCCTGTTCCGCGGCACGGCGGGCGGTCTCCAGATTTTTCTGAAGGAGGCGCGTCTGCTGCTGTCCGTCGCGCAGCCGCCCCTCCACCTCCCGCGTATGCTCGATCATGGTACGGGTCACGGAGATCAGCTTGGCGATGACGTCCCCGCCATTGCCGCCCGCGAGCGCATGCGCCTCCCGCTGGAGCGCGGCGCCATAATCCTTGGCGGAGGAACTGGACTGGTCGGCGATGCTGTTCAGCACCTCGACATTCTGTTCCACCTGATCCAGCATGTCCGCCAGGTCGTCGGGCGAAATCTCGTCCTCGCGCTGTTGCGCGACGATGCTTTCGGCCAGGCCGTTGGTCAGCTTGCCTTTTTCGCGCAGGATCGCGCGCACGGCCTTCTCCACCTGGAGGTCGTTGCCGGTGATATAGTCATGGGCGAGGCCGAAATTGAGCGGCGTCAGGTCGAGGTCATGGGCGAAGAGAAACTGGCCGATATCCTCGTAGAGGGCGCGGCGGCGCTCCTCCTCGCGCCGCAGGCGGCCGCCGCCGACCGTATCGCGCGCTGCCGCTGGAGCAGGTTCCGGGGTCATGTCGCGGCCGAGCAGGCCGAAGCTCCATCTGGCGAGCTTGCCTCCCAGACCATCATCATTTGCCTGAACAGCCGACATCGTGACTTTCCCATCGCCCCCGCCGCTTTTGTAACGGCGCGCTGGTAAATCTGGCGTAAACATTACGGTTTCGGAACGGACTTTTGTTCCGGCTTGATTACGGAGCGTCCTGGCCTTATGTGGGCGCGGCGTACGCATGCCTTGACGGCGTGACCTGCCCTGCCTGCCCGACCAACGGGCGGCCCGGATTGCCCGGCATGCGCGCCAGATTACCGGACCTTCCCTTGTCACGCGGGTCGTTTCGACAGTGAAACCCATGGGAGCATGGCCGAGGCCGTTCCCGTGCATGACGAGGATTGAAGAAATGACGGAATTTTCCGCGCTCGGCCTGGCCGAGCCCGTGCTGAAGGCGCTCGCCGCCAAGCGCTACAAGGATGCCACCCCGATCCAGACGCAGGCCATACCGGCCCTGCTGGAAGGACGCGACCTGTGCGGCATCGCGCAGACCGGCACGGGCAAGACGGCGGCCTTCGCCCTGCCCGCGCTCGACTATCTGCACCGCAACCCGAAGCCGCGCGCGCAGCGGGGCTGCCGCGTGCTCGTTCTCTCCCCCACGCGCGAACTGGCGGCCCAGATCGCGCAGAGCTTCCGCGACTATGGCCGGTTCCTGCCCTTCACGGTGGAGGCAGTGTTCGGCGGCGTGCCGATCAACCGGCAGATCGTGAAGCTGCGCGAGGGCGCGGACATCGTGGTCGCGACGCCGGGCCGCCTGATCGACCTGGTGGACCAGCGGGCGCTGAACCTCTCCGACGTCGAGATATTCGTGCTGGACGAGGCGGACCAGATGATGGACCTGGGCTTCATCCATTCGCTCAAGCGCATCACCAAGATGCTGCCGAGGAAGCGGCAGAGCCTGTTCTTCTCCGCCACCATGCCCAAGGCCATAGCGGACCTTTCCACCCAGTTCATCACCGATCCGGTCCGGGTCGAGGTGGCGCCCCAGTCCACGACGGCGGAGCGGGTGAAGCAATATGCGACCTTCGTGAACCAGAAGGAGAAGCAGGCGCTGCTGACCCTGACGCTGCGCGCGGAGCCGATCGACCGGGCGCTGATCTTCACCCGCACCAAGCATGGCGCGGACCGCGTGGTGCGGCACCTGACCAGCGCGGGCATCCAGTCCATGGCGATCCACGGCAACAAGAGCCAGGCGCAGCGCACCACCGCGCTTCAGGCGTTCCGGGCGGGCCAGATCAAGCTGCTGGTGGCGACCGACATCGCCGCGCGCGGCATCGACGTGTCGGGCGTCAGCCATGTCTTCAATTTCGAGCTGCCCAATGTGCCGGAGCAATATGTCCACCGTATCGGCCGCACCGCCCGCGCGGGTGCGGACGGCGTGTCCATCAGCCTCGTGGACGATGAGGAGCGGCCCTATCTGAAGGCCATAGAGAAGGCGACGCGCGTCAAGTGCGAGGTCGTGCCCCTGCCGGAGAATTTCGTGGCCGAAGCGGCGAAGCTGCCTGCTCCCGCCCCGGTCCAGAAGGGCCCGCGCCCGCAGCGCAAGGACGGCGCCCGCAACGAAGGCGGCAAGCAGCGCCACGGCGCGAAGTTGGGCCGTGGCGACGGACGCGGCGACCAGAACCGCCAGCCGCAGGCGGACGGCGAGAACCGCGCCCGGCGGCCGCATGGCGATGGCGAGGACCGCGCACGCCGTCCACGCCGCCGCAGCGGCAATGGCGGGCAGATCGGCGCGCACAAGGGCGCCGTGCAGCGGACCGGCGGAGGCCGCCCGGGGCGCTGAGGCGTCCCGGCCACTCCTTTCGCATCACCAGGGGATTTCGCTGCCGTCGTAGTCCCAGAAGCGGCCCGACCGCTCGGCCGTCAATCCCTCGATGCTCGCCTTCAGTCCCGCCGCGCTCTCCTCCGGTGCGACATCCGCATGGGGTCCGCCCATATCGGTGCGGACCCAGCCCGGATGGAATGCGGCGACCACTATCCCCTCCTCCGCCAGATCGGTGGCGAGGCATTAGACCACTTTGTTCACCGCCGCCTTTGACGCGCGACAGGCGATGCGATCGGCCTTGGCGCGGCCTGATGCCAAAAGGAGAGCGGCAGCAATAGGACGCGCCGTTCCGGAGGCGCTATTCCTCCTCGACCGCTTCCGCCACGGGAGGATGGAGCCGCAGGCGCGTCACGCGGCGATTATCGCCTTCCAGCACCTCCAGCCGCCATCCGCTTTCCTGATGGGTCAGTATCTCGCCCGGACCCGGCACATGGCCCGCAATGATGAAGGCGAGGCCGCCCAGCGTGTCGATATCCTCCTCGACCTCCGCCAGCGCCGGATCGCCTATTTCCTTGGCCACATCATCCAGTTCGGCGCGCGCATCCACGTCCCACCAGCCGTCCTCATGCGCGACGAGCAGCACTTCCGGCTCATCGTCATGCTCATCCTCGATCTCGCCGACAATCTCCTCCATCAGGTCCTCGATGGTCAGGAGGCCGTCCGTGCCCGAATATTCGTTGACGACGATGGCGAGATGGGTGCGTTTGGCTCGCATCTCCGCCAGGCAGTCGAGAACGCCCATGCTCTGCGGAACGTAGAGCGGCTGGCGAATCAGGCCCTCCAGCGACTCCGGATGCTCGCGCCCGTCCGCCAATATGGCGAAGGCGTCGCGGATGTGGATCATGCCGGTGACGGTATCGAGGCTGTCCTTGTAGACGGGCATGCGGCTGTGCCCATGTTCCGCGAACAGGGCGACGAGCTGCGCGAAGCTGGCATCCTGCGACACGGCGACGATCTCTCCGCGCGGCACCGCCACGTCGTCGACAGTGTGCTCGCTGAAATGCAGCAGGTTCTTGAACATCTGCCGCTCGACCGGGGACAGGTCGCCCTTGCCGGGGAGGGTGCCCACATCCTCCTCATATTCGTCGAGCGTATGCTCCAGCTCCTCCCGGAGGCTGGTTTCCGGCTCCTCCCCGAACAGCAGGGCGCGCAGGCCCCGCCATATTCGTCCGCCTTCGCTACTACTGTCCCCTTCCTTGGGGCTGGAGGAAGCGCTGCCGGTGTCGGCCATTGGTCGATCAGTCCCTTGTGACGGAGGCCGGATGCCCCCTAATGATCCGCATATGGATCAGCGATGCCCAGTTGCGCAAGGGCGCGCGTCTCCATCTCCTCCATCTCGCGCGCCTCCGCCTCGTCCTCCACATGGTCGTAACCGAGGAGATGGAGCACGCCATGCACCATCAGGTGGACGGCATGGTCCGACATGCTGACGCCCTTTTCCGCCGCCTCCCGCGCGCAGGTCTCATAGGCGAGGACCACATCGCCGACGAGGATCTCCCCGTCGTCGGCCATGCCGGTCGCTTCCATGAAGCCCGGCTGGAGCATGGGGAAGGACAGGACATTGGTGGGCTTGTCCTTGCCGCGATAGGCGGCGTTCAGGGCCTGCACCTCCTCATCGTCGGCAAGGCGCACGGACAGTTCGAAACAGGCGGAATGGGTCAACATCTCGCCATGAGGGGTCTGTCTTATGGCCGCGCCGGCGGCCGCCACGGCCCTTTGCGTCCATTGCTCCTGCGTGCCTTCCCACGAGGGAATGGCGTCCAATATCACCTCAAGCATGGTCTTCCTCAGGCATCGACGCCCTCATAGGCCTGCACGATGCGGCCCACGATCGGGTGGCGGACGACATCGGCGGCGGTGAAGCGGACGGTGCCGAAGCCCTCCACCCCCTCCAGCCGCTGCACCGCGTCGTTGAGGCCGGACGCGCCCATGCCGCCGGGCAGGTCGGTCTGGTTGGGATCGCCGCACACGACCATGCGGCTGTTCTGGCCGAAGCGGGTCAGGAACATCTTCATCTGCATGGGCGTGGTGTTCTGCGCCTCGTCCAGGATGATGAAGGCGTCCGCCAGCGTGCGACCGCGCATGAAGGCGATGGGCGCAATCTCTATCTCTCCGCTCGCGATGCGCCGCTCCACCTGCTCGGCGGGAAGGCAGTCATTGAGCGCATCGTAGAGGGGGCGGAGATAGGGATCGACCTTCTCCTTCATGTCGCCGGGCAGGAAACCGAGCTTCTCGCCCGCTTCCACCGCCGGGCGGGAGAGGATGAGGCGCTGGACGGACCCGGTGATGAGCTGCGCCACGGCCTGGGCCACAGCGATATAGGTCTTGCCCGTGCCCGCCGGGCCGAGGGCGAAAATGATGTCGTCGCGGACCAGCGCCTGCATATAGGTGGTCTGGGTCGCCGAACGCGGCACGATGGTCTTCTTGCGCGTGCGGATCATGATCGAGGGCGGCGTCGCCACGTCATGGCGGATGATGCCGTCCAGCGTGGGTTCGGCGGACATGGCGATCACCGCCTCGACAACGCCGGTATCGACATCCTGCCCCTGCACGACGCGGTTGTAGAGGCCCTGCAACACGTCGCGGGCGCGGGCGGAGGCGGTCGCCTCCCCCTCTATCTGTATCTTGTTGCCCCGTGCGAGGATGTAGACGCCAAGCCTGTTTTCGATGCTGACCAGATTCTGGTCATATTGGCCGAAAAGCGTGCCGAGAAGCTGGGGCCGGTCGAAGACGACCTCTATCCGGCTGCGGTCGCCCACCTGGGCGGGTACAGGCTTGCGGCTCATCTGGTCCTTTCGCGGGTTGCACGACTCGTTCAGGAAGATGGGACCGGCCGGCGAGGATTGGAAGCGCTATTGTCCGGTCCGCGACGGGTTGAGGCGGATATGTGTTGTGGATGTCACCCGCGGGCAGAGATGGACTTGACCCGGACCAGCCATGAAACGGGCACCTCGATATTCATCGGCGCGGCCGCGCCGGGTCATCCGGAAAGCGCGGCAGGCGGGCGCGAATGAGATGATAGGCCTGATGGAAAACGGGATGCCAATCCTCGTCCAGATCGCGGCTTACCGGATGCCAGAAGAAGGAGAATATATGGCCTCCGTCATCCTCCGTCCGATGATCCCAGCTTTCGGGAAGCCCGTCGCTCTCATAAGCGTAGAAATGCCAGCGAAGCGGGGGCGAGCCGATGAAAGCCTGTCCCATGCGTAGGGGCTTGTCCAAGCGGAGGCCGCTTTCTTCCATGAGTTCCCGCATCGACGCATCGGCGGGATCTTCGCCCTCTTCTATCGTGCCTTTTACAAACTGCTTTCCTGCCAGGGGATGATGGAATGCCAGAATCTCCGCCGTGCCGTCGGCTGCAAAGCGGTATGGAATAGAGCAGGCCTTTTCCGATGCCATAGTCCTTTTCCGGCAGCCAGTCCCGTCACTTACGCCGCCGCGCGCGCGGCAATCCTCCCGCCCAGGCTGTTCGGCCCGGCCGTCAGCAATTCCACCGTCAACATGTCGCCAATGGCCGCGACCGAGGCCGCATTCTCCACCACCACGGATTGCAGCCAGGGCGACTTGCCGACAAGCTGGCCGGGATGACGCCCCTGCCGGTCGAGCAGCACCTCCGTCACGCGGCCCACGCAGCCGCTGTTGAAGGCGACCTGCCCGGCGACGATCTCCGCCTGGAGGCGCTGGAGCCGCTCGTCCATGACCGCGACGGGCACCTCTCCATCCATGTCGGCGGCGGGCGTGCCGGGACGCGGGCTGTATTTGAAGCTGAAGGCGTGGGCGTAGCGCACCGCGCGGACGATTTCCATCGTCTCCTCGAACTCCGCATCGCTCTCGCCGGGGAAGCCGACGATGAAGTCGCCGGACAGGGCGATATCCGGGCGCACGGCACGGATGCGGTCGAGGAGGCGCAGATAGGATTCGCGCGTATGGCTGCGGTTCATCGCCTTCAATATGCGGTCGCTGCCTGCCTGCACGGGCAGGTGCAGATAGGGCATCAGCGTCTCCACATCGCCATGGGCGGCGATGAGTCCGTCGGTCATGTCGTTGGGATGGCTGGTGGTGTAACGTATGCGTTGCAGGCCCGGCAGCCGGTCGAGCGCGCGGATGAGGCCGTCCAGCCCCTGCGCCCGGCCCGCCTCGTCCTCTCCGGTCCATGCGTTCACATTCTGGCCGAGCAGCGTGATCTCCCGCGCGCCGGCATCGACCAGCGCCCGCGCTTCGTCCATGACGGCATTCCACGGCCGGCTGACCTCCGCCCCGCGCGTATAGGGCACGACGCAATAGGTGCAGAATTTGTCGCAGCCTTCCTGCACGGTGAGGAAGGCGGAGACGCGACGATTCTTCGCGCGGCCGGGCAGGGCATCGAATTTCGAGCGGGCGGGCATGTCCGTGTCGAGCGCCTCCTCGCCCGCCGCCGCCTTTGCCACCAGGTCGGGCAGGCGGTGATAGGCCTGCGGACCGACAACGATGTCCACGGTCCTGGCGCGGCGCTGTATCTCCGCCCCTTCGGCCTGGGCCACGCAACCCGCGACGGCGATCATGGGCCGCGAGCCATCCTCGCGCCGCAGGCGGCCTATGTCCGAATAGACCTTCTCCGCCGCTTTCTCGCGGATATGGCAGGTATTGAGGATGACGAGATCGGGCTCCGCGCCCTCCCCCGCCTCGCTCAGGCCCTGCGCGGCCAGCATCTCGCCCATGCGTTCGCCGTCATAGACGTTCATCTGACAGCCGAAGGACTTGACGCGGAAGGTCTTGGGATGTGCGGGAGAGGTCATCGCGGCCCTATACAGGGCCGGGGCGTCCACGAAAAGAGCGCATCTCCGCCTCAAGCCGCGCGCGAACCTCCGCCGCTATCGCCTTGCGATCCGGGTGCGTGCCCGGGTCGAAGGGATGGAGGAAGCGCAGCGTCACGCGCGTCCTCCCGCGCCGGTTGAGCACGCGCAGGACATTGGCCCCGGCCGACTCGTCGCCCGTCCAGGCGATGTCATCCGTCGCGGGGCCGTAGTCGACCAGCACCGGCTGAACGCGAATCGCGCGCGGCGGCGGCAGGAGAACGGCGAACAAGGCGGGCTTGAAGGGCAGAAGGGCATGGCCGTCGCCCGTGGTCCCCTCCGGAAAGAGCGCGACCGGCTGATGCCGCTCCATGGCCGTGCGCAGCGTGCCGATCTGGCCATGCACCCCGCCCCGGTCGGCGCGGCTGACGAGGATGGTGTTGTTCTGCGCCGCCAGCCAGCCGATGACCGGCCAGCGCCCCACATCGTCGCGCGAGACAAAGGCGCAACCGGTGGCGCCGCCCAGGGCCAATATGTCGAGCCAGCTCACATGATTGGCGACGAAGAACACGTCCTGCCGCAGCGGCGTCCCGACAATCCCGACCCGCAGGCCGCAGAGCCGCGCGGCGCCCGCCAGGAAACGGCGCGGCCAGCGCGACCGCCGCCAGACGAGGCGCGCGGCAAGATGAAGCGGGACACAGAGCAGGATGAGGGCGACAAGCCCCGCTATCCTCATCCAGCCGCGCATCGCGCCGACCCGGTTATCGGACGGAAGGGGCCGTCAGTTCTTGCGGGCGAGCGAGACGCCGTACAGTTCCATGCGGTGATCGACGAGGCGGAAACCCAGGCGTTCCGCGATCTGGCGCTGGAGCTGCTCCAGTTCCGGATCGACGAACTCGATCACCTTGCCCGTCTCGACGTCGATCAGATGGTCATGATGCGCTTCCGGCGCCGCCTCGTACCGCGCGCGGCCGTCGCCGAAATCATGCCGTTCCAATATGCCCGCCTCTTCGAACAGGCGGACCGTGCGATAGACGGTCGCGATGGAAATCTGCGGATCGATGGCGACGGCGCGTTCGTACACCTTCTCCACATCCGGGTGATCCTCTGCCTCGGACAGGACGCGCGCGATGACGCGCCGCTGTTCAGTTACGCGCAGGCCCCGCTCGATGCAGAGGGCTTCGATATCGATCTCTCGTGCCATGATCCCGGTCTAGTCGATGCGCGCGGCGCCGCCAAGGCCTCAAAACGAAAATGAAAATGAAAACGGCGCCCGGCGAGGGGCGCCGTTCAGGTCGGGCCATGACGGCCCGGCCCTGCGTGCAATCCTACTTGCTGCGGCGGCGCGCGGTGCCGAGGCCGATCTTCTTGGCCAGCGAACGGCGCTGCTCGGCATAGCTCGGCGCGACCATCGGATAGTCGGCGGGCAGGCCCCATTTGGCGCGATAGTCCTCAGGGGTCATCTGATAATGGGTCATAAGGTGACGCTTGAGCATCTTCAGCTTCTTGCCGTCCTCAAGGCAGACCAGATAGTCGGGCTTGATCGACGCGCGAACCGAAACGGCGGGCTCCTGCTTCACCTGCGGCACCGGCTTCTCGCCCGTCAGGCCGGAAAGAGCGCCATGAACGTTCTGGATAAGCAGAGCGAGATCCGACACAGCAACGCTGTTGTTGGAGACATGCGCCGCTACAATGTCAGCGGTAAGCGTGACGAGCAATTCATCCTGGGCGGAAGCTTCCGACACGGGGGATTTCCTTTCAATTCTGCTATGGGCGACCATTTGATTTATATGCTCTAGGAGCCAAATGGGCTTTATCCACAGCCCAAGCACCGCGCAAGCAAATATCGTGGCGTTATTGCATCAAAACTGGATTCGCCGCTTAAAGCTCAATGCAGAACGCCTCTGACCGTCACGGCCAATATAATAATCGCGCCGGCAATTATATTGTTCGAAATAGGCCCCCTTATAAAGGGCCACCGCTTCATTGCCCTCCCGCACCTCCAGGAACATCGTGTCTGCTCCGCTGCGTCCCGCGATATCGACGCAACGCTGCAATATCAGCCGCGCATAGCCCTTGCGCCGCGCGCTGGGCAGGACGCCGAGCAGGAGAAGCTCCGCCTCCCCCGCGATGGACCGGATGAGGCCGAAACCGACCATCTCGTCACCGACCCGCCCCGCCACGAGATATGTGCCCGGCAGATCGAGCATGGAGCGCGTCTGCTCCAGCGTCCATGCCTCGCCATAGGCAGGATCGAAGGCGGCATTCATGACGATCATGCAATCCGCCATGAGGGCGGGCGCGGATATGTCGTGGACGGTGACGACCAGCGGCTGCCCCGTCACCGGGAACCTCCGGCGGCGGCCATCGGCCGCGCGTCGGCGTCGCGCCCATAGAGGGCGGCGGGGGGCAGATCGCGGTGCGCGTCCGGCAGGAGCGGCCAGGACGCGGCATCCGGATAGAGGTCGAACGCTTCCCCCCATCCCCGCGCATCCACCAGCGCGCGGGCGGCGGAGCCATGAACGCGCGTTTCGTCCAGCCTGCGCGCCAGTTCGGCGACGGGCGTCGATTCCAGCGGAGCGAGCGGCGCCAACGTATCGGCGTCGAATCGCTGCCAGAACAATTCGCCATGGCCGCCGATCATGACGATGGCGATCGCCTCGCCCCCCGTCGCGGCGCCACCGTGCCGGGCCATGGCGGCGCAGAGCGGCAGGCAGCCATAGCCCGTCACCGGAACGCCCCATGCGAAGCCCAGGGCGCGGGCTGCGGCGATGCCGACCCTGATGCCCGTGAAGCTGCCCGGTCCGACATCCACCGCGATCGCATCCGCGCGCCCGCCCGCCAGCATCTCCTCGACCAGCGGCACCAGCGCCTCCGCATGGCCCCGACCGAGAATCCGGTGGCGATGCGCCGTCACGGCCTGCCCGTCGAGAAGCGCAATGGAGAGGGCCTGCGTCGCGCAATCAATGACCAGCGTCCTCATCGCGGCTTATACGGCCCGCACCTCGGTCACTTCCGGCACATAATGCTTGAGCAGCGTCTCGATGCCGTTCTTGAGCGTCGCGGTCGAGGAGGGACAGCCGGAACAGGCGCCCTGCATCCGCAGGAACACGGTCCCCTTGTCAAAGCCGCGATAGATGATGTCGCCGCCATCATTGGCGACGGCCGGGCGCACGCGCGTGTCGATCAACTCGCGAATCTGCGCAACGATGTCGGCATCCTCCGGATCGTCGGCCGGCACTTCCCCGTCATCGTCGGCCGGGATCGCGATGCCGCCGGCGTCACCGCCCCGGAACAGGGGCTGCTCCGTCAGGAAATGCTCCAGGATGATCGTGACGACATCGCCCTTCAGCTCCGGCCAGGACACGCCCGGCGCGGCGGTAACGGCCACGAAATCCTGGCCGAAGAGGACACCGGTCACGTCGCCCAGGCTGAACAACGCATCGGCAAGGGGCGACACCTCCGCCGATTCCGGCGTCGGGAAATCGCGCGTGCCCGATGCCATGACCTGACGGCCCGGCAGGAATTTCAGCGTCGCCGGATTGGGCGTGGCTTCGGTCTCGATCATCATCGCACTTGGAACCCTCGGTTCGCGGCGCGCATCCATGGGCGCCGATCCTGCATATAGACGTATCGGCTATGTGGTGCGAAGCGCCTTCCGACGCAAGCGTTCAGCGCGACGCGACACCCGGCAGCTTCACATCGGGCCAGCCATTGGTGAGCGCGGCCGGGACCGGCGTGTCCTTCGACAGGACGATGACGGACCAGCTCTTGTCCTCAACCAGATATTTCTGGGCAAGGCGCTGCACGTCCGCCGCCGTGACGGTCAAAAGGTCGCTGCCGAAGCTGCCGAGCGCGGGCAGAACCTCCGGATCGCGCGTCGCGCCTTCGGTCTGCGACATCCAGAAGGCATTGCCGGTGCTCGCGCGGCCGAGAAGTTGCCGCATCGGCGCGATGACGCGTTGCAGCTCGTCGTCCGTCACCGGCTTGTTGGCGAGGTCTCGGGCGATGTCGTGGACGATGGTGCCGAAGGCGGCGAGGCGATCCGGCTTGATCTGGCTCGCCACGGCCAGATAGCCGCCATTGCGATAGGTGAGCGGCCAGACATTGGAGACGCTGGGGCTGTAGGCCGCGCCGTCCATGGAACGGAAACGCTCGAACAGGCGGTCATTGATGATCTGCGAGACGATCTCCAGCTGGCGGCTGTCCTTGAGGTCGCCATAGCCGCCGCCGGTCGGCCAGGCGATGACCGCCGCCGCCTGCTCCGTCGCGCCATTGTGGCGCAGCACGACAGGCGCCTCGACATGGGCGGGGAATTGCAGCAGGCGATTGGCGTCGGGCGGCGGCACATCCTTGCGCGGCGGCAGCGCGCCGAAGGTCTCGGCGACGGCCTTGACCGCCTCATCGGCGTTCACGTCGCCGAAGACCTGGACCTCTATCGGTCCTTCCTTGAGGCGCGGTTCCCAGATGGCGCGGAATTTCTCCGGCGTCATGCTGGCCACGCGCTCGCGCGTCGCGGGGGCGAAGCGGCCATCCCTGGCGCGCAGCATCCAGCCGAGATCGCGGCCGAGCAGCGCATCGGGCGAACTGGTCGCGGCATTCTCCGCCGCGCCGAACACCGCCTTCACCCGGTTGAGCGGTCCCGCATCCCAGCGCGGGAAGGCCAGCTTTGCAGCATAGAGGCGAAGCTGGTCCTTATAGTCCGCCGGACGGCTGACCGCCGCCAGTTCGAAGGCGTTTTCGGAGACGCTGAACTTGAACTCCATGCGGCGGCCGTTGGTCAACTGATCCAGTTCCCGCTGGCCGAGATCGCCGATGCCATTGGCAGCCAGCACATAGGGCGCGGCCCAGATGCCCGTCTCCTGCCCCGGCGCGAAGCTCTGCTCGCCATTGCCCCAGCGCACGTTGATCCGCACCTTCTCCTGCTCCGCGCGATTGGCGAAGAGGAGGAGGTTGACGCCGTTGGAGAAGGTGATCCTCTCGATCTTGAGCGGTCCCGCCGACGTGCGCGAGACGACGGTGCCCGCCGGGCCCAGCCTGGGCAGCGCGTCGATGGAGATGGTGTTGGCCGCGAGGCGCACATCCTTGGCCGGTTCGACCGGCGTCTTGAAGGCGGTGGCCAGCGCAACGTCCGCCCCCGGCTCGGCCGTGGGCAGGGTCAGCATGGCGCGCATGGCGTTGCCGGAGAACATGCGGCGCGTCGCCTCCAGCATGCGTTCCGGCGTCATGAGCGGGCGGGCCGAGCGGTAGATGTCGAGCGCGGCCTGCGCCGAGACGGTCGTCTCGCGAATGTCCACGGCGCCGGTCAGCGTCTCCGCCTGCTGCGCGCTCGCCTCGGTATCGGCATTTTCCGCGCCGATGGCGAAGGCGGTTTCCAATTGCGCATAGTCGCGCGCGATATCCTCCTCGCTGGGCGGGGTCTGGGACGCGTCGGCGATGATCGCGCGCACATCGTCCATCGCCTTCTTCCAGTCCGACCCGATGGGCGTGATGGTGACGAAGGTCCCGTCGACCGAGCGGCTGACATCCTGCTGGTCCACGGAGGCGGTGATATAGCTGGCGCCGCCGCGCGCGGCCTGTTCCAGGCGGCGGTTGATGATCTGGAGGGCCAGCGTCTCGATCAGCTTTCCCTGATTATAGGCTATGGTGTCCGCCTTCGGCTTCCACGGGCGCAGCCAGGCAAGGCCGATGGACACGGGCGAGCTGGGTTCGACGACCACGCGCGTCTCGGGCGCCTTTGGATCGGGCGTGCCGAAATCGGGGAGCGGCGTCGCCTTGCCCTTGTTCTTCCATCCGCCGAAATAGCGCTTCACATAGGCTTCCATCACCGCCGGATCGATGTCGCCGGAAATGGAGATGACGGTCCGGTCGGGGCGATACCAGCGATCGTGGAACGCCTTGAGAGCATCGGCGCGCGCGGCGCCCAGCGACTCGGTCGTGCCGATGGGATTGGCGCGCGCCAGCGGCTGCCCGGCGAAGTAGAATTCGCGCGCGGCATTGCCCACGGTCACGCCGGGGCCAAGCGCCTCCCGCATCTCCGCCAGCACCACGGCCCGCTCCGCGTCCACCGCCTGCGGCACGATATTGGGCGCGGCGAGCATGCCGGAGAGGATCTTCATGCTCTCCTCCAGCCCGGCGGGCTTCGCCTCCGGCAGGTCGAGCGCATAGGTGGTGCCGGTCGGCGTCGTCTGCGCATTGCTGTCGCTGCCGAAGGTGGCGCCGAGGCGCTGCCAGATGCGCTTCGCCTCGCCATCGGGAACCTCGCGCGAGCCGCGGAAGGTCAGATGCTCGATGAAATGGGCGAAACCGCGCTCCTCCGGCCGTTCCATGAGGGAGCCGACATCGACGCGGACACGGATGGAGACCTGTCCCGGCGGCACGCCATTATTGCGGATCGCATAGCGCAGGCCGTTGGGCAGCGTCCCGAAATGCCAGGCGGGGTCCATCGGCACGTCGCTATCCTCATAGAGCCAGGGACGCGGCGCACCGGCGGCGGGCGCGACCGGCGCGCCAGTCTTCGCCGTCTTGGCGTTGAGCGGCGCGGCGCTCTGGCTCAGCGCGGGCTGGCCGGAAAGCAGCGCGAGGATGAGGAGGGAGGCGGCAGCGCGCCGAAGGAGGAACGACCGGGAGGGAGCAGACATGGACAGGGACACTATTGCCATTTTCCTGAATGGCCACTGACAAATTTCGGGGAGGGCCGGTTTCGGAGCGGAAGTGTCCGTTTCCCGCCGGATATCCTCAACGCGCCAGGTCGCGGGCGCGGCTCGCCCAGGCCTCCGCCAGCACCGGCATGCGGGCGAGGGAGGCGACGCCTTCCGGATCGCGCCTGTGCCCGCCCGTGACCAGCAGGGCGAAGACGCGCGTCATCGGCCAGTCGGGCAAGGAGCGCTCGATCAAGGCCAGCCGGTCGCCCGCCTGTGCCTCCCCCGTGCGGATCACGCGCAGGTAGAAGCCCGCCCGCCCCGTCTTGACGACCGTCGCGAGGATGTCCGGCTTGCCGAAGCGGCTGTTGAGCTTCGAACAGGGCTGGCGGCCATGGCTGACCTCCAGGATCGCGCTGCCGATGGAAAAACGGTCGCCCAGGCAGAAATCGGCATCCAGAGCGCCGCTCACAGCGATATTCTCGCCAAAGGCGCCCGGGCCGTCCAGCAGGGGATGGTCGCCCATATGACTCCGCCACCAGCCATAATGATCCTGCGGATAGAGGTGGATCGCCTTGTCATGGCCGCCATGATGGATGGGATCGGCGACCGCATCCCCCTCCAGCCCCGTCCAGCCGATCCGGACGGGACCGGCGACGGGCGCCTTGGCCATGGCGCTCATCACGCCGTCTGCTATCGGACGCGGCGTGCCGGTCAGCAGGGCGTGGACGGCGAGGTCGAGCGAAGCCATGGCGGCATCCTAGGAGGCTCGCGACGTTCCCGCCAGAGTTATGGCCGGCTAGGGTTCCGGCGTCCTTCCGGCCAGCCCCAGTTCCACCGCCGCCACCTCCACATCGGTGCCGCGCGGGATCACCAGCCAGTCCCGCGGCCGGGCGCCGTTGATCGCGACCACGGCGTTTTTCGGGCATATCTTGAGACACCCCGTCTCGATCACGCCGATTCCGGCCTTGCGCCCCTTGCCCTTGCCGCCGCTTCGCGCGCGCAGGGCCTTGGCGAGCGATGTCCTGCCCTTCTCCCCGAAACCGCCGTCGACCTTCTTCGAACATTTCCGGCATATGAGGATCGCGGCTTCCCACTGCGCTAAGACTGTCTTCATGAGGGAAGATATGGGTCGTTTCGCGGACGATGGAAGGCATGATCTTGCTTTGCCGCGCCGCGCCGCCCAAATCGGGGCGATGGACGACCTCTTCGGCAGCACCGCCCCCTCCGGAAGCACGCCCGCGGCGCTGGCCGAAAATGCGCCGCTGGCCGACCGGCTGCGCCCGCGCTCGCTGGAGGAGGTGATCGGGCAGGAGCATCTGACAGGGGCGGAAGGCGCCATCGGCCGGATGGTCGCGGCGGGCCGCCTCTCCTCCATGATCCTCTGGGGACCGCCGGGCACGGGCAAGACAAGCATCGCGCGGCTGCTGGCGGATGCGGTCGGGCTGCGCTTCGAACCGATTTCCGCCGTCTTCTCCGGCGTCGCGGACCTCAAGAAGGTGTTCGCCGCCGCGCGCGAGCATGCGCGGCTGGGCCAGCGGACCCTGCTGTTCGTGGACGAGATCCACCGGTTCAACCGGGCGCAGCAGGACGGCTTCCTCCCCTATGTCGAGGACGGGACGGTGACGCTGGTCGGCGCGACCACGGAGAATCCCAGCTTCGAACTGAACGCCGCGCTCCTGTCGCGCGCGCAGGTGCTGATCCTGCGGCGGCTGGACGAGCGGGCGCTGGGCCAGTTGATCGAGCGGGCCGAGGCGGTGACGGAACGCCCCCTCCCCCTCGATCCGGCCGCGAAGGAGGCGCTGATCGCATCGGCGGACGGCGACGGCCGCTTCCTCCTCAACCAGGTGGAGACGCTCTATTCCATCGCCCTGACGGAGCCGCTGGACCCGGCGGGACTTGCCGCCCTGCTCCACCGGCGCGTGGCGGTGTATGACAAGGATCGGGAGGGACATTACAACCTCATCTCCGCGCTCCACAAAAGCCTGCGCGGGTCCGATCCGCAGGCCGCGCTCTATTATCTGGCGCGGATGCTGGTGGCGGGCGAGGAACCGCTCTATGTGCTGCGCCGCCTGACCCGCTTCGCCAGCGAGGATATCGGCCTCGCCGACCCGCAGGCGCTGGTCCAGTGCCTCGCCGCCAAGGATGCCTATGAGTTTCTGGGCACACCGGAGGGGGAATTGGCCATCGTGCAGGCCTGCCTCTATTGCGCCACCGCCCCCAAGTCGAACGCCGCCTATATGGCGATGAAGGCGGCATGGCGCAGCGCCAGGGAAACCGGCTCGCTGATGCCGCCGCAAAATATCCTGAACGTGCCCACCAAGCTGATGAAGGATATCGGCTATGGCAAGAATTACGCCTATGACCATGATATAGCGGATGGATTTTCCGGCGCGAACTATTGGCCGGAGGAGATGGCGCCGCAGACCTTCTACCAGCCGGCCGAACGCGGGCACGAAAAGCGCGTGGCGGAACGCATGGCCTGGTGGGACCAGATGCGACGGGAGCGCCAACAAGGGGAATGAGCCGGCATTTCACGGCTTTCGCGGCGATAGATTGGTCAGGCGCGAAGGGGTTTCGACACAAGGGGATTGCGGTCGCGCTCTGCCGGACAGGCAGGGAGGCGCCCGCGCTGGTGGCGCCGGAAGGCGGCATCTGGTCGCGCGAGGGGGTCGCGCGCTGGGTGGAGGCGCAGGCGGCGAGCGAACCCACTTTGTTCGGCTTCGACTTCAGCTTCGCGCCGCCGTTGGTGGAGCGCGGCGAATATCTTCCGGGGGAGGCGAACGTGCCGGACCGGGCACCCGCCTTCTGGGCCTATGTCGATCGGCTCTGCGCGGGCGAGGCGGACCTGTGCGCGGCGGGTTTTCTGGAGACGCATCACCGGCGCCATTTCTATTTCGGCGCGGCGGACGGGGTGAAGGCGCATTATATGCATCTGCGCCGCTGCGAGGCCCTTTATAATGCGGGCGGCGGGGGCAAGCCGTCCACCGTCTACGACGCCATCGGCGCGGCGCAGGTCGCGAAGGCGAGCTTTGCGGGCATGCGTTTCCTCCACCGCCTGCGCGGACTTGTGCCCGTCTGGCCTTTCGATGGGCGTGAACCGCCTGAGACGGGATCGCTGATCGTCGAAATCTATACCAGCCTGGCCGCGCGCGCCGCCGGGCGTCCCAAGGGAAGGACCAAGATACGGGACGCAGCCCTGCTGGACGAGGCGCTGGCGGCCCTCGGCTCCGCTCCGCATGCGCCCCTCGCCCGCTATGAGGACCATGCGACCGATGCGATCCTGACCTCCGCCTGGATGCGGCGGGCGAGCCGGGAGGACCGCCTCTGGTCCCCGCCCGGTCTCGACGGCATCATCGCCCGAAGCGAAGGCTGGACCTTCGGCGTGGTTTGAGGCTATGGCCCGCGCATCGCCTTGTCGGGCCGGATTAGCACAGTGGTAGTGCAGCGGTTTTGTAAACCGAAGGTCGCGGGTTCGAATCCTGCATCCGGCACCGTTCTTCCATCGCCGCACACTTCGATGGCCGGCCCATGCGGGCTGGATGAAATGGGTATGAAAGCCCTTCGGGCCGCGCGCTCCATATTAGCCGGCAAGCATCCTCACATCACCCGATTGGGGATGCTCGCCATGAGGCGCGTCCAGGCCCTCAGCGCGAAAGGGAAAGAAATCGCACCGAGATGCATAACGATGCGAAACAATCCGTTCACAGGGTATTCATAAAACCGGGCCGGAGGGGGATTTCCATTAATATAGCATTCAGACATGTTGCAATCATGCTACAGATTTTATGCAACATTCTGAAACATGGACCTTTACCCTTTTCCGCGAATTAATCCGTCCCTAGCTAGACCCCGTTCGCAGGAACATAAACAAAGGGACGAACATCATGAAGAAGATTGTCGCTGCCGCTGCTTTTGCGGCCTGTCTTGCCACGCCTGCACTTGCGCAGGACCAAGAGAAGAAGCCGTTCAACGGCCCCTTCATCGGTGGCGTGCTGGGTTACGACAATGCCCGCAACCACATCCCGGACGGTCCGTCGATCACCAATGACGGCCTGCTCTATGGCGGCAATATCGGCTATGACGCCAATCTGGGCGGCGCCATTATCGGCGTCGAAGGCGAATATACCGACAGCAACACCAAGTATAACGCCGCCAATATCCTGGCCGCGGGCGACAGCCAGACGCTGCGCTATGATCGCGATCTCTATGCGGGTCTGCGCCTCGGCGGACAGGTGTCCGAGAATCTCGCCCTCTATGCCAAGGGCGGCTACACCAACGCCCGCCTGAAGAATTTCTACACGACCGCCGCAGGCACCACGCTGGAATCCAGCCGCAATGTCGAGGGCTATCGCCTCGGCGCGGGCGTGGAGACGACCTACCGCGGCCTGACCGGCCGTCTGGAATATCGCTATTCCAACTATGGCAAGATCGATCCGGCGTTCAGCAATGCCGAACTGGAGCGGCATCAGGTCGCGGCGGTGGTCGGCTACCGCTTCTGATCGGTCCCCCTGACGGGCTTGATCCATGGCAAGGCTCCCGGAGCGATCCGGGAGCCTTTTCGCTGCCCTTACCGAACCCTGTTGGCCACGAGATTGTCGACAACCGCCGGATCGGCAAGGGTCGAGGTGTCGCCGAGCGCGCCCACCTCCCCCTCCGCGATCTTGCGCAGGATGCGGCGCATGATCTTGCCGGAACGCGTCTTGGGCAGGCCGGGCGCGAACTGGATCACGTCCGGCGTCGCGATGGGGCCGATTTCGCGGCGGACCCACTGGATCAGGTCGCGGCGCAATTCCTCATCCGGCTCGACCTCCGCATTGGTGGTGACGAAGGCGTAGATGCCCTGGCCCTTCACGTCATGCGGCATGCCGACCACGGCGGCCTCCGCCACCTTGGCATGGGCGACGAGCGCGCTCTCGATCTCCGCCGTGCCCATGCGGTGGCCGGACACGTTGATCACATCGTCGATGCGGCCCGTGATCCAGTAATAGCCGTCCTCGTCCCGGCGGCAGCCGTCGCCGGTGAAATAGACGCCCTCGAAGGTCGAGAAATAGGTCTGGAAGAAGCGGTCATGATCGCCCCAGACGGTGCGCATCTGTCCCGGCCAGCTATCGGTGATGACCAGGCATCCGTCGCCCGCGCCCTCGATCCGCCGCCCGTCATTGTCGAACAGTTCCGGCTTCACGCCGAACATCGGGAAGGACGCCGCGCCGGGCTTCAGCGCATGGGCGCCGGGCAGCGGGGTCATCATGGTCGCCCCCGTTTCCGTCTGCCAATAGGTGTCGACTATGGGGCAGCGCCCTTCGCCCACGACGCGGTGATACCATTCCCACGCCTCCGGATTGATCGGCTCGCCCACGGAACCAAGCAGACGGATGGACCGGCGGCTATATTTCCTCACCCACTCGTCCCCTTCCCGCATCAGGGCGCGGAGCGCGGTAGGCGCGGTGTAGAAGATGTTGACGCCCAGCCGGTCGCACGTCTCCCAGAAGCGGCCATGGTCGGGATAATTGGGCACGCCGTCGAACATGACGGTGGTGCCGCCATTGGCGAGCGGGCCGTAGATGAGATAGCTGTGCCCCGTCACCCAGCCGATATCGGCCGTGCACCAGAATATCTCGCCCGGCTTGTAGTCGAATATATATTCGAAGGTCGCCGCGACCCACAGCAGATAACCGCCGGTGGTGTGCAGAACCCCCTTGGGCTTGCCGGTGGAACCGGAGGTGTAGAGGATGAACAGCGGGTCCTCCGCGCCCATGGGTTCCGGGGGACATTCCGTCGCCGCGACGGCCCGCAATTCGTCATAGCGATGGTCGCGCCCCTCCGTCATGGGCACGTCCCCGCCTGTGCGCTTCACCACGATCACGGTCCTGACCGAGGTGCAGTGGTGAAGGGCGGCGTCGACATTGGTCTTGAGCGGGATCTTCCTGCCGCCGCGCACGCCCTCATCGGCGGTGATGACGACGGTGGAATCGCAGTCCTGGATGCGGCCGGCGAGGCTTTCCGGAGAGAAGCCGCCAAAGACGACCGAATGGATGGCGCCGACGCGGGTGCAGGCCAGCATCGCCATCGCCGCCTCGGGCATGTTGGGCATGTAGATGGTTACGCGGTCGCCCTTGCGCACGCCCTGCCCCTTGAGGACATTGGCGAAGCGGCAGACCTCTTCATGCAGTTCGACATAGGTGAAGCGGCGGCTCTCGCCCGGCTCGTCCCCCTCCCAGATCAGCGCCGTCTCGCCGCCCCTGTCCTTCAGATGCCGGTCGAGGCAGTTGGCCGAGACGTTGAGGACGCCATCCTCGAACCATTTGATGCCGAAATCGGCCTCGTGGAAGCTGGTGTCCTTCACCCTGGTGAAGGGCTTGATCCAGTCCAGCCGCGCGGCCTCCTCCGCCCAGAAGCCTTCCGGATCGGAAAGGGAGCGCGCATATTTCCCGGCATAGACTTCCGCCGTGATCGTGGCGCGGGCAGCCCATTCGGCCGGGACGGGGTAGCTGGTGGTCATCGCGATCCTCTCGATCCTCTCATGGCGGGCAGCGGGCCGGAAAGGGCGGCCGCCGCGCTTTCGCGCTCTCTTCCTCCCATCCCTACCGCTCGCGCGGGCTGTCGGGAACCTTCATTTTTTGTAAAAATGGCGCGTCCGGCGCAATCGTTACGCAGCGGTGCGGAACGCAGGGCGGGGCATGACGGTATAAGCGGAAGGAAGGCGGGAGAGCGGATGCGAAATCGACAGGCGGGCAAGCCGCATGAGCAACGAAAATGTGACAAACATCATTTGAACAAGGGACTTGCCGTCAGTACATCGGCGCCGATGAAACAGAATAATCCGTCCCTCGCATCCACCGCCGCCCTGGGCATGCTGCTGGCGCTGGCGCCCGCCGCCGCCATGGCGGCCCCCGAGTCGATCCTGCCGCCCGCGGCGACGACGACCACCGCTCCTCCCGTGGCGCAGCCCGCCCCGGCGACGGCCGCACCGCCATTGCCGGTGCTGCCTCCGCAGCCCCTGCCCAGGCTCAGCCCCGCCCAGGCCGATTTCCTGCGCGGCTGGCTGGCAGACGGAGCGCGTCAGGGACTGACCACGGGTTCCACCAAATCCTATGCCTCGCTGTCGGGCGATACGCTGGCGCGCGCCGCGCTGGACCGCGCCATCGCGCTGCGCCGGGGCCGTGTCGACACGGCGGATTTCCTTCAGGTCTGGGCGGTGCGCCCACCCCCCTTCGATCCCGCGCCCGGCTTTGCGGAGGCCGTGAAGGCCGACCGCCTGCCGCAATGGGCGAATGGCCTCACGCCCCGCTATTCCGGCTATGAGACGCTGCGCAAGGGCCTTCAGCGTTATGAGGACATACAGGAGGCGGGCGGCTGGAAGCCGTTGACCGCCCAATCCTCCCCGGCCGAAATCCGCAAGCGCCTCAAGGTGGAGGACGATGCCGTCACCGACGGGGAACCCATCGCCGCCGCCATCCAGCGCGCGCAGCGCCGCTATGGCCTGGAACCGACGGGATCGCTCGGCACGCGGACGCTGGCCGCGCTCAACGTGCCGGTGCGCGATCGCATCGCCGCGATCATGGCGAACATGGAACGCTGGCGCTGGCTGCCGCCGACACTGCCCGACAACCGGGTGCAGGTGAACATCGCCGCCGCCGTCCTGACGCTGTTCGAGGGGGACCGCCCGATCTCGTCCATGCGCGCCGTCACCGGCAGCCCGGACAACCAGACGCCGATGCTGGTGTCGGACATCACCTCCATCGTGGTCAATCCGCCGTGGAACGTGCCCGCCTCCATCGCCAAGCGCGAACTGTTCCCCAAGGGGCGGGCGGCGCTGATCCGGCAGGGATACAAGATCGTCAAGACGCCGGAAGGCGGCGAGCGCATCATCCAGCCCGCCGGTCCGTCCAGCGCGCTGGGGCGGTTGAAGTTCGACTTCAACAACCCCTTCGCCGTCTACCTCCACGACACGCCGTCGCGGGGCAAGTTCTCCAGCTATGACCGGCTCGCCAGCCATGGCTGCGTGCGCCTCGAAAAGCCGGTGGGACTGGCCGACTATATGTTGCAGGGTTCGCCCGACGTCACGACGGACGTGCAGGCGCTGATCGACACGGGCAAGACGCAGCGCGTCTCCGTGCCCAAGCCGGTTGCCGTCTACCTGCTCTACTGGACCGCCTTTGCCAGCGCGAACGGCACGATGAACTTCCGCGACGATCCCTATGGCTGGGACAAGCTGCTCGCCGCCAAGATCGACGCCTCCACCAATCGCGCGCAGGCGACCGCGACCGCTTCGAAGGACTGATATGATGCGCAAATCCCACGCGATGCTGGCCCTGGCCGGTCTCCTCGCCCTCGCCGCCTGCAACAAGGGCAAGGAGGACGAGGCGGTGCCGGTGGACAATGAAAGCGCCGGCGAGGCCAATGTCGAGGAGCAGCAACCGGTCGAGGCACCGCCCGTGCTGGAGCCGGCGCCGACCAACACCGTCTCGGCCCCGCCTCCCCCTCCTCCGCCGCCGGTGACGGAGGACCAGCAGACGCTGGACGATGCCGACGCGACGGGCATGACCAGCCGCCTGCCGGATGATTACGATCCTTCCGCGGATCGTGCCGCCGCGGCACAATAAGGGCCGGGGCGGCACGGTTCAGGCCGGTTCGCTCCCGCGACCGGCCGCCGTCCCCTCTTCGGATGCGATCTGGAAGACTCGCGCGCGATCCGCTATATTTCACGGATGAAGCGACGTGATTTCGTAAGGCATGGCCTGACCGGACTCGGCCTTGCCAGCCTGCCCTCCTTCACCCTCCGCGCGGCGACGGCCCTGCCCGCCGCGCCCGTTCCCGCTCCCGTGGCGCCGTCCGCGCCGGTTCCTGCGGGGGTCGCGCCGCTGTCCACGCCGGGCGGCCTGACGCGCGCCTCCTTCGCGCCTCTGCTGGAGCGGGCGCGCGCCGTGATCGCCGCCAATCCCGACCGCTTCCCGCTGCGCGACCGCGTGGCGCTGGCGGATTTCAGCGTCGGGTCGAACCAGCACCGCTTCCATATCGTCGATCTGGCGAGCGGGCAGGCAAGCTCCTATCTCGTCGCCCATGGCCGGGGGTCCGACCCGGAGCATAGCGGTTATCTGCGCAGCTTCTCCAACGAACCCAATTCGCTGGCGACCAGCGAGGGCGCCTATCTGACCAGCGTCGTCTATGACGGCAAGCATGGCGCCTCCATGCGATTGGTCGGCCTCGATCCCACCAACTATAATGCCGACATCCGCGCCATCGTCATCCATGGCGCCGATTATGTGAGCGAGGAGCATGTCGCCGCCTGGGGCAAGCTCGGCCGCAGCGAGGGCTGCTTCGCGGTCGCGCGGCACCTCCTGCCGCAGGTGCTGGGACTGATCGGGCCGGGACGGCTGCTCTATGCCGCAAAGCTCACTGGTTTCCCTACCACCTGACCACCTGACGGATCGCATCGAGGAGGACGCGGGCGACCGCATCGGCGTCCCGGTGGAGCGGATGCCCGCCGGGCAGGGCCACACGGCGCATGTTGGACCGGTCAAGTCGCGGGCAGAGGCTGTTGGATTCCTCCTTCCCCTGAATGCACAGGACCGGCACCCAGTCGAGGCGGCGCGCGGTGTCGATGGCGGCGGCATCGGGGGCCGTCCATTCGAACGTCTCGCCGAGCGAAACCTGATAATAGACCGTATCCGTAGGCACGACGAGCGCGACGAGGAGGATGTCCCGCCGCTTTTCCGGCGGCAGGGCGGCAAGGCCCACATGCAGCATGTCCGCGCCGAAGGACTGGCCGATCAGGACGAGGCGGCGCGCGCCCGTCCTCGCCCGCGCATGGTCCATCGCCGCCTCGATGACCCGGCCGATCCGGGCAGGACCGCGGCGATGGCGAAAGGCCGCGAGCGAGTTGACGCCGGTCACGGGGATGCCCGCCTCCGCCAGCCGCCGCGCCACGTCCGGCCCCATCCCGATGCGGAAGCCCATGTCACCCGACAGCAGGACGGCGGCGACCTCGCCATGCCCGTGCGACCACCCGCCCGACGCGGGCAGGTCATGATAGACGTCATGATCGAAAGCCCCCAGAAAAGCGAGCCAGGCCAGCCCCGCCGCGGCGAATATGGCAAGGATGGCGAACGCTGCCCGCCATGCCCGCCACCGTCCTGCTCCCATCGATGCGCTCCCGTCGGCCATGCCCGTCCCCTGCGCCATGCGGGCCTGCGCCGGCATGATGCACGGATTACAATTTTTTCATGATGGAACCGGAGGCAGGCAAGTTGCAACCCTGCGGCCTCCCCCCGCTTTCCGGAGCCGCCGCCCGCGCAACATGAACAAAGCGTAACATGACTTCGCCCCGGCCGAAGCCCATCTTTCCCTTCGGCGGAACGGAGTCGCTTCCCCCCTGTTAAGGCCCCGTTCCGCCAACGAAGGAGAAGGCCTATGAAATATCTGCTCGTTCCCTTCATCGCGCTGGGCATCGGCTCCGCTGCCTTCGCCGCGACCGGCACGACCTCCTACCCGCCCTGTTCCAAGAGCGTGCAGGACGAATGCATAAGTGCCGCACCGGCGAAGCATGCCGCCGCCAAGCCCGCCAAGGCGCATGTCCATCATGCGGCTGCCCACAAGGCGAAGGGCAAGGCGGAGAAGACCGCCAAGTCCTGACCATCCGGCCAAGATGAAAGGCATGGAGGGGGAAGCCGCGGCTTCCCCCTCATCCTTTTTTATATCCCGTTTCTTTCATGGGGATGGCGGCGGCATCTTCCATCCGCGATAAGGACAAGGGGAAGGCGACGGGAAGGCGCGATGGAGGAGACGCATATGGCACGGCGACACAGGACCGCCCTCACCATAGCGGCGGTCCTCGCGCTGGCGGCGCTGGGCTTCGCCGCGCTCGCCCATCTGCTGCGGGAAGTCCATCTCCACGACATACGCCAAGCCTGGTCCCGGATCGGCGCGGAACGCTTCGCCGCCGCCGCCCTGCTGACGGTGGCGAGCTATCTGGCCCTCACGCTGTACGACGTGCTGGCGCTTCGCACCATCGGACGTCCGCTGCCATGGCGCGTGGCGGCCCTCGCCTCCTTCACCAGCTATACGCTCAGCCACAATCTCGGCCTCTCGCTGCTGACCGGCGGATCGGCGCGCTATCGCGTCTATAGCGCGGAAGGGCTGGGCACCGGCGACGTGGCGCGGGTGGTGGCGGTGGCGGGCATGACATTCTGGGGCGGCGTTCTGGCGCTGGCAGGCGCGATGCTGACGCTCAGTCCCGACCGGATCGCGCTGGCCGGCGTGGCGCCCGCGCCCTGGGCCTGGCGGGGCGGGGGCATGCTCCTGCTCCTCCTGATCGGCGGGCTGCTCCTCTGGTCCGGCCGGCACGGAAGGACGCTGCGCCTCTTCCGCTGGAGCCTGCCCGTGCCGGGATACAGGCTCGCCGCCGCGCAGATCGCGGTGGCGGCGGTCGATCTCGCCGCCGCCAGCGGTGCCCTCCTCCTGCTCGTGCCGGGGACGGGCGCGGCCGACTGGCCCGCCTTCTTCATGGGCTATATACTGGCGATCGTCGCGGTGCTCGTCACCCATGTTCCCGGCGGCGTGGGCGTGTTCGAGGCGATCATGATCGCCGCCCTGCCCGCCGCGCCCCGGCCGGAACTGATCGCGGCGCTGCTCGGCTACCGCCTCGTCTATTATCTCCTGCCGCTGCTCGTCGCGGCGATCATCGTGGCGGTGCAGGAAGGGCGGCGCTGGCAGCGGCCCGTCGCCGCGACCCTGAGAGGCGCGCAGGCCGTCATATCCGGCATCGCGCCGACCATGATCGCGGCCCTCGTCTTCCTGGGCGGCATGGTGCTGCTCGTCTCCGGGTCCCTGCCCGCCCTGCGGGGACGCGCCGACCTGCTGCTGCGCATCGTGCCACTGCCCTTCGTCGAGGCGTCGCACCTCGCCGCCAGCCTTGTCGGCGTGGCCCTGCTCATCCTGTCGCCCGGCCTCTACCGCCGCCTCGACGGCGCATTCTGGCTGACGCGCGCGCTGCTGCTGGCAGGCGCCGCCTTCTCGCTGCTCAAGGGCCTCGATTATGAGGAGGCGGGCGTCATGCTGGTGCTGGCCGCGCTCCTGCAATGGACGCGCGGCGCCTTCTACCGCCGGACCCGGCTGACTCAGGACATGCTGTCGCCCGGCTGGCTGGCGACGGTGGCCGTGATGGTGGGCCTGCCCATATGGCTGGGCTTCTTCGCCTATAAGCATGTGGCCTATCGCAACGACCTCTGGTGGCATTTCTCGCAAGCTGGCGACGCCTCCCGCTTCCTGCGCGCCAGCCTGACGGTGGCCGTGCTGCTCGTCGGACTGGCGCTCTGGCGGCTGCTGCGCCCCGCAGCCCCCGCCTTTGCCGCCGAGAGCGGTACGGAGCCGCCGGAGGGCGCGGCGATGGCCCTGACCCCCCGCACCGACGCGAACCTGGCCTATACGGGCGACAAGCGCTTCCTCGCCTCCGCGTCCGGCCGGGCATTCCTGATGTACCAGATACGCGGGCATAGCTGGATCGTGATGGGCGATCCCGTGGGGGACCAGGCGGAATGGAGCGACCTGCTCTGGTCCCTGCGGGAGGCGGCGGACGCGGCGCAGGGGCGCCTCCTCCTCTATCAGATCAGCGTGCAGGCGCTGCCCATCGCCATCGACCTGGGGCTTCAGATCGTGAAATATGGCGAGGAAGCCCGCGTGCCTCTCGACACATTCACGCTGGACGGCCCCGCCGCCAAGCCGCTGCGCTATGCCGTGCGCCGGGCGGAGAAGGAGGGCGCATCCTTCGCCATCGTGCCCGCCGCCGAGCTTCCGGCGGTCATGGAAGAGCTGCGCGGCATATCCGACCGCTGGCTGGAGGCGAAGGGGCACAGGGAGAAGGGGTTCAGCGTGGGCCGCTTCGACCCCGCCTATATGGCCCGCTTCGACTGCGCGGTGGTGCGGCAGGGCGGGCGCATCGTCGCCTTCGCCAATATCTGGCCCACCGCCGACCGTTCGGAACTGTCCATCGACCTGATGCGCCATGACGATGCCATGCCCTATGGCACGATGGACTATCTGTTCGTGAAGCTGATGCAATGGGGGCGGGAACAGGGCTATGGCCGGTTCACGCTCGGCCTTGCGCCATTGTCGGGGCTGGAGGCGCGGCGGCTCGCGCCGCTATGGATGCGGCTCGGCTCGCTCCTCTATCATCATGGCGAGGCGCTTTACGGCTTCGAGGGGCTGCGCAGCTACAAGGACAAATTCTCGCCGGTCTGGGAGCCTCGCTTCATCGCGGGGCCGCAGGGACTGGCCTTGGGCCGCGCGCTCATCGACCTGCAAGCGCTGATCGCGGCGCGGCCATGACGGGGCGCCGGGCCTGGGCAAGGCCGATCCGGGTCCTGTGCGCCGTCGCGCTCGCGCTGGTCGCGGGCCGGGGGGAAACGCCCGCCTCGCCGGGCATGCCCCTCCTCTCCCATTATGCCGCCGCGCCCTTCGGCACGATCCTGGTCACCCATCCGGCGAGGCCGGGCGGCACGGTCCTGTTCCTTTCCGACGCGAACGGCGTCACCGGCGCGGAGATGACGGTCGCGGCCGCCCTGTCGCGCCGGGGCATGATGGTCGCCCTGCTGTCCACGCCCGCGCTGATGCGCGCGCTGGACGCGGGGCCGGGCTGCCTCAATCTCAACTATCCGCTGATCGCCCTGTCCAGCGACGTCCAGCACCGCATGGCCGTGCGGACCTATGCCAAGCCGGTGATCATGGGCCTCGGCGAGGGCGGCGCGCTCGCCTATGCCAGCCTGTCGCAATGGGCCAGAGGCTCCTATGCTGGTATATTGTCCATCGGCTATCGCCCCCCTGTCGCCACGTCCCGGCCATGGTGCGCCGTCCCCGGCTTCACGGCCCAGCGGGACGGCCGGGGCTGGCGCTTCGGCCCCAATCCCCGGATCAGCCTGCCCTGGGTGGTCCTGACACCGGATGGCGGCGGCGATGCCGGCGTCGGGCGGCTGGTCTCCGCCGTGCCGAGCGCGCGGCTGGCCACCATCGCCGCTGCCACGGACCAATGGCGCGCGCCGGTCTCCGCGGCGGTGGCCGCCATGCTGCCCCATGCCCTGACGCGCGGCCAGACCGGATCTCTGCCCATTCCCGACATGCCCCTGACGCTGGTTCCCGCGCGACCCGATCCAGGGACGGCGGGCCTGATGGCGATCCTCTATTCCGGCGATGGCGGCTGGGTGGGCATCGACCATGACGTCGCGGGCGCGCTGGCGGCGGCGGGCATTCCGGTGGTGGGGGTCGACAGCCTCTCCTATTTCTGGACGGCCCGGACGCCCGAAGGCGCCGCCCAAGACCTGTCCCGCCTCATCGAGGCGTTCAGCCGCCACTGGGGCAGGCCGCAGGTGCTGCTCGTCGGCTACAGCTTCGGGGCGGACGTCATGCCCGCCATGGTCGAGAGGCTGTCCCCGGCGGGGCGCGCCCGGATCGCGCGCCTCTCGCTATTGGGCCTGAGCAAATCGGCGGATTTCCAGTTCCATCTCGCAAGCTGGCTGAACGTCAGTTCCGACGAGGCGCTGCCCACCCTGCCCGCCATAGCGCGCCTCAGGGGCATGGCGATCCAGTGCGTGCGCGGCGACGAGGAAGAGGGCAGCGCCTGCCCGGCCATCGCGCCGGGCGTCGCCCGGCAATTTCTCGTGCCCGGCGACCATCATTTCAACCGCAACGCGCCGCTCCTCGCCTCCATCATCATGGGGCGGCGCGCGCCGGGCACGGTCATGGACTGAAGGGCGGGCATGGACTGAAGGACGGGTTTGCATCGCTATATTTCATTGAATATAGTGACCCGGCCCCCTTCAGAGGCCGCCCTCCCATGCATGGTTCCGTCGCACCCATCGCCGTCATCCAGGGCGCCGCTGGCGAGGCCATACAGGCATTGCTCGCCCGCTTCGCCACTCGCTGGTCCGGCACGGCGCGGATCGCGGGACTGATCGAGGAGCCGGATGGCAATGCCGTCCGCAGCATCGTGGACGGCAGCCGGTACGGATTGTTCCAGGACCTCGGCACGCAATCGGCGGCTTGCGGGCTCGACACGGACGCGCTTGTCCGGGCGGGCGAAGCGGTTCGACGCGATATAGCGGCGGGCTGCGACCTCGTGATCCTCAGCAAGTTCGGCAAGCTGGAGGCGGAGAACCGTTCCGGGCTGCTTGCGGCCTTCTCGGCGGCGGCGGAACGCCATATTCCCATATTGACGTCGGTCGCGCCGCGCCATGCGGCGGCCTGGAACCAGTTCGCCGACCCGCTCTCCGTCCTCCTCCCGCCGGATCTCGCGACGATCGAGCGATGGTGGTGGGAGGCCGGGGGACGGCGGTCGAGCTAGGCGGTATCTTAACCATTGGGGCGATAAGGAGCATCGCATGGCTTCTTCATCCCCCTCCTGCCCTCCCTCGGCGGTCAGCACGGGCGTCGGCCTCGCGGGCCTTGCCGGGCTTGCCATCTGGGTCGCTATCGCCTTCCATTACGGCATGGACGGTCCGAGCGCGGGCCTGACGGCGATCCTCGCCTGCGGCGTGCCGATGATCCTCTGGTCGCTGCTGGTCGACAAGGTGCATCGGCGGGACAGCACGGGGATCGACTGGTCCAGCCCGCGCCGCGTCGCGGACATATTCGACATCAGCGCGGTCAAGCTGCTGGGCCTGTGGGCCACATGGGGCGCCATAGCCTTTTTCTACATGACCTTCGCCTGGTATTGGCAAGGCCCCTATGCGCAGGTCATGGGGCTGCTCGGCCATGTCGGACCGGTGCTGGTCGCGGCATCCATACCCTATGTGATCTGGCTCGACCGCTATCTGGTGGAGCCGCGCGACGGCGCCCATGCGCTGGGCCTGTGGCTGCTCAACAGGGAGGAGAAGCCGCGCCCCGGCGCCGTCGCCGACCATGTGCGCGCCTGGGCGGTGAAGGCGTTCTTCCTGACCTTCATGCTGGCCGTGGTGCCCGGCAATTTCGCGGACATGATCCATTGGCGTGACGATGCCATATCCGGCAATCCGGTCGCTCTTGCGAGCTTCCTCATCGCTGTCCTGTTCACCATAGACGTGGCCTTCGCGACGGTCGGCTATATCCTGACGTTCAGGCCGCTGGACGCGCATATCCGCACCGCCACCCCCTATCTGGAAGGATGGGTCGCGGCGCTGATCTGCTATCCGCCGTTCGTCGCCATGGGCGTGGGCGGACCGCTCAACTATCAGGTGGATACGCGCGACTGGGCCTATTGGCTGGGCGGGCATGAAGCCTTGCTGTGGGTCTGGGGCGCCGTGCTGGTGGTCCTGACCGGCATCTATGCCTGGGCGACGGTCGCCTTCGGCCCGCGCTTCTCCAACCTCACCCATCGCGGCATCATCACCCATGGCCCGTACAGGCTGACCAAGCACCCCGCCTATGTGGCGAAGAACCTGTTCTGGTGGCTGTCGGTCCTGCCCTTCCTCGTCACCAGCGACAGCCCGGCGACGGCCGTGCGCAACACGCTGCTGCTCGGCATCGTCAGCGCCATCTATTACTGGCGCGCCCGGACGGAGGAGAAGCATCTGTCCGCCGACCCGGACTATCGCGCCTATGCCGCATGGGCGGCGGCCCATGCGCCGATCACGCGCCTGCTGACCGGATTGCGCGGCCGGCCGGGCACGAACGCCCTGCCCGCGGCGCGGCAGGCGACGGCCGAAGGCGACCGCGCCTGATCCGCCGGAACGTGAAACAGCCTCCATCGCATCGCCTTGGCGGAATAGGGCGCGAATTTCCCTGAAGCCTCGACAGCCGCCCTTCCCTGCGCCACTCATCGGGCGAGAGGGAGAGCCTGATGACCGATCATGACATTGCGGTGGCGCGCGACCAGATCCGCCACCTCATCGCCTGCTACAATAATATGGCGGACCGGGGCCGCGTCGACGAGTTGATCGAGCTGTTCGCGACCGACGCCATATTGCAGCTCAGCAACGACAGGCTTGAAGGCCAGCCGGCGATCCGGGGCATGTTCAGCGGCATCGTCTCCGGCCGCCGTCCCGATGTCGATCTGGCCGGATCGCGCCACCAGCTCACGACATGCCGGATCGAGGTGACGGGCGACGACAGCGCGCTGGGCTGGACCTATTTCTTCGTGAGCAGGCGGGGCACCATCATCGAGGAAGGCACCTATATCGACCGCTTTGCGAAGACGGCCGACGGGTGGCGCTTTGCCCACAGGCGGGTGAAGATGCTCTATTCGATCAACATCAAGGATTGACGGATCGGGCATCGTCCCATGGTAAACGCATCAACATTTCGGTAACCAGCAGAAATTAACCAATAAATAAAGACGAGTAGACGCGCTGCTGCGACAAATCGATGCGCGTATTTTGCGTAATTTCGGTTATAGTTACATCAGTAACCGAGAGGCCGCAGCTTGGTTAAGAACCATTATTTCACAATCTCGTCGCACCCTACGCCGGGGAGCCGCTATATTCTTCGCCTCGTCGTCCAGCGCGATGAAGAGGATGCGTTGATCGATCACTATTATGAATATGGGAAGGCCGACCAGCCGGGCCTGATCCTGTCGGACAGCGCCTGGTCCAGCGATCCCGAAGCCCTTGTCGGGGAAATGCCGCTGTCGCGCCAGTTCCATGCCAGCATGGACATACGCCATTTCCTGAGGACCGATCTCGACGACGCGCTCGACGGGAGCCTGCTGTCGGAAGAGTTCGAGATCATGGTCTGACGCTGGAGGAGACGCGCCGCCGGTGTCAGCGGCGCGTACCCCGCTTCATTTGCACTTGATGAACTTGCCCTTGGCATCCTTGCAGGGCGCTTTCTTGACCGGCTTCTTTTCCGGGCATTTGACGAAACGCCCCTTGGCATCCTTGCACGGCGGGGCGGCGAGCGCGGGCGAGGCGCTGGCGGCGACGAGGGCGAAGGCGGCAAAGGCGGCGGCAATCCTGGTCATCATCTTTCTCCCGTTGGAACGGCAAGGCCCTGATCCCCTTCCTACACTGAATGCAGGATGAAAGGGGCCAGGGCCTTCGCGCCTTGACACTATTTTACGAAGGGCGCGCCGCCGCGCCGGATCAGGCCAGCGCGGCCTTCAGGTCATCGACCAGATCGGTACGCTCCCAGGGGAAGAAGTCGCCTTCCGCCTTGCGGCCGAAATGGCCATAAGCCGCGGTCTTGCGATAGATCGGCTTGTTGAGGCCCAGATGGGTGCGGATGCCGCGCGGCGTCAAGCCGCCGAGCTTGCCGATAGACTGGATCGCGGCCTCGATCCTGTCGTCGCCGACAGTGCCCGTGCCATGCGTATCGACATAGAGCGACAGCGGCTGCGACACGCCGATGGCATAGGCGATCTGGATGGTGCAGCGCGTGGCGAGGCCCGCGGCCACCACATTCTTGGCAAGATAGCGCGTGATATAGGCGGCCGACCTGTCGACCTTGGTCGGGTCCTTGCCGGAGAAGGCGCCGCCGCCATGGGGCGAGGCACCGCCATAGGTATCCACGATGATCTTGCGGCCGGTGAGCCCGGCATCGCCGTCCGGCCCGCCAATCTCGAAGCTGCCGGTCGGATTGATGTGATAGACGGTCTCGTCGGAGAGAAGGGCGGCAGGCAGGGTGTCGGCCACCACCTTCTTCACATAATTTTTGAGCTCGGCTTCCTTGTCGCCCGTGTCATAGCCCGGCGCATGCTGGGTGGAGACGACGATCGCGGTCGCGGCGACCGGCTTGCCATTCTCGAACTTCAGCGTGACCTGGCTCTTGGTGTCGGGCTCAAGGAAGGGCGCCGCGCCGGAATGACGGTCGGCGGCCATGCGCTCCAGAATCTTGTGGCTGTAATCCAGGGTCGCGGGCATGAGGTCCGGCGTCTCGTCGCAGGCGAAGCCGAACATGATGCCCTGATCGCCCGCCCCTTCATCCTTGTTGCCGGACGCATCGACGCCCTGCGCGATATGGGCGGACTGGCCATGGAGATTATTCTCGAAGCGGAGCGTCTCCCAATGGAAACCCTCCTGCTCATAACCGATGTCCTTGACGACGCCGCGCACCGTCTTCTCGATCTCCTCAAGGGCGCCGGGCGCCCACTCGCCATTTTCATAGACGCCCTTGCAGCGGATTTCTCCGGCCAGCACGACGAGCTGGGTCGTGGTCAGGGTCTCGCATGCGATGCGCGCTTCCGGGTCCTTGGACAGGAACAGGTCGACGATGGCGTCCGAAATCTGATCCGAAACCTTGTCCGGATGGCCTTCGGACACGGACTCGGACGTGAAGAGATAGCTGCTACGCATAAGGGATAACGTCGCCTTTCCTGCGGTGGGTTGGGCTGGCTTATCGCCTCACCCATATAAAGATTTCCTTATGTGCGCTCTTTAGCGCCTGATGCGGCCCAAGGCAACGCCGCTGAGCACAAGTCCCAACGCCAGAAGCATCGGCAGGATATTGCCGAAGCGGGAGAACAGGGTCGGCGGGGCGGCGGGCGGCAGGACGGCATCCAGGCGCCCCTCGCGATGGGCGCCGACGGTGGCGACGATGCCGCCCGCGCTGTCGACCACGGCGGAAATGCCGGTGGGGGTGGAGCGGATGACGGGAACCCCCTCCTCCACGGCGCGCAGCCTTGCCTGCGCCAGATGCTGGGGCGGCCCCCAGCCGCCGAACCATGCGTCATTGGACGGGTTGAAGAGGAAGTCCGGCCGGTCGGACCGGTCCAGCACCTGCCCGGAAAAGATGATCTCATAACAGATCTGGACGCCCATTTTCAGCGCCGGGCGCACCTTGCCGCCGGACTGCCCGGCCGGCAGGGAAAGCGTGCGGGGTCCGGGACCGGGCCAGAAATCGACATCGCCGGGCACCAGCCGCGACAGGCCGATGGCCGACAGGAGCGAGCGCATGGGCAGATATTCGCCATAGGGCACCAGATGCGCCTTGTCGTAGCGGCCCGCTATCTCCGCCTTCGGCGTCAGCACCCAGAGGCTGTTATTGGCGCCCAGCAGATCGCCCGGCCGATAGAAGGCGGCGCCCGTCCCGCGGAAATAATATTTGTCGCCCCCTGTCATCAGCAGGTCGCCCGGCCCGAGGAGCATGGCAAGGCGCGCGCGCCACATCGGCTCCATGTCGAGCAGCGCATAGACCGCCGCCTCCGGCCAGAGCAGAAGGCGCGGCGTGGGCGAGGGGTCGCCGCTCAGCCGGGCCAGCTTGTTGAAGTTGCGGACCTCGGCCGCCTGATCATATTTCTCGTCCTGCGGGATGTTGGGCTGGATGACCCGGATCGCGACAGGATCGGTGGCGGGGGCCGGATGCGTCAGATGGCCATGCAGCCAGCCGAGCGCCAGCACCGCGAGCAATTTGAGCGCGAAAAGCGAGGCGAGCTTGCGCTGCCCGCGCAGGAACATCCAGACCGCTCCGCCCGCCATGATCGCGACGGTGCCGAGGCCATAGGTGCCGATCAGCCGCGCCATATGCTCGACCCCGGTGCCCAGCCAGACCACGCCCAGCGGATTCCAGGCAAAGCCGGTGAACAGGGTCGCGCGCAGATATTCGGTCATCGCCCATCCGCCCGCCAGGACGAAGGTCAGCGCCAGCGCGCCCGCCCGGCGCGCCAGCCGCCATGCCAGCAGCCCGGCCAGCGCGGGATAGACGGCCAGATAGAGGCTCAGCAGGACTACGGCGCCATAACCGAACCAGTGGGGCATGGCGTCCTGGAAGGTGAAGGCATGGGCGATCCAGTTCAGGCCCACGACGAATTGGCCGAGGCCGAAGGCATAGCCCGCGAGGAAGGCCCCGCGCCCGGTCCCGGCGCGTTCGAGAAGGGCCAGAAGCAGCGCGAGCGCCAGGATCGTCACCGGCCAGAGATGGAGCGGCGCGAAACCGCAGGCGGACGCCGCCCCCGCAAGCAGAAGGACGAGGAACGGCCGCTTTTCGGCCCAGTCCGGCAGGCGCCCGGTCATGTCAGGATACGGGGGCCGCCGTCACCGAACGGGCGGCGCTGCATGCGTCATCATCCTGCTTGTGCCCGCCGGTCAGCAGGCTCACCGCGACGAACCCGGCGACCAGGGCCACCAGAAAGGCGGCGCAGACCAGGGTCAGATATTTCTCGATGAAGCTCTTTATGGGCGCGCCGAACTTCCAGAACAGCACGCCCACCAGCATGAACTGGAAGCCGCGCGACAGGATGCTGGCCCACAGGAAGGTGAAAAGCGGCAGGCCGATGAACCCCGCCGTCAGGGTTATCAGCTTGAACGGGATCGGGGTCGCGCCCTTTATGAGGATGATCTCCGCGCCATATTGACGCAGATAGCAGGCCGCGACCGGGAAGCTCTTCTCCAGCCCCAGCGCATGCAGCAGCGCCTGCCCGACCGTCTCGAAGACGAAATGGCCGATGGCATAGCCCAGCAGGCCGCCCAGCACCGACGCCGCCGTGCAGATGAAGCCGTAGCGCAGCGCCTTTTGCGGACGCGCGAGGCACATCAGGCCGAGCAGGGGATGCGGCGGTATCGGAAAGAAGCTCGATTCCATGAAGGAAATCACGAATAGCCAGACTTCCGCATGGCGGTGAGCAGCCTTGGCGAGCGTCCACTGATAGAGGCGTTCGAGCATCGAGGCGGGCCTTAGCGGGTTTGTGCGACAGGTGCCAGCGGCTAGAGCGGATAATATAAGCTCGACCGCTTCGCCGCGCTCGCAATGACGATCAAGCTCAAGTCATCCCACTTCAGGCAATCATATCCCGCCGACCGCGATGCAGGCGCCGAACATCAGCAATCCCGCGAAGCGGTTGGACCGGAACTTGGCCAGCGGATCGGCGCCGTCATCCTTCAGCGCGCCCACCTGCCAGAAGAGATGCACGGCCATGGGCAGCAATGCGAGCCCCGTCAGCCAGTGCGGCACGATCGACCGGAAAGCGGCCCCCCAGAGCAGGAGCGCGCCCAGATAGAAGGCCGCGACGCCGGGCCGCACCCGCCGCCCGAGGGTCAGCGCGCTCGATCCGATGCCGACCAGCGCGTCATCCTCCCTGTCCTGCATGGCATAGATGGTGTCGTAACCGACGACCCACAGGATCGCGCCCGCATAAAGCAGCCCGCCCGCCAGCGTCATCGTGCCCGTCATCTCCACCCAGGCGACGGGAGCCGCCCATGCGAAGACAAGGCCCAGCCATGCCTGCGGGAAGCCCGTGATCCGCTTCATGAAGGGATAGGCCGCGACCAGGACGAGGCTTCCCAGCGCGGCAAGCTGGGCCTGCCAGCGCAGTTGCAGCAGAACGACGAGGCCGAGGGCGCACAGGCTCAGGAGCCAGATCCAGGCGGTCCTGACGCTGACCGCGCCGCTTGCCAGCGGGCGACGGGCGGTGCGGGCCACCCGCGCGTCAAGATCGCGGTCGACAATATCGTTGAAGACGCAGCCCGCGCCGCGCATCGCGATGGAGCCGAGCAGGAACCAGAGCAGCATGTCCCAGCGCTGCCAGGCCTTGCCGGACAGGGCGATGGCCCAGGCGCCCGGCCAGAAGAGCAGCCACCAGCCGATCGGACGGTCGAACCGCGCCAGCAGCGCGAGATTGCGGGGCAGCGCGGGCAGGCGGGCGACAAGGCCCCGTGCCTGGCTGTCGGGCACTATCGCATCGGGCGGATGGGAAACCGGCATCATGCGCTTTCTAGAATCGGATGACATAGGCTCGACCCGCTTCGTCAAGCTCAACTCATCCCAGCTCTAGAGCGTCATCGGCGCGAATGTGCAATAGAGGCGGCCTCGAGGGTGACGATCATGAAGAAGAAACGACGCTATCTCACGGCCACGATGCCGGACGGCTATGTGAAGAGGATCGGACCCACGAACGATGCCTTCACCCATTATTGGCGCATCGTCGCGGAACTGGAGAATGGCAAGACGGAGGTTTTCTGGGGCCACACCCGGTCCCTGCCGGAGGCAAGGCGGAAAAAGGCCGCGGTGCAGGAGGCGGCCCGCATGCGCGGCTGGACAAGCCATGTCTTCGAGATCGCGGAGCTGGTCGAGACGCCCGCCTGATCGGCACGGCCCTTTCCGCCTTGCCCCCCGCCCCTCCCCTGAGCTAGGCGCGGGACCATGCCCGCCACACCCGCATGGCCCCCGAAAAGCGCGCCGCGCCTCTATGTCGACACGCCATTGGGCGAGGGCGTGGCCGTGCCGGTGGACGGCAATGCCGCGCATTATCTTCTGTCGGTCATGCGCATCGGCGAGGGCGACGCCGTATTACTGTTCGATGGCCGCTCCGGCGAATGGGCGGCGCGCGCGGGTATGATCCGCAAGCGCGATCTGGTCCTGACCTGCGAGGCACGGACCCGCCCCCTCGAACAGGTGCCCGATTTCCGCCTCTGCGTGGCGCCGATCAAGAAGGGGCGCATCGACCTGGTTGCGGAAAAGGCCTGTGAACTGGGCGTGGCGGAGGTGCAGCCGGTGCTGACGCGCCGGGCCGTGGTGGACAAGCTGAACGGCGACCGCCTGCGCGCGCAAATGGTGGAAGCGGCGGAGCAGTGCGGCCGCACGACCCTGCCCGTCCTCGCCGACATGACGACGCTGCCCCGGCTGCTGGAGAATTGGGACGAGGGCCGCACCCTCTTCTTCGCGGACGAGGAGGGCGGCACGCCCATGGCGGACGCCTTTGCCGCCCATACCGGCCCGGCCGCCTTGCTGGTCGGTCCGGAAGGCGGCTTCACCGACGAGGAGCGCGCCCTGATCCGCACCCATCGCGCCGCCACGGCCATTTCGCTCGGCCCGCGCATATTGCGCGCGGAGACGGCCGCCATTGCCGCCACGGCCTGCTGGATGGCGCTGAACGGCGACTGGACCCGTTGCGAAATGAAATCTGTTTGATCCCGGCCCGGACCCGCTATATGGCGAGCCGCTCCAGAGCGAGGAAGAACAGGGACCGCCCATGAGTACGAGGAAGGAATCGGGCGGCGAGGACCCCGTGATCGAGCGCCGCGAGCAGCTCATCTCCGTCTTCGAGAATGGCGAGAAGCCCGCCGATCGGTGGAAGATCGGCACGGAGCATGAGAAATTCGTCTTCTCGCGCAAGGACTTCCACGCTCCCTCCTATGAGGAGAAGGGCGGCATCCATACCCTGCTCATCGGCCTGACCCGCTATGGCTGGGAGCCGGTGTTCGAGGGCGAGAACATCATCGCCCTGTCCGGCGCGGACGGCACGATCAGCCTGGAACCGGCCGGTCAGCTCGAACTCTCCGGCGCGCCGCTCGACAATCTGCACGACACCTGCGCGGAGACCGGCCGTCACCTGGAGCAGGTGAAATATGTCGGCGACCTGCTCGGCCTCGGCTTCCTGGGCCTGGGCATGTGGCCCGACAAGACGCGCGAAGCGCTGCCGATCATGCCCAAGGGGCGCTATGACATCATGCTGCGGCACATGCCGCGCGTGGGGACGATGGGCCTCGACATGATGCTGCGCACCTGCACCATCCAGGTGAACCTCGATTATTCCAGCGAAGCGCGCATGGCGAAGATGTTCCGTACATCCCTGGCCTTGCAGCCGCTGGCGACCGCCCTGTTCGCCAATTCGCCCTTTACCGAGGGCAAGCCCAATGGCTTCCTCTCCTATCGCAGCCATATCTGGTCGGATACCGACCCGGCGCGCACGGGCATGCTGCCCTTCGTGTTCGAGGACGGCTTCGGCTATGAGCGCTACGCCGACTATGCGCTCGACGTGCCGATGTATTTCGTCTTCCGCGACGGCCAGTATATCGACGCGGCGGGCCATAGCTTCCGCGATTTCCTCGACGGCAAGCTATCCGTGCTGCCCGGCGAGAAACCGCGCCTGTCCGACTGGCAGGACCATCTGTCGACCGCCTTCCCCGAAGTGCGGATGAAGAGTTTCCTCGAAATGCGCGGCGCCGACGGCGGTCCCTGGGGCCGCATCTGCGCCCTGCCCGCGCTCTGGGTCGGCCTGCTCTATGACGATAGCGCGCTCGACGCCGCCTGGGACGTCGTGAAGGACTGGTCGATGGACGAGCGGCAGGCGCTGCGGGACAGCGTGCCGAAACTGGGCCTCGACGCGCCCATTGGCGGCGGCGGGCAGTTGCGCGACATTGCGGGCGAGGTGCTGGACATTGCGCGCCTGGGTCTGGCCAACCGGGCGCGGCTGGATGGCGCGGGCACCAATGAAACGGGGTATCTCGGCGCGCTGGACGAAGTGGTCGCCCGCGGCAAGACGCCCGCCGAGGTGCTGCTCGACAAATATCATGGGGAATGGGGTAGAGACTTGAGCCGCGCCTATGCGGAAGAGGCGTTTTAGGGGCTTGTCCGCGCGGAGACGCGAAGTGGGAAGAGCCGCCATGGGCATTCCGCCACTGATCTGGGGCCTGATTTAAAGTCGGGACCATGCGAGAACAGGCCGCTTCGCGGCAAAATCTCTGCGGTCTCCGCGCCTCTGCGCGAACCGGCCAGCTCCTAACGCGCCCTTGCCTGTGCCCCTGCCCTGCTTTGCGCGAACGAAGGCTGCGGCAGGCCCACGGGCAACTCCTTGAGCGACGCCAGCCGCGCGCGGAAGGCAGCGAGCGCATTGCCGGAAAGCTGCGCGGTCTGGGTGAATTTCAACGACAGCGGATTGATCGGCGCGCCGTTGCGATAGACTTCATAATGAAGGTGCGGACCGGTGGAGAGGCCCGTCGAACCGACATAGCCGATCACCTGGCCCTGCCGCACCATCTCGCCCGGATAAGCGGCGATGCGGCTCATATGGCCATAGCCCGTGCCGATCCCGCCGCCATGCTCGATCTTCACATAATTGCCATGCCCGCCATGCCGACCCGCGAACGCGACGCGGCCGGAGGCGGCGGCATAGATGGGCGATCCCCAGGGCGCGCCGAAATCGACACCGGCATGCATGCGGGAATAGCCGAGAATGGGATGATAGCGCATGCCGAAGCTGGACGTCAGGCGCCCCGCCACCGGAGCGGCCATCACGCCGCGCCGCTGTCCCACGCCGGATGCCTCGAACCATTGCTCCTGCCCGTCCACCGTCCAGCGCAGCATATCGACGCGCTTGCCGCCTGCCCGCTCGATACCCGCGAACAGCAGCTTGCCCGTTTCCGTCTCGCCCGTGGCGGCGCGGCGATGGGCAACAACGATGTCGAAACGATCGTCCGCGCCGACGCCCGTGCCGAGCGAGACCTGCTGCGATATGGCCTTCAGATAGGACTGGATCGTTGCCGGATCGGCCCCGGCCGCCCGTGCCGAGGCATAGAGGCTGCCGCCCACACGGCCGCGGATGCGCAGCGGCGTGTCATCCACCGCGATGGGAATCTCGCGAATATCGAGCATGCCGTTCACACGCCGGATTTCGAGCGCGAGGTCGAGCCGCGCACGCACGGAAAGGGCATCGAGCGGGCGCGGCATCGCGCGGCTGGGGCGCCGGCCAAGGGTCAGGCCGACGCGCGTGCCCGCCGCTATGCTGTCCGGATCGACGGCGCCGCCGACAAGGCTCATCACCGTCGCGCTGTCCCGGCTGCTGATCCCGGCACGCTGGAGCATCCGCCCGAAACTGTCGCCCACGCCGATGACCGCATCCAGATCGACGGTGGGCCGCTCCGGCGTGTGGGTGAGCGGCGCGACGGCATCGGTCGGCCCCATGCGCCCGCCCGTATCCGCGCCAAGGGCGAGCGGCGTGATCATCTGCGCGCGCAGCTGGTCGAATTGCGCGGCATTGAGCGGCGCGCGGACAAGGCCCGGAACCGGTTCGATGCCCGGCGCGGCCAGCAGCATGATCCCGCACAGCCCGAGACAGGTTGCGAGACCCCGCCACCAGACAGGCGTGCCGACCGCGCGGCCGAGATCGGGAGCGAGGTCGACACGGTGCGCCCAGTCGGACACCGCTTCCCGCCATGTCGGCTGATAGGGCGCACGGATGGGACGGACAAATCCGCCAAGGGCTATGGAACCCGCGCCATCGACCTGGCCTGTACCGAAATCCGACTTCTGAAACACTTGGGAAGCGACCCCCGCAGGCCAGTGTCCCGGCATGCTCGATCATGCCCAGGCTCGTCGGAATTCCTGTAAAGCACCGTGGTTAAAGTCAATTTAATGGGCGGTTCCAGCGAAAGCGGACACGATGAACGGTGGCGGCGACGCGATGGGCGGGGAAACCCGAAAAGCGCTGTTGCGCGCGGCCGCCCCTTGGGCCAAGGATCGCGCATCATGCCTTCCCCGTCACGCGCGACGGTCACAGCCGTTCTTGGACCCACCAATACCGGCAAGACCCATCTGGCCATCGAGCGGATGTGCGGCCATTCGAGCGGTCTGATGGGCTTTCCCCTGCGCCTCCTCGCGCGGGAGGTGTATGACCGGGTTGTCGCGATAAAGGGCGTCAACCAGGTCGCGCTGATCACCGGCGAGGAGAAGATCGTTCCCGCCGATGCCCGCTGGTTCCTGACCACCGCGGAATCCATGCCCGTCAAGGGCGGCGCGGGCGCGCAGAAGGATTTCGCCTTCGTCGCCCTGGACGAGGCGCAGATCAGCGCCGATCCGGAACGCGGCCATATCTTCACCGATCGCCTCCTCCATGCGCGCGGGCGCGACGAGACCATGCTGCTCGGCTCCGCCAGCATGGGCGGCGCGATCAGGGAGCTGGTTCCGGAAGCGGACATCATCGGCCGGCCGCGTTTCTCCACCCTGCGCTATGCGGGCATGCAGAAGCTGTCCCGGCTGCCCCGCCGGTCCGTCATCGTCGCCTTCTCCTCGGAGGAAGTCTATGCGGTGGCGGAGATGCTGCGCCGTTTCCGTGGCGGCGCCGCCGTGGTCATGGGCGCGCTGTCCCCGCGCACCCGCAATGCGCAGGTCGCCCTGTTCCAGGCCGGAGAAGTCGACTATCTGGTCGCCACCGACGCCATCGGCATGGGCCTCAACATGGATGTCGACCATGTGGCCTTCGCCTCCATCTCCAAATTCGACGGGCGGCGGCAACGGCGGCTGACGGTGGCGGAAATGGCGCAGATCGCGGGCCGTGCGGGCCGCCATCAGCGGGACGGCACCTTTGGCGGGGTCGGCGCGGCGGATGCGCGCCCGCTGTTCACGCCGGAGGAGATAGAGCGGATCGAGGAACATCGCTTCGATCCCATAGAGAAATTGTTCTGGCGCGAGGGCGATCCGCCGACCGACAGCATCCCCGCCCTGATCGGCGCCCTGGAGCGCCATCCCGCCCATGAGCGGTTGCGCGCCGCTCCCGAAGCGGTCGACCTTGCCGTGCTGAAGGCGCTGGCGGTCAATCCCGAGGTGATCGAACGCGTGCGCGCCCCGCGGCAGGTGAGGCGGCTCTGGGACGTCTGCTCGCTTCCCGATTTCCGCAAGTCGGGCGCGGAGCATCATGCCCGTCTGGTCCTGTCCCTGTGGCAATATCTGAGCCAAGGCAGCAGCCATATCCCGCATGAATGGTTTGCGGGGCAGATCGCGCGACTCGACGATGTGCAGGGCGATGTGGAGACGCTGGCCGGACGCATCGCGGCGGCGCGCACATGGGCCTATGTCGCGCAGCGGTCCGACTGGCTGGCCAATCCGGCGCATATGGCCGAGCGCACGGTTGCGCTGGAGGAAAAGCTGTCGGATGCCCTGCACGCCGCCCTGACGCAGCGCTTCGTCGACAAGCGGACATCGGTCCTGTTGCGCGATATCGGACGCGATGCATCGCTCTTGCCGGTGGACGTGGACCCCGATGGCGCTGTAACGGTCGACGGACAGGTCATTGGCCGCCTCAAGGGCTTTCGCTTCCAGGTGGACCCGCAAGCCCGCGCGGTCCAGAAGCGGCTCTTGCTGGCGGCAGCGGAACGGAGACTGGGCAAAGTGCTGACGGAACGGGCGCAGGCGATACTGACGGCGAGCGACGGGGCATTGCGCCTGTCGGCCGAACCGGGAGCCGAGCCGACGATTCACTGGGAAGACGTGCAGCTCGCGACCCTGCGCGGCGGATCGCGGCTGCTGGCGCCCGAGGTGGCGATGGACCACGGGCTTTCCGCGCTCGACCAGAATCTCCAGAACGCCGTGAAGGCCCGCGTGGAAGCCTGGCTGGACGCGCAGTTCACGCGGCATATCCCCGCGCTCCAGAAGATGGACGCCGGTTCGCAGGACCCGGCCGTTCCGGCACCGGTTCGCGCCGTCCTCGCGCAGCTCGCCGATGCGGGCGGCGTCGCGGACCGCGCCGCGCTGGACGAGGCTCTGGGCGCGGTCGAGAAGACGGATCGCGGACAGCTTCGCAAGTCGGGCGTCGTGATCGGCGTGCTCGACCTCTATCATCCCGGCCTGATGAAGCCCGGCGCGGCGCAGTGGCGCATGGTCCTGCTGGCGCTCAAGGACGGCAAGCCGCTCGTCGCCCTGCCTCCCGCCGGAGCCGTGCTTCTCCAGGCGGAGGCCGTCGCCGATGCCGGTGGCGCGGTCATCGGAGGTTTCCGCCGCTTCGCCGATATCTGGTTGAGGATCGACATTGCGGAGCGGGTGGCGCGCACCGGCCATGAGGCGATCGCGGCGAATCGACCCTATGAGGCGACGGAGCCGCATGTCGTTTCCATCGGCCTGCCGCCGGAAGCCTTTGCCGACCTGATGCGCCAGGCCGGTTTCCGGCCCGTCGAGGCTCCGGCGGAAGGCGCGGCCAACTGGATTTTCCGCGGCCGTCCGAAGGCGCGCCCGCCGCGTGGTCCGCGCAATGAAGGCCGCCGCCCCCGGCAGCAGCAGCAGGATGGGCAGCAACAGGATCGCCGCCCCCGCCGCGACGGACCGCCTCCCAAGCGGCAGGAGCGCGGCGAAAGCCATAGAAGCGACCGGCCGGATCGCGGCCAGCGCCATGATCGCGGCGACCGCGACCAGCGCAAGCCCGTTCCCGCCGGGGCCGCGACATCCAAGGCGCTCGCCGGACTCGCGGACCTTCTGAAGCGCGATGGCTAGGGCGAAAGCCGCCATCGACACCGGGAGGCGCATGGCGCATGTCGACCCCGCCTCCTCCCAGCGCATCGACCGCTTCCTCTGGTATGCGCGGCTTGCGGGCAACCGCAGCGCGGCGCAGGCCCTCGCCGAACGCGGCATCGTCCGGCTGAACGGACGGCGGATCGAGCGCGCCCATGCGCCCGTGCGCAGGGGCGACCTGCTGACATTGCCGCTCGGCCATGCGGTGCGGGTGATACGCGTTCTCGAACTGCCCTCCCGCCGCGGCCCCGCGCCGGAGGCCCAGGCGCTCTATGAATTTATTGAAACAGGGGAAAGCGCGGCTACGCCCCCGCCAAGCCCAATCGATATTGACGCTGGAGCGGGCGAAGAATAGCAGGGCGGCCGACACACGCTTCAGAAGGCCCGATTGCAATGACCTATGTCGTGACCGACAACTGCATCCGCTGCAAATATATGGACTGCGTGGAAGTCTGTCCGGTCGATTGCTTCTATGAAGGCGAGAACATGCTGGTCATCAATCCCAGCGAATGCATCGACTGCGGCGTGTGCGAGCCGGAATGCCCCGCCGAGGCCATCCTCCCCGACACGGAAAACGGCCTCGAAAGCTGGCTGGAGCTGAATGCCAAATATTCGGCGGAATGGCCGAACATCACCGTCAAGGGCGAGGCGCCGGCCGATGCCGACGAGATGAAGAAAGAGACGGGCAAGCTGGAGAAGTATTTCTCGCCGGAACCGGGCGAAGGAAGCTGATCCATGCCTTGGGCTGAAACGCGAAGCGTTTCGTCCAAAGACGATCAGGCTCTAAGCGCTGGTAATTTTGTGACGACTCTGTTAATAAGGGCGCGTGGCGCCTGTCTGCGCCCACACAATCGGAGTATCTCATAGGATATGATGCCGCCGGCCGCGCTCTCCGGGCGTTCGCCCCTCAGCCGACGGGTTGTCGCGATATCCCAATAGACAGAAAGGTTGCAAATGGCTGCCAAGGCGCTGTCGTTCGACGTCGGTGATTATGTTGTCTACCCCAAGCACGGCGTGGGCCGCGTTATCGAACTCCAAAGCCAGCAGATCGCGGGAATGGAACTGGAGCTTTATGTGCTCCGCTTCGAAAAGGAGCGCATGACGCTCCGCGTTCCGACCAACAAGGCCGAAAGCGTCGGCATGCGCAAGCTCTCGTCGGACAAGACGCTGGGCGAGGCGCTGGAGACGCTGAAGGGCAAGCCCAAGGTCAAGCGCACCATGTGGTCGCGCCGTGCGCAGGAATATGAGGCCAAGATCAATTCGGGCGATCTCGTCTCCATCGCGGAAGTGACGCGCGACCTGTTCCGCGCCGACGACCAGCCGGAGCAGAGCTATTCCGAGCGTCAGATCTTCGAGGCGGCCTCCAGCCGTCTGGCGCGCGAGCTGGCCGCCATGGAAGAGACGGACGAGCCGAGCGCGCTCAAGAAGATCCTGCGCATCCTCAACGAGGCCGCGCCGAAATATGCGAAGGAGCGCGCCGAGTAACGGCATCCGCCGGACAAGCGCGCAATCCTTTCCATGACTGCCGGCCGCCGCGATGCGCGTTTGCCTCTCCCTTCCGGGCGAGCCGCGCATATCGCGGCGGCTCTGTTTTGCACGGCCTTGAACGCTCCGGGCGTACTGGCGGCGCCCCCGGCGGCACGTCAGAGCTATTCCATATCCGACTTCGATACGATCAGGCTGGAGGCGCCGGTCGAAGTCGCGATCACGACCGGCAAGGGCGCCTCCGCCACCGGCACGGGCGACCGCGAGACGCTCGACATGCTGAACCTGGAGATGAACAGCCGGACGCTCGTCATCCGCATGCGCAACAGCTTCACCCTGGGCGGCAGCGGCGGCAAGCCGCGCCTGCCCACCCGCATCGCCCTCGCCACGGGCGGGCTGACACGCGTCGCCGTCCTGGGCGCGGGCAATCTGACAGCGGACGCGCTAAAGGGCGCGCGCGTCAATGCCACGCTGAGCGGCAGCGGGCGCCTGACCGTCGGGCAGGTGGATGCGGACAGGATCGATGCCGGACAAAGCGGCTCCGGCACGATGATATTGGCGGGCAAGGCGTTGGAACTGGTCACGACCGCCAGCGGTTCGGGGCGCCTCGACGGCACCGCGCTCGATGCCCGGCGCGTGCGGGTGACGACCGAAGGCAGCGTCGATGTCCAGTTGACCGCGCGCGAGGAAGCCGACGCCAATGCCAATGGCACCGGACAGATTTCGATAACCGGCAAGGCACGCTGCACCGTGCGAAAGATCGGCAGCGCCAGCATCCATTGCGGCGGCGCCGTCTATTAGAGCGATTTCAAATGAGGCGGACTCACCTGACGGCTCGGAAAGCCCGCTCTAGAAGATGTCCCATCGCAGGAACGCGCTCAGTCGCGATCCTGCATGCCTGTCGCTGAGGCCGAATGGGACGCGCCGCTCGTCAATAGACGTATCCGAATAGCGCAGGCCGATGGCATAGGGGCCGGTCCTGTAGTCCACGCCGATGCGCCAGTCGGCATAGCTTCCCTCCGGCCGCAGCCGCGCCGAACGGGCCGGGTCGTCCGTGCCGCCCGATGAATGGCCTATGCCCGCGACAAAGGCCAAAGGCGTGCCGGGCATCGCGATCGTCGCGCCCGCATCGAGGTAAAGATTGTCGCCGCCAATGGCATCCTGCGACGGCGCATAGCTGATACCCGCGCCCACCGTGGCGGGACCCAGATCATAATCCGCCCGCGCATCCAGTTCCCAATAATGAAGCGCTGAGCGGCCCGGAAACAGCCGGACCGTCACGCCGCCGGACAGCCGCACGACCTCTCCGCCGCTATAGCGGGCGCCCAGGCTTGCCCCGACATCGCCGCCTGCGGCCCGCGCGCTGCCGCGCAGGCCCATGGCACCGGCATGGAGGCTGATGCCGTCCGTCACCGGCAAGGCGCCTGAAACCGCCAATGTCGGCGCGCCCCGGCTCCAGCTCAGCCCTCTTTCGCGATAGTCGTTCGTCGCCTCGATGGAGAGATCCGGCCCTTGCACGGCTTGCGCAAAGGCCGGACCCGCGACGGCGGACAACAGCATGGCCAGAGCGGCCAGCCCATATCCCCGCATCCGCCGTCCGTCAGTTCAGCGCGAGGGAACGGGCCGCATCGATTTCCGCCAGGACGGCGGGACGATCGGCGCTGGCCACGGCGGCGACATGCTGCCGGATATGATCCTGGCGCGCCTCCTGCGCCGCGGCGATGGCGCGCGCATTCTGGCGGCAGCTCCCAAGTGCCTCGCCGCCGAAGCTGCGGGTTTCGGGGAGTAGTCGTGTGAGGGGCTGGGCCGCTTCGGACGCCTGTATGCGGCGCTCCACCTGCACGTCGATGGTCCAGCGGCAGCGCTCCGTGCTCGGCCGGGTGCCCATCGAATGGCCCACGGTCTTGGCGCGGGTTTCCACGCGCGGCTCGTAGCTCAGCTTGTAGGCGGTCCCGGCATGATCCAGCGTCGCTTCATGTCCGAGAACGGGAGTAGCCGCACCCAGAATGGCTGTCAGCGCGACGCTTAGATAGATCATCCTCTTTCTCCTGCTTATCCTGGTCTGCACAATTTTTAGGCGGCATGCCCAAATATTAGGCAATCACCAGTTAAGCGGAAGAGTTTGCCCCACAATGTCCCCTATATGTCAAAATATGGCCCGATCAGTGGGGCCGAGCGACCGTGCGGGGCATGACATGGTTGCGTTCGCGCCAGATGGCGGGCGTCTCGAACGTTCCGGCCCAGGCGCCACGCCGCGCCTCCCGCGCGACGCTTTCCTGCCAGTCATAATCGCCGGTGCTGACCGCCAGCCCGTCCGCCACCAGCATGGCCCCCACATCGGCCCCGCCGGAGACGCAGCGCGAGATGGTGCGGCCGTAGCGATCCTCTTCGACGGCCCTGCAATGAAAGCCGCCGCGCGCCACCGAGGCATGAAGGGAGGCAAGCGCCGCCTGCCCGCAACTCCAGGACGTACCCTTGGCGTCCATGCAGAACTGCGCGCGTTCCAGGGCGTCGATGCCCGCGAGCCGGACAGTCCGTGCCCCGACCTTCAGCGTATCCCCATCCACGACGAGCACGCGGCGCCCCTCGTCATCGACCATGCGCGCCGCGCTGCCGCCACCCTCCCGCCATGCAAAGGCGGCGAGTATCGGAACCAGCAGGACCGCCACGGCCAGCCAGGGGAGGAAGCGCCGCATGCGGGCAAGCCCTAGCGCTTGCCCGCCAGAGACTGGACCGCGGCCAGCGTGCCGTCGACATGGCCGCGATAGTTCATCTCGCTATGAACATAGGCGATGCGGCCCGACTTCGCGATGACATAGCTGGTGCGATTGGCCTTGCCCGCGAGTTGCGGCCGCCCCTCCACAGGCGGGAGAGCGACATCGAAACCCTTGATGATATCCGGCCCGGCGGACGCGACCGCAAATTTGTTGCGGCATTCTTCCGTGGAGAAACGGGCCAGCGTATCGACCGGATCGTTGGACATGCCGATGATCGTCGCGCCCGCTTTCGCGAAGGCATCGCTTTTTTCGGCAAATTCCCGCGCCTCCGCCGTGCAGCCCTGGGTGAAGGCGGCGGGGAAGAAATAGAGGACGACAGGCCCCTTCTTCAGCGCCTCGGCCAGATGCAGCTTGAAGATCTTGCCGGCCTTGGCGCCGCGCGTGGTGAAGTCGGGCGCCTTGGCACCCACCGGCAGCGCGGCATTTGCCGGAATTGCGGAAAAGGTCGCCAGCGCCGCCAGCGCGGCCAAACGGAAAGCATCACGCATCACCCAAGCTCCTTCATGCACCCGACATCGCCGCGCCTGATTGCCACGCGCCCCTCCGCTTGTCACGTGCGCCCTTCCCTTGGACCGCGCGGGCGCATAGCAGGCGTTCATGCCCGTAGAGCGCCTCGCCCTCACCGATTTCCGCAATCATCGCGACGCGCTGATCCTGCCGGACAGCAATATGGTCGTGCTGACCGGCGACAATGGCGCCGGCAAGACCAATATATTGGAGGCCGTGTCCCTGCTCGCGCCCGGACGGGGACTGCGCGGCGCGCCACTGCGCGACATGGCGCGGCAGGACGGGTCCGGCGGCTTTGCCATAGCGGCGGATGTGGAGGGCGCGCGCATCGGCACCGGCGCACCGGCCGCGACACCGGATCGACGGCAGACGCGCGTCAACGGGACGACGGCAGCGACCACGGCGCTTGCCGAGCATCTCGCGATAAGCTGGCTGACACCGGCCATGGACCGCCTGTTCATCGAAAGCCCCGGCGGGCGGCGGCGCTTCCTCGACCGCCTCGTCCTCGCGCTGCGGCCCGACCATGGCACACACAGCGCCCGCTATGACGCGGCGATGCGCGCGCGCAACTCCCTGCTGGCGGACGAACGCCCCGCCGACCCGGAATGGCTTGCCGCATTGGAAGCGCAGATGGACCTGCACGGCCATGCCATCGACCGGGCACGGCGCCATGTCGTCGCCCGGCTTGCCGAACCGCTCGACGATGGCGCGCCGGATATATTCGCCCGCCCGCGCCTGACGCTTGACGGCTGGACCGGCGAACCGGGAGCGCTGACGGCCGCCCTGCGCAGCGGCCGGGCGCGGGACGCCGCCGCCGGGCGCACGCTGGCCGGACCGCACCGGGCCGACCTGATCGTCACCCATGCGGACAAGGGGCAGGCGGCGGCCCTCTGCTCCACGGGCGAGCAGAAGGCCCTGCTGCTGTCGCTGATCCTCGCTCATGCAGCCCTTGTCGGGCAGGATACGGGCCGCCCCCTCCTCGTCCTCCTCGACGAGGTTGCCGCGCATCTCGACCCCGCGCGGCGGCTGGCCCTGTTCGACCGGCTGCGCGCCACGGGAGGGCAGATCTGGATGACGGGAACGGAGGCCGCGCTGTTCGACGGAATCGGCGAAGCGGCTCGATTCGTCGTGGCTGACGGGCAGGTCGGCCGTGCCTGACCGCATCGTTAACCCTGTTTTAGAAGCGCGCCGCACAATTCACCCCACGCGGTAATCGTTTCACCGATGGCCCATTTCGTCCGGCGCCGCGCTGAGCAAGAACGGGGCAGAAAAGTGGTGGGGTCGTTCTCTTTATGACGAAGTTCAAAGGCGCGTTCTGCGCGCTCATGCTGACGTTCGGCCTGTTTGCCGGTACGTCCGCAGAGGCTGACGGCGGCTTTCTCCAATGCGCCCCCTTCGCCCGCCAGATTTCCGGCATCCAGCTTTTCGGCCGCGCCGCCAATTGGTGGAACGAGGCTGTCGGCCGCTATGCGCGCGGCACCCTGCCCAAGGTCGGCGCGGTCCTCTCCTTCGCTTCGTCGCGCTCCATGCCCGCCGGCCATGTCGCCATGGTGAGCAGGATCGTGAGCACCCGCGAGGTCCTGCTGACCCATGCCAACTGGTCCTATCGCGGCGGGATCGAGCGCGACGTGCGCGCCATCGACGTGTCGGCCGCGGGCGACTGGAGCCAGGTGAAAGTGTGGTATGGCCCCATTGGCGGCCTGGGCCTGCGTCCCAATCCCGCCAATGGCTTCATCTATGCCGAAGGCGGCGCGGAAACGGCCTCCCAGCAGGTCGCGGCTCGTTAAGCGCACCTGCTTAACCCGTTAACCTTTACGCTTAAATCAAAATCGACGCCTCGGCTCTAGTCCCGGTCGCGGGGACATCACACGCGACCTACAGGAGTTGCCGTGCGGATCGCAAAGCGCCTTGTCCAAGGCGTGGCCTTGCCTTTGGCATTGGGAATCATCGTCACGCCCGCGCTCGCCGCCGGCGTTCTGCAATGCGTGCCTTACGCGCGCGAACTGAGCGGCGTGCGCATCCATGGCGACGCCTGGACCTGGTGGGACCAGGCCAGGGGACGCTATGCGCGCGGCACGGAGCCGAAGCCGGGCGCGGTCATCGCCCTGGCCAATACCGACGTCATGCCACTCGGCCATGTCGCCGTGGTGTCGAAGATACTCGACGACCGGCGCATATTGGTGCGCCATGCCAACTGGTCCGGCCCAGGCCTGATCGAACGGGACGTGCTCGCCGTCGATTCATCGGCCGATAATGACTGGAGCCAGATCCGCATCTGGTGGGGCCAGGGGCAGCAAATGGGCGCGCGCAACAATCCCGTGAACGGCTTCATCTATCCGAAGAAGGTCAGCGACAAGGCGGTGGCGGAACCGGGCGAACCCGGCAAGCCTGCCCTGCGCGAGATCGTCCAGGCCGCGCCGAAACGCTTTGCCAGGCCGACTTCCGCCATGGCGGAGGCGATGCCGGTCAAGGCCGCGCGTCCGCGCCTGACCATCGATCCCAGCCTGTTCCGGATGGCGCGCGAGAGCCAGCTTTCGACCGGCAAGACCGAACGGACGCTGGCCATGATCGTGCGCGACGTGAAGCGGGAGGCGCGCCTTCCCTGAAGCCGCGCCGGAGAGGAAGATCAGTCCGCCGAGGGGGAGGGCTGCCCGCCGTCCGCCGCCTGATCCTCATACCAGGCTTCCACGGGTCCGGAGAGCTTGATCGTCATGGGCTGGCCGAAGCGGTCGCGGCTCTTGCCCGCCGCGACGCGTATCCAGCCTTCCGACACGCAATATTCCTCGACATCGGTGCGCACCTTGTCCTTGAAGCGGATGCCGATGCCGCGCCGCAGGACCTCGAGGTCGAAATGCGGGCTGCGCGGATTGGTCGAGAGGCGGTCGGGCGGCGTGTCGGTGCTCATGGCCGCCCGGTTACCCGCTTCCCCCCATGCCCGTCAACGCCGCACGCGCGAAGGGCGGATCGCCCGAAAGGTTCCAGCGGGGGATCATTTTCCCCGCGCCCGCACTTTCCTCCATCCGGAGGGGGAAGGCACCGCCGCGCGGGGACGGCATCGTAACGACGCCCGCGCCGTCTGGACGGCGGGCAAACTTCCCTGGTTTCCCTACCCCCATGGGATCAGGCCCGGCCTGTTGCAGCAAGACCACTATCGCCCCGGCGGAGCATCTCCGCCGCGCAACCGCCCGCCTCTCCGGCGGGTTCAGGGCCGCGCAGGCAAACAGGCTCCCGCACGACCCTGCCAAAGGGGGGAGCGACAGAAAGAAGAGAAAGGGTTTCCATGCTGCACAAGAACACCATCATGGCCGCGCTGGCAGCAGCCACGGCGATGACCGCCCTTCCCGCGGCGGCGCAGGACACGGGGGATCGCGCCACGCATTTCAACGGCTTCTATATCGGCGCCGGCGGCGGCTACGACATGCAGAACAATCATCGCGGCCAGAGCGTCGGGTTCGACACCGACCGCAACGGGACCTTCAACGACACCGTGCCGCTGACCGTCGCGGGCGGCAACGCCTTCGTCCCCGGCTTCTGCCCCGGCTTCGCCACTTCCACCACTCCCGCCTCCGGCTGCACGGGCGACCAGGATGCGGGCGAGTTCTTCGGCAAGATCGGCTACGACCGCCGCATGGGCAATTTCGTGGTCGGCGCCGTGCTGGAAGGCGGCAAGACCTATGCCAAGGACTATACCACCGCTTTCAGCAACACCGGCACAGCGACCAATTTCTACACGCTGGAACGCGGCGTGGACTGGTCCGCATCCGCCCGTCTGCGCGCAGGCTACACGCCCAATGGCGGCATGCTGTTCTACGCCACGGGCGGCGGCATCTATGCCAATATGAAGAACCGGCTCTATACCAGCAACACCGCCAACAGCTTTGCCTTCAACGGCAAGGATGATGCCTGGGGCTATCAAGTCGGCGGCGGTATCGAGGAGATGGTGGCCAAGAATATCAGCATCGGGATGGAATATCTCTATACCGACATCAATGACGACAAGAGCTATTTCTCCGCAGGACAGGGAAGCGCGCCCGCGACGAATCCTTTCGTCCTGACGAGCGGCGGCACCAACTTCCGCCAGAACGATCAGAGCTTCAACTATCACGCCGTTCGCGGCTCGGTGAACTTCCGCTTCTGATCACCGCAGCGAAAAATGAAAGGCGGCCGTGGCGACATGGCCGCCTTCATCTTGCCCGATCTTCGGGCGCATGG
>JASGGS010000011.1:0-39255 GCA_047602685.1 Sphingobium sp.
CGATCGGGTCCTGCCCGATCGCCGTCCCCTCTTATAGGCTCAGCCCTTGCTGGGCAGTTCGGCGACCGACGTGCCGAAGGCCGAAACCTCGTCGCGGTGGGTGCGGGCGTTCTGCTGGATCTCGACATATTTCTTGCCGTTCTCCTCATATTTGCGGATCACCTCGCCGTCGATGAAGATCACGTCGCCGTCCGGATTGTGGCGGCGGATCTGGCACTTGGACTTGTGCAGGAAGCCGTCGTCGCCGATCCAGTTGGTGACATGATGGGTCAGCCAGCTGCAACGCTCCGGACCATAGTCATAGGCGCCCGGCGCGCCGACCTCGAGGGCGAAATCCTCGTCCCAGTGGACGCGCTCCGGGCAGTCGGGCACGTTGAAGCGGTTCTTGATGCCCAGGCCCGGATGCGCCTGCTGCAGCTTCCACGCCAGCTTGTTGGCGCGGATATAGAGGCCGCCCCAGCCCTGCGCATAGCCGATGAAGCCGGTGACGGTCATCGGGCCCTTGATCATCGTGGGCAGCTTGTCGCCGACATTGACATCTTCCCAATAGCGGGGCGTCGCGCCGCGGATTTCCTCATTCTCGTAATATTTCGAGAATTCAGCCAGTTGCTCGTCGGTGAACGGCTCCACCCGGCCGCGCGCCTCGGTATATTTGGTGCCGCGCTCGCGGGCCTCGTCACGGTCGGTGCGGAACACCCAGCTATCGGCCTCCGACACGAGGTCGCCATGCTGGTTGTAGAAGTTCACATGATAGATCTGCTGGAAGGAGCGGCCGGCGAACTTGGTCTGATGCTCCACCAGGTCCTTGAGATACGCCTCGGTGGAGATCACGTCGTTGCGCAGGACCGGCTTGTGCCAGGTCCAGTCGGCGCCCGCCCACATGGCGTGCACGCCCGACAGGCCGCCCGAATAGCCGGAAATGATGCGGCTGGTCGAGAAGAGGAAGCTGGGCAGGGCGACGATCGAACCATATTTGGTCTTCTCGGCATAGGCCGGGTCGTTCCACAGCGGATTGTCGTCGCCGATGCCGTGCGCATAGTGGCGGATCGCGTCGCGCGACGCTTCGTAATTCCACGGCTCGACCGTGTTCTCGATCTTGACGCCGATGCGCTTGCGCAGGTCGGCCAGACCTTCCTCAGTGATCTTGGGGAACTTGGCCCCTTTAATTTCTGCCGTATCGGCCATCGTCTGTCGTCTCCTGTCCAAACCAAAAAAATCTCAGTCGTTCATCCCGGCAAAGCCGGAGCAATCAGGTTCACGCGGAGCCGTCGGGACGCGGAGGGGAACCCCCTTTCGCGTCCCTTGCCCCTTGCGCGAACAACCGGAGGGATCATGCGGCGCGGGGCGGTTCGCCCGCGGCGCGCGCCCTCCGCCTGATCCCAATCACGCCGCCGTCGCCGCCGCCTTCGCCGCCTCCCGGTCGCGCAGCATCTTGCGATGCACCTTGCCCGCCGGATTTTTGGGCAGTTCGCTCACAAATTCGACGATGCGCGGAAATTCATGCGCGGCCAGCCGCTCGCGCGTGAAGTCCTGCAACTCCTTCACGAATTCGTCCGACCCCTCGCGATTGGCGACGACGAACGCCTTCACCACCTGTCCGCGCTTCTCGTCGGGCACGCCGATCACGCCGCATTCCAGCACATTGTCATGGCGCAGCATGGTATTCTCGATCTCGACCGCGCTCATCGTCCAGCCCGCCGAGATGATCACGTCGTCGGCGCGGCCGCAATGGTAGAAATAGCCGTCCTCGTCGGTCTTCGCCCGGTCCTTGGTCGACAGCCAGCCGCCGCCTCGCCACAGCATCAGCTCGCCGATCTCGCCGGGGTCGGTGACGCTGCCGTCGGGGCGATGCACTTCCAGCTTCTGGCCCGGAACCGGCTTGCCCAGGGATCCGGGCTTGACCGTGAAATCCTTCGCGCCCGGATAGTTGACCAGCACCACGCCGATCTCCGTCGTGCCGTACATGGAGCAGGCGGGCACCTTGAAATATTCGTCGATCCATTCCAGCGTCGCCGGATCGATAGGCTCGCCGGTGTAGGACAGCTTCTCGAAATGGAAGCTGTAGTCGCCGCCCTTCCCGCTGTTCTTCATCATGCGGTAATGGGTCGCGGCGGCCGACATGTTGGTGATCCTGTAATCGTCCAGCGCCTTCAGCAGGCGGACGGGATCGAAGCGTCCGGCAAAGGTGCCGGTGGTCACGCCCAGCGCCAGCGGGGCGAGCGTGCCGTGCCACAGGCCATGGCCCCAGGCGGGGCTGGACGGGCAGAAGAACTCGTCGCCCGGACGGATGCCGGTGCCGTAGAGCGCGGCGAACATCAGCGTCACCAGCGTGCGGTGGCTGTGTTTCACCGCTTCGGGCAGTTCGCGCGTGGTGCCCGACGTATATTGGAAGACGGCGAGGTCGTTCGCCCTGGTCTTCGGTTCGTAGCGGGTCGGGAATTTGCCGATCTCGGCCAGCAGGCTCTCGTCCGCCACCACCACGCGCGGCCTCTCGAAATCCCCTTGGCCGTCGACCGCGACGGAACGGGCGAGGTCCGCCTTCTCCGCATTGGTGACGAGGATGGACGGGTTGCAGTCGCCGATGCGCAGGCGGAGCGCGTCCGGGCCGAAAAGGGTGAAGAGGGGCACGGAGATCGCGCCGGTCTGCATCGCGCCGAACAGGCAGACATAGAAGGGGAGGGAGGGTTCCAGCATGAAGGCGATGCGCTCGCCCGGCTGCACGCCCTGCTCGTCCAGCCAGTGCGCGAACTGCGCCGCGCCGGCGGAAATCTGGTCGAAGCTGAGTATCTCGTCCGATCCGTCGGCATGGGCGATGCGCACCGCCGCCCGGCCGGAGCCGTCGGCATGGCGGGTGATCGCCTCATGCGCGATGTTGAAGATGTCGCGATCGCCGTCGAACAGCTCCCAAAGTCCGGCAGAGGCGGCATGCGCCTGCGCATCGGCGAAGCTCGTATAGTCGGTGAGTTTCGTCATCGGCCTGTCGGTGTCCTCTCAAATGGCGCGCGGGGTCGCGATGGGCGGTCTTTCCGCTGGCACATGGGGCTATGCCACGCGACTCAGTTCATTGTAAATATTGAATGTTGTTCTGTATATTGAACATTTGCTTGCGTCGGGGGGCCGTGATTGGGTAGGGAAGCCTGTGAGCTTATCAATAAGGCGGACCCCATGACCGCGACCCCACGACCCCCGGAAGACCCGAACCTCTCCCGCGCGGCGGGGGCGAGCAAGGCGCCCGCCATCTCCCGCGCCGCCGCCGTCCTGCGCCTCCTCGGCAAGAGCGAGACGCCGCTGGGGGTGCAGGCGATCGCCCGCGAGCTGGGCCTCGTCCCCTCCACCTGCCTCTATGTGCTGCGCGCGCTGGTGGTGGAGGAACTGGTCGCCTTCGACCCCGATACCAAGCGCTACTCGCTGGAGGCGGGCGTGCTGACGCTCGCGCGCCAGTGGCTTCGCCGCAACCAGTTCAACGACCTCGCCCAGCCGATGCTGGACCGGCTGGGGCAGGCGCATGACGTCACCATGCTCGGCGTCCAGATCGTCGGGCTGGAGCATATGGTGGTCGTCGCCCTCTCCCGGTCCGGCCAGAATTTCCAGCTCAGCACCCAGATCGGCAGCCGCTTCCCCGCGCTGATCAGCGCCACCGGCCGCTGCCTCGCGGCCTTTGGCGGCTACAGGGAGGCGGACCTGGAAGCGCGCTTCGCCGCCCTGCGCTGGGACGAGCCGCCCAGCTTCCGCCAGTGGATGGATCAGGTCGCGGAGACGCGGACGCGCGGCTATGCGGTCGATGCGGGCAATTACATCTCCGGCGTCACCGTCGTCGCCGCGCCGGTATGGAAGGCGCGCGGACGGCCCAGCCATGCGCTCGTCGCCATCGGCATAGGCGGCGCCCTGCGCCGCGCGGGCGTCGACGATCTGGGTGCCAGCCTCCTCTCTTCCGCCCGTGCGCTTTCCGAGCAGATGGGCGCCGATCTTCCCCGTTGAAGCCGCGCCGGACCGCCCGCCTGTCTGGATAAAATCGGCATGCTGTCCGGATAAGGGTTTGTCGTTCCGAAATCGCGCGATAATGTACGCCGCGAGGGGACATTAAGGACGGCCGGTCGTGTGTCATCGCTGACGTCTCCTCGCGCCAAGATCGGGATCGATCCCGACGGGAGGAGACGGATCATGACCACCAGAATCCCCATGCTGCCCCCTTGCGCCCTGCTCGCGACGCTTTCCCTCCTGCCTGCCATGGCGGCGGCGCAGGAGCGGCCCGCCGCCCCGCAGGGCGGTATCGTCAATGAAGGCGACATCATCGTCACCGCCCGCCGCCGCGAGGAGACGGCGCAGAACACGCCCGTCGCCATCACCGTCCTCAACGACACGCTGCTCGACCGCTATGGGGTCAAGGGCATCGCGACCATCGCGCAGCTCACGCCCGGCCTCTTCACCGGCGAGGCAAGCGGATCGGTCGGCGGCAGCATCTCGCTGCGCGGCATCGGATCGGGCGACAGCCAGCCTTTCATCGACCAGGCCATATCGCTGAACGTCGACGGGGTGCCGATCAGTTCGGCGCAGCTCCTGCGCGCCGCCCAGCTCGACCTCAAGCAGATCGAGGTATTGCGCGGACCCCAGGCGCTTTTCTTCGGCAAGAACAGCCCCGGCGGCATCATCTCGCTCACCTCCGCCGATCCGGGCCGCAAGCTCGAAATCCTCGCCCGCGCGGGCTATGAGTTCAAGGCGGAGGAGAAATATGCGGAGGCGACCCTCTCCGCACCGATCACCGACACCATCGGCGCCCGGATCGCGGCCCGCTATTCCCGGATGAACGGCTATATCAACGTCATCTCTCCGGCGACGAGCGAGCCGGGCATCATAAACTCTACGCTGCGCCGCTTCCCCGACCAGGAGGAGATATTCCTGCGCGGCACCCTCTCCTTCACCCCGTCCGACCGTTACAGCCTGCGCCTCAAGGCGACCTATACCGACACCTATATCAATGGCGGCCCGTCCTATTATAGCGACGTTACGGCCTGCCCCTATGGGGTGCCGCAGGGGACGGTGGACGTGCCGTCCAACTGCGCCAATGACGGCACCATCGTCACCGCGCAGCTCAGCCCGCAATTCCTGGCGCTCAACCCCCTCATGGGCAGCAATCCCAACGGCTATCGCAAGAACAAGCAGGCCCTGCTCGTCGCCATTGCCGATTATGACCTGACGGACACGCTGAAGGTCACGTCCGTCACTGGCTTTTACAGCATTCGCGAAAGGCTGGCGTCCAACGGCGGCTATGGCTTGTCCAGTGTCAACGGATTTGGCGTGGGCTTCGCGTCCAACCAGTTCACGCAGGAACTGCGCCTCGCCTCCAGCTTCGAATTTCCGGTGAACTTCCTGGTCGGCGGCTTCTACGAACAGCGCAATATGTGGACGGTGACCTTCATCGGCATTCCCGATGTGTTGCGCACCACGGGCGATACGGCCGCGTCGCAGCGGGCGCTCGAATCCACCCACCAGCGCCAATATAGCGCCTCGCTGTTCGGCCAGCTCCTGTGGAATCCGGCCGAGCAGGTGCAGGTGACGGCGGGCGGTCGTTATACGGAGGAGATAAAGCGGCTGCGCGACTATACCGTCACGCCCGTGGGCGGAACGCCGGTCGACGTGACGCGCCTCGCCGCCTATCCCGGCACGCGCCTGCGCTTCACCAATTTCTCGCCGGAAGTGACGCTCAGCTACAAGCCCGTGCAGGACGTGATGCTCTTCGCTTCCTACAAGAAGGGGTTCAAGTCGGGCGGTTTCGATGCGGGCTATACGGCGGGCGCGATCCTCGCCAATCCGCGCCGCAGCCAGACCTTCAATCCCGAAAAGGTGGAAGGGGCGGAGATCGGCCTCAAGTCCACGCTGCTCGACCGGCAGCTGACCTTCAACCTGACAGGCTATTATTATGATTATAACGGCCTTCAGGTGGCGGTGTTCGACACCACGGCGCAGGCCTTCACCACGCAGAATGCGGCCAAGGCGCGAATCAAGGGCGTGGAGCTGGAAACCAGTTTCCGTCCCGCATCCATTCCCGGTTTCAACGTCCATGCTTCGGCGGCATTCAACGACGCGAAGTTCCGGGAATATCTCGCGGCTTGCTATAATGGCCAGAATGTCGCGCTGGGCTGCAATCAGGTTCCCAATGCATCCGGCGTGTTCCAGGCGCAGGATCTGGCTGGACGCCGCCTGCGCAAGGCACCGGAATTTTCCGCGACATTCGGCGGCTATTATGAATTTCCCGCGACCGACAGCCTGATGGTCAGCCTGTCCGCGGACGGCTCCTATTCCAGCGGCTATGATGCAGGGTCCAGCTATCAGCCGCTGGCCTATCAGAAGGCGTTCGCCAAGCTCGACGCGACTCTGCGCCTCTTTACCGAGGACAGGAAATGGGAGTTCGCGCTGATCGGCCGCAACCTGACGAACAAGCGCAACATCATCGCAGGCATAGATCGCACCGGCACGGGCAGCAGCGCGACAAAGGGAACGACGGTGCCGATGTGCGCCAGTGTCACGGACACGGGCTGCAACAAGCTGTCGGACATTCTCGGCACGCCGACACAGCCCATCAGCGTCTCGGCGCAGTTGACCTTCCGCTATTGAACGCCATGCGAAAGGGGCCGGAGCGATCACTCGCCCCGGCCCCTTTCCATGCGAACATGCAAATATGGGCGCTTATTTCCGGAGCAGCTTCGGCGCGCCCCGGCCTTCCATGTAACTGGCCAGCATGCGGTGGAAGTTGGTGATCTTCTGCTCCTGGTGCGGGTTGGGCAGGGTCCCTCGGAAGCCGCGCGACTTCATGCCCTTTTGCACCCACTCCATGTTCGCGAAGTCCTGCGCCAGCACGGAACCCCATTTCTCGGCGGTCGGCTCGGCATAGATCCATTGCGTCTCCGGCACCTCGCCCTCCGGGAAGCGCTCCAGCGCATAGGATTCGAATATGCACTTGTCCGGATCGTCGCCATAGGGGCGGGCGCGGTAGCAAAGGGCGAAGGTGACGCCTTGCAGCACGGACATATTGGGGAAGACATGCCAGGCAAGGCCCGCTTCCGCCATGTTCTCCGGGCTGATCTCCGGCCATTCCACGCCGCGCTTGGCATCGTCCGCCTTGGCGGAAGCCAGCCAGTGCTTGATGACGTCCTGCGGCGGCGTGCCCTCCGGCAGTTCGTCGACCAGGCGCTTGGCGGCGCCGACCAGCGTGTCGGTGGAGGCGGCGAAGTTCACCGTCTCGTAATTCTCGCGGGCCAGCTCATAGGTGGAGACGCGCGGGTCGGCGCCCTTGCCCACGCGCGTGACGGAACTGGACTGCGACATCTGCATGGACTTGTCGCGCTCGTCGAAGCCGGAAACGCCGTGCCTGCCATAGGCTTTGGAATAGGCGTAGAACTGGCCGTATTTCAGGAGCTGGGTGTGGGTGCCCGCGACATGATAGGGTTCCATGAACGCTTCGAGCGCTGTCTTCCAGTTGGCGGGATACACGACCCACTGGCGCCATTTGTAGCGCATCTTCTCGAACTGGAACGCGTCGAGGATCGAGGCCGCCGGTTCCAGGAACTCGCGCAGGGGCACGCATTCCGGGTCCATGTTGATGAAGATCCATCCGCCCCAGGTATCGACCTGGACAGGCGTCAGGCTGGTATTCTCCGCGTTGAGGCAGCCCTTCCAGTCCTGCGGATCGAGGATATAGCTGTTCTCGCCTTCAAGATTGAACGTCCAGCCGTGGAAACCGCAGACGAAGCTGCGGCGGTTTCCCGTTGCGCCATTCTGGTCCTCCGGCGTGTCGATCAGGCGCCGCCCGCGATGCGGGCAGACATTGTGGAATGCCTTCAGCGAGTCCGGACCGTTCTTGAGGACGATGATGCTGTCGTCGCCAATCTCGTAGGTGAAGAAGTCGCCGACCTTCTTGAGGTCCTCCACGCGGCCTGCCATTTGCCAGACCTTGGGCCAGAGAAGCTCCTTCTCCTTCTCCAGATATTCGCGGGAAAGAAAAGCCTCGACGGGATAGGTGAGCGGTTCGCCCACCTCCTCCACGGTGATATTGTCGAAGCCGATCCGGCCTTGCTTGTTCATGGTCTTCTCCTAACCCTCTGGCGGCGGCATCGGGGCTCGCCTGCCCGAATCACCATATAGCTTATCATCAACAGACCTGTTCATTCCAATGGGGACGTACGTGTTCGGTTTCAAGCGGGTTCAGCCGAGCGTTCCGCGGAAACCGTCAGGTCCAGTCCCGCCAGGTCGCCCGCTTCCCGCCAGCCGGTCAGCAGCGTCATGAACGCGTCCCAGCCCGGTCCATAGGCTTCGCCTGCGTAGAAGCGCTTCTTGTCCGAACCCTCGCCGTTGAAATAGCTGGGCGTGCATTCGGCCTGGAAGCGCCAGATGTCGATTGCGGTCTCGCGGATATGCTTGACCCATGCTGCCTCGGCCTCCGCCGTGGGTTCGACAACGGTCGCGCCGCGCCGCATCGCCTCGGCGATGATATAGGCGACATGCTCGCCATGGCGGCTCATCTGCTCCGTGGTCGAGCTGTTGAGCGCGCTCTGCACATAGCCGGTGAAGAACATGTTCGGGAAACCCCGCGTCGTCATGCCGTGCAGCGACTTGTAGCCGTCGCGCCAATGGTCGTAGATCGACACGCCGTCCCGCCCTTCGATCACGTCGATGCCCCAGCGGCGGTCGAGATCGCTGGTCACCTCGAAGCCTGAGGCGAAGATCATGCAGTCGATCTCATATTCCCGGCCGTCCGCGATGAAGCCCTTCTCGGTCATGGCCTCGACGCCGCGTGTCGCGGACACGTCGATCAGTTTCACGTTCGGACGGTTGAAGGTCGGGTAATAATCATCGTTGGATGCCGGACGCTTGCACAGATAGCGATACCATGGCTTCAGCTTCTCCGCCGTTTCCCTGTCCTCGACCAACGAATCGACGCGGGCGCGCAGGCGTTCCATCACTTGATAGTCCACCACCTCCCGGCGCTTCATGAACTCGTCCGGCGAAAGCTGCGGCCAGCCCTCGGCTTCCAGTTCGGCGGCAAGGTTGCGGCTGATCTCCGTCCAGATGTCGCAGATGAGGTCCGGCTCTCCGGGACGGAACATCTCCATGGCGGCGCGATGGAAATTGGCCTGCCGTTCCGCCTGCCAGCCAGGTTTGAGCGACTTCACCCATTCGGGATCGGTCGCCTGGTTGGCGCGCTTGTCCACGGTCGAAGGGGTGCGCTGGAGGACATAGAGTTGCTTGGCATATTGGCCGAGAAAGGGGACGGCCTGTACGGATGTGGCGCCCGTGCCGATGATCGCGACGCGCTTGTCGGCCAGCTTGTCCAAGACCGGGTTCGTCTGTTCGCCGCCCGTATAGGCATAATCCCAGCGGCTGGTATGGAACATCTTGCCCTTGAAGTTGCCGATGCCGGGTATGCCGGGCAGCTTGGGGATATTGAGCAGGCCGTTCGCCATGATGACAAAGCGGGCGCGAATGTCGTCGCCCCGGTCCGTAAGGATGTGCCAGCGACTGGCCGTCTCGTCCCAGGTCAGGGACGTGACCATGGTGTGGAACAGGCCTTTGTCCGCATAGCCGAAGTGCCGGGGAATGCTCTGGGCATAGTCGAGTATCTCGCGGCCGTCCGCGAATTTCTTGGACGGCATGAAGCCCGTCTCTTCCAGAAGCGGCAAATAGCAATAGGCGTCATTATCGCATTGGAGACCCGGATAGCGGTTCCAGTACCATACGCCGCCGAAGCCGCCAGCGTGATCTATGATGCGAAAATCGGTAATGCCCTGCTTCATCAGATGGTAGCCGGCAAGAATGCCTGTCCAGCCGCCGCCCATGACTGCGACGTCGATCTCCTGCTCCAGCGCTTCGCGCGGTGCCACGGGCGTATAGGGATCGCTCTCGTACATCTCCGCAAAGACATCGCCATGATGACCGGTGGTCACATATTGATGGGTGGCCTCCCGGACGACGCGCTTGTCCCGCTCGCGATAATATTTCTCGCGAATGGCCGGAATATCGACATTCTTGGGTGTTTCCGTCGGCTGACAACCCATGGTCCTGCCCTTCCTCTCTTTGTCTCGATCCCGCCAGGATAGGGCTGTGGGAAATAATAATCAACAGTGTTGTATACTAATGGAAGGGGGATGGCTCTGGTGATAGACAGCCCTGTTGGGTTCGGCTATCCGCATACGCATCCACGGGTTCGCCTTCGCTAGGCGGGGTTGCAGGATTGGAGAGGTCATGCGCGAATATCTGAAATTCTACATTGATGGTCAGTGGGTCGATCCGGTCGAGCCAAAGGCCGCTGACATCATCAATCCCGCGACGGAGGAGCCGGCCGGTCGCATCTCCATGGGATCGCCCGCCGATGTGGAAAAGGCGGTTGCCGCGGCGCGCAAGGCTTTCCCGAGCTGGTCGCAAACGACCAAGGCGGAACGCCTCGACCTGCTCAAGTCCATCCAGGCCGAATATGCCAAGCGCCAGACCGAACTTGCCGATGCGATCATAGAGGAAATGGGCGCGCCTGCGAGTCTCGCCCATGGCTTCCATGTCGGCCTTGGTGCCGGGCATCTCCAGACAGCGATCGAGGTGCTGGAGAAGTTCGAGTTCGAGGAAGTGCGCGGTTCGACCGTGATCCGCCATGAGCCTATCGGCGTTTGCGGCCTCATCACGCCCTGGAATTGGCCGATGAACCAGACCTGCGTCAAGGTCTTCCCGGCGCTCGCCACCGGCTGCACGATGATCCTGAAGCCGCCGCAGCTTGCCGCGCTGTCCGCCCATATCCTCGGCGAAATCCTCGACGTGGCGGGCACGCCTGCGGGTGTGTTCAACCTCGTCCAGGGTTCGGGAAGCGTGATCGGAACCGTGCTTTCGAAGCATGAGGATGTCGACATGATCAGCTTTACCGGTTCCGAGCCGGTGGGCATCCAGATTCAGAAGGATGCTGCAGACACGGTGAAGCGCGTCGGCCTCGAACTGGGGGGCAAAAGCGCTTGGATCGTGCTGGACGACGATCAACTCGCGACTCATGTCGCGGGCGCCACGGCGGGCATGATGGGCAATTCGGGCCAGACCTGCTCGGCGGGTTCGCGCCTCCTCGTGCCGAACAGCCGTCTGGCTGAGGCCATCGAGGTAGCCACCGCCGCGGCGAACGGCGTTACCGTGGGCGATCCGCGCGGCAATTTCGCCATGGGACCGGTCGTGTCCAAGAGCCAGTACAACATCATCCAGGAATATATTCAGAAGGGGCTGGACGAAGGCGCGAAGCTGATTGCGGGCGGCCTCGATCGTCCGGAAGGGCTGGACAAGGGCTGGTATGTGAAGCCCACCGTCTTTGTCGGCACCAACGACATGGTGATCGCCCGCGAGGAGATATTCGGCCCTGTGCTCGTCATCATCGGCTATGACGATCCCGATCACGCGGTCGAGATTGCGAATGACAGCAATTTCGGCTTGGGCGGCTATGTCAGCGGCAGCGATCTCGATCTGGTCCGTTCCGTCGCGCGGCGCCTGCGCACCGGCGCGATCTGGATCAATGGCGGTTTCGATTTCCATGCACCCTTTGGCGGCTACAAGCGGTCGGGCAATGGCCGCGAGTGGGGCGATTATGGTTTCCGCGAATATCTCGAAATCAAGTCGATGATCGGCTTTCCCGCCTGACCAACGCCTTTCCGCCCGCCCCGCACGGCGTGGGGCGAGCGGCTTCCTTTGACCGGAGAGGGACATGACCGATTTCGTGACCGCCGAGTGCGGTATCCGTCAGCTTCACGCGCGCTTCGTCGATGCCGTCTGGCGCAAGGACGATGCGGATTTCGCGGCGCTCTGGGCGGAAGATGCCGAATGGAAGATTGCGACCTTGCATTTTCGCGGTCGCGAGGAGATCCGCGCGGCTTTCGCCAAGCTGCTCGGTGCGTGTCACCGGGTACAGTTCATCCCGGGGCCGGTGCTGCTGGACCTTGGGCCGGACGGCGCCGCGACGGGCCGCGTCAACTGCACTGAACTCGCCAAGTTCGCAGCGGGTGGTCAGGGCATGAACATCGGTGTCTATCATGACCGCTATGTCGAAAAGGACGGGCGCTGGCTGTTTAATATCCGGCATTTCAGCCTGCACTATAGCGGGCCGGTCGACTTCACCGCCGACCTCGTGACGGAATCGCCTGATTTCGGTTCCTTCCCCAATTTCCCGGCGCCGGACCAGCCCACCTATACGCGGCGCCCCAAGAGCTAGACCATTTCCAGATAAAATGCCCTCATGGCCAGGGATGTAAGGAGCATTTGATGTCAGTCTATTCCGGACGCTACACCGCCGCTACGGCGCCTGCTCCTGCCGAAGGCTGGACTCTGGAGCGCCTGACCCAGCCGAGCCGCCTGCACGGTGCCAATGGTCTGCGCACGGGCCGCGACGGCCGAATCTATGTCGCGCAGGTCGCGGGCAATCAGATCAGCGCCGTCGATCCGGACACCGGCAGGATCGAGACGGTCAGCCCCATGGGCGGCGCGATCGTCGCGCCGGACGACCTCGCCTTCGATGACGAGGGCAATCTGTTCGTCACGGAAATCACCGAGGGCCGGGTGAGCATGGTCGCGCCCAATGGGTCGACCAGCGTCGTCTATGGCGAAACGCCGGTCGCCAACCCGATCACCGTCTATCAGAACCGGATCATTTCCGGCGAGTGCCGTCCCGGCGGCCGGATCATGGAACTGGATCGCAATGGCGGCGCCCCGCGCATCATCCTGGAAGATGTGCTGATGCCCAACGCCTTCGAGGTGGGGCCCGACGGCAAGCTCTATTATCCGGTCATGGGTCTCAACCAGATTCACCGCGTCAGCCTGGACGGCGGAGAAGCGGAAGTGGTGGCGAGCGATCTTGGCGTTCCCGATTCGGTGAAGTTCGATTCCCAGGGCTTCATCGTGTCGACTCAGGTCGCAAGCGGACAGGTGCTGCGCATCGATCCGCGCACCGGCGACAAGACGGTGATCGCCGATATCGGTCCCGGCCTCGACAATTGCACCTTCGTCGGGGACCGCATCTTCGCTTCCGGCATTGACGGCCACATCCACGAGATACTGGATGGCGGCCGGATCAGGCCCCTGGTCGAACGCGGCCTGCAATGGCCGCTGGGCCTCGCCGTGGGCACGGAAGGCGAGCTTTATGTGGCGGACGGCGCCTTCAGCTACACATTGCGCGCAGGGGGCGAACTGGAGCTGATAGGCATGCTCTTCACCCCCGGCTATCCCGGTTATGTACGGGATGTGGTCGGAAGCGGCGCAGGGGAGTGGATCGTCACGACGGGCAATGGCGATGTCGCCCGTTTCCGCCCGGCTGCTGGTGAAAGCGAATTCCTCGTCAACGGTTTCGATCAGCTTATGGGTATTGATCTTGCACCGGGCGGCGCGGTGATCGTCGCGGAATATGGCACGGGCCGCGTCTTCTCGATCGAAGGGGGGGAGGCCGGTGAACTGGCTTCGGGACTCGACAAGCCGATGGGGATCGCTGTTTCGTCCGATGGCATCGTCTATGTCGCGGAAGCGGGCAAGGGACGCGTCGTCAGGCTGTCGGGCGGCAAGGCAGAAACATTGGTGGACGGGCTGGAGCGGCCGGAAGGCATCGCGTTGCGCGACGGCACGCTTTTCATCGTGGACAGCCGTGCGAAGCAGGTGGTCGCAGCCGATCTGTCGGGCGGCGCGCGGCATGTCGTCGCATCGGCCCTGCCGGTTGGCGCTCCTGCCGGGATAGTGCTGCCCGCTGCCAAGCCGGTCGGCACGCTGGCGGGGCCGATGACGTCCTTCTCCGGCATTGCGGCCGCCTTGGATGGTACGCTCTACATCTCCGGAGATGCCGAGGGCAGCGTTCTGGCTCTACGTCCCGCCTGAACCTTGCCGGACAGGCCGCGGCGGAACGCCATGGCGATGAATGACGTGCCGGTCCCGCCACGCATGGCGGCGGGGTTTCCGTCTGTCGGAAAGGGCTTGCCCTCAGCATGCTCCATGTCGAGATTGGATACAATCGGGAGGAGTTCTGGCGCCACCATCCCATTTGGGGCATGGTCATGCCGGACGAGCAAGGGAGAGAATTATGAGCGACGACTCATCCGCCGCGATCCGCGACACGCGCAAGGATTTCATGACCGAGCATCGGGAGATATATCTGCGCTCGGGCGGCGCGCAGGGCCATATCATGGACATCACCCCTGTGGGCGGCCATTCCTTCACGACCCATTGCCTCATCAAATATACCGGCCGGAAAAGCGGCAAGGTGTTCATCACGCCGCTGATCTACGGCGATATCGGGGGAGAGGTGGTCATCGTCGCGTCGAAGGGCGGAGCGGACCATCATCCCGCCTGGTATCTCAATATCCGTGAATCGGATGAGGTGGAGTTCCAGGTGGCGACCCAGGCCTTTCGCGGCACATGGCGCGAGCCGACCGGCGATGAACGGGCCAAGGTGTGGGCGTTCATGACCGATGTGTTCCCCTCCTATATCGACTATCAGAAGTCGACCGATCGGGAAATTCCGTTGGTCATGTTGAAGGCGGTCGAACCGATCCCCGTGTTCCGGGAAGAGGATGCAACGGGTATCCGCCAACTTTAAAGGAAAGGCGGAGGGGGCGCCGCAGGCCCCCTTTCCTCACGCGGGATCAGTCCGCGTAGCGCAGGTCTACATGGGTCGCTTCGCCGTTCGGACCCATGGGAGAGTCATATTCCACTACGGATACGACCGGATTGGCGTGGCTCGCGAACAGCTTCGCCTCGTCTTCCTTGATCGCGGGCAGGCGGGCGGGATCGCTGATGACGCGCTGCGAATTCTCGAAATCCTCACGGCTGTTCCACCATATTTCCATGATGCAGTCGAAGCCGGGATCGTAGACCTCGCCAGTCACCGGATTCTTTTCCAGTTGCACATAGCGCCGGACATAGCGGACGGCATTGGGGATGGAGGGGGAGCGGCCCATTTTCTTCGAAAGCTGGGAGTGCTGATTCTCGTAATAATCCAGGAACTCGTCCATCGTCATGTCCGGGTTCTTGCGGAAGAAGCAGATCTGCTTGAACATCCCATCTCTCCATAATGTATACTTCAGGGGCACCGTTTCGCGCGGCGGCTCTCCTGTCAAGCAAGCTCTCCGGCCCGCTGGCGGGCGCGGCCTATTTCGCCGGGGCGATGCGGCGGGCGCTGATGATCTTGACGGGGGTCAGCAGCATCTGGCCGCGCATCGCGCCCACGCCCTTGTTCGGATCGCGGGCCATGGCGGCGATGCCCCGCACCACGTCCATGCCCTCCGTCACATGGCCGAAGACGGCGAAGCCCTGATTGTCTCCAGGCGCGGATGGATTGGCGTCGAGGCCCATCTTCCCCAGGATGATGAAGAAATCGCCGTCCGCCGAACCCGGCGCACCGCGTGCCATGGAGATGGCGCCATCGTCATGGGTGAGACCGGTCTTGCTGGTCGGCTCATGGGCAATGGGTTTCAATATGCGCTTGGGATCGTTGCGGGTGCCGCCCTGGATCAGGCCGTCCGGAGAATCCGGATAAGTGAACGCTCGATAGAAATCGGTCCCGTCGAATCGCTTCTGGTCGATGTAGCGCAGAAAATTGCCGGCGGTGACCGGCGCACGTTCGACTTCCAGTGCGATGGTGATCTTACCGGCGCTCGTCGTCAGCACCACCGGGATCGTCTTGTAAGCGGGCTTTTCCGGCAGGGCGCTGGTGGGCGGGATCGGCGCGGGCGGAGTGGAGGATGTCTGGGCGGACGATGGCGCGGCGAGGATCGCGCCGAGCGCGGCGAGGGAAAGGAGGCGAGTCAGCATGATGACGCAACCTAGAGCGATTTCAAGTCAGGTGGAATCACCTGACGGCTGGGAAATCGCGGAAAACAAAGAATCCCTCAGCCCCTCTAGCTGCTTTGGCCGGGCTGATCGATAGGATGGGGCAGCGGTTGCACGCCGGCTTCCTTCGTCTCCTGGGCAAAACGCCGGAGAACCCATTCCCGGAAAGCCTTCACCTTGGGCAGGTTGCGGCTGTGTGGCGGGTGGACCACCCAGAAGGACCAGGGGTCGATGACATGTGACGGCACCGCCTCGACCAGTAATCCCGTCGCGATCTCCTCATGCCAGAATTGCGCATTGAGGATTGCGATGCCCTGTCCGGCGATCGCCATGCGTCCTTCCACATGCTGCGATCCGATGGCGATTCGCCCACGCATCGCCTCGCGGTCGAATGCCTCGCCCATCGCGGCGAACCAGTTGCGCCACCATATGTCCTCGGGCGTCAGCAGGGGCAGGGAACGGAGCTGTGCCGCATCGCGGATCGGTCCGTGCCGTTCGATGAAGGCCGGGCTGCAAAAGGGCGCGATGCGCTGGCGCGTGATGAGGGATGCCTCCAGTCCTGCCCAGCGGCCTTCCCCGCCGCGAACGGCAAGGTCCACGCCGTCGCGCGCAAAATCAACGAGCCTGTCGGTCGCCTCCAGCCGGACGGCGAGGTCGGGATAGAGCGACTGGAACTCGCCCAGGCGCGGCAGCAGCCACAGGCTTGCGAAGCTGTTGGCGCAACTGATTGTCAGCACCGCCGACTCTTCCGACAGAAAAGTGGAGAAGCCCGCGCGCATGTCGTCAAAGGCGCGGATGATGACCGGCGCCAGCACACGGCCCCGCTCGGTCAGCGTCACGCGTCGTCCGCTGCGCTGGAACAGGCTGACGCCCAGCCGTTCCTCCAGCAGTCTGATCTGATAGCTGACCGCCGCCTGGGTCATCCCCAACTCCTTCGCGGCGGCGCTGAAATGCTCCAGCCGGGCGGCGGCCTCGAACACCCGCACGGCAGAGAGGGGCGGCAGCGAAAGCATGACCGATTGATAAGGTCGGCTGATCTATGTTGTCGAGCCTTTTGTTGGACCCTCGAAACGGCTCGCTCCATATGCGGCTTATCGGTCCGCTGCCCGGCCGATAGAAAGGAGCAGTCATGGAACAGTTTCATCATTCCCGCTTATATGGAAAGCGGTCAGGCATCATCGCGCGCGAAAATCAGGGGCTGCTCCAGGCGATCATGGCGCCGTTCGAAGTCCTGCATCGACATCATTGGTCCGCGCCCTGGGATGGGGAACGATGCGAGGATGCATGGCCGGAGGAGCCGCGCGTCCGCTGACGCGCTTGGCCTTTCGCGCCGCGCCCACCATATGGCGGGCATGATCATCCGCCCTGCCTGTCCTGGGGACGCGTCCGCCATCTGGTCCATAATTTCCCCGGTCATCGCGGCCGGGGAAACCTATGCGCTCGAGCCTGCCATGACGCGGGAAGCGGCGCTGGCCTATTGGCTGGGTCCGGACAAGGAGAGCTTTGTCGCGCAGGATGCGGACGGGGCGATATTGGGCACCTATTATCTCCGCCCCAATCAGACGGGCGGCGGCAGCCATGTGGCCAATTGCGGCTACATGGCGGCTGCCGCCGCGTCCGGGCGGGGACTTGGCCGTCGGCTGTGCGAGCATTCGCTCGAGGTGGCGCGGCAGCGCGGTTTCCGGGCGATGCAGTTCAATTTCGTCGTCAGCACCAATGAGCGCGCGGTCGCGCTCTGGCAGTCGCTCGGCTTCGATATTGTCGGCCGCCTGCCGGGAGCCTTCCATCATCCCGCGCGGGGATATGTCGATGCGCTGGTCATGTATCGCGATCTGTGACGCAGGGCTGTCCCGGCTTGCAGCGAGCGCGCCGGACCAGCATCATGCGGCGATGCATGGAAGCGGAGGAGAAGGCCGGTGAGTGCCGATGGGAAGGATGGCGAATCCCCCTCGCAATTGATCGATGGCCGCATCCGGGAACTGGACGACTGGAGGGGTGCGATGCTCACGAAGCTGCGCGCCCTGATCCATGAGGCCGATCCGGAAGTGGTCGAGGAGTGGAAATGGCGCGGGGTGCCCACATGGTCCCATGGCGGCATCGTCTGCACGGGCGAAACCTATAAGGACAAGGTGAAGACGACCTTCGCCAGAGGCGCCGCTATCGATGATCCGGCGGGCCTGTTCAATGCCAGCCTCAACGGCAATACACGCCGCGCCATCGACCTATATGAGGGCGAGGCGATCGACGGGGAAGCGTTCAAGGCGCTCATCCGGGCCGCCGTCGCCGCCAATAGCGCCGGCCGGAAACGCTGAGCGGCCTCCGTACAACCCCTCCTTCACCTGCGGGGCCGGGCGGCGTATAGGGGCCGGGTGTCCACCGCCGCGCTCATCCTCATCTTCCTCCTGACCGTCGCGGGCATGGAGGGTTTCGCCTATGTCATGCACCGCTGGGTCATGCATGGGCCGGGCTGGTTCCTTCATGCCAGCCACCACCGCGCGCGCGCGGGCTTCTGGGAAGCGAACGACCTGTATTTCGTGATCTTCGCGCTGCCCTCCATCCTGCTGCTGCTGGGCGGGGTGCAATGGGGCTGGGGCGGCTGGGCGACGGCGACGGGCGCGGGGATCGCGGCCTATGGCGCCATCTATCTGGGCTTTCACGACATCATCGTGCACCAGCGCGTACGGCACCGCTATGTCGCGCGCTCGCCCTACATGAAGCGGATCGTGCAGGCGCACCGGTTGCACCATGTGGTCGAGACCCGGCGGGGCAATGTCAGCTTCGGCTTCCTGGTCGCGCCGTCGCCGGGCGTGCTGAAGGCGCAGCTTGCCGCCATGGGCGACAAGCGCCTGCGCCCGCCCGCCGGGGGCAAGCAGGCGACCGGGACGGAGTGAGACGGGCGAAATCCGCCGCCTGCCGCCGGAGCCGTGCATCTCCCCTGGGTCCCCGCCGCGCGCGGCCCTATGGAGGGGCCGCCTTCGGATGATGCGGGACTGACCTGAACGTGACCTCTGCCCTCATGACGCTCGCGGCCGCCGCGCCGCACGCCATCGAATTCACCAGCCTCGGCCTCGATCCGGTGGCGCTCGACCTCGGTTTCTTCAGGGTCAAATGGTACAGCCTCGCCTATCTGGCGGGCATCCTCATCGGCTACTGGTATCTGACCGTGCTGATCCGTCAGCCGGGCGCGCCGATGGCGCGGCGCCATGCCGACGATTTCGTTTTCTACGCGACGCTGGGCATCATCATCGGCGGGCGGCTGGGCTATGTGATCTTCTACGGGCCGGAGATATTCCTGCATCCGGCGGACATCTTCAAGCTGTGGAACGGCGGCATGTCGCTCCATGGCGGGACGCTGGGCGTCATCATCGCCATCTGGTGGATGGCGCGCGCCAGCAAGCTCTCCTTCCTGCGGGTGTGCGACTATATCGCCTGCGTCGTGCCCTTCGGCCTCGGTTTCGGGCGGATCGCCAATTTCATCAATGGCGAGCTGTGGGGCAAGCCGACCGACGTGCCCTGGGCGATGATCTTCCCCACGGGCGGCGACGTTCCGCGCCATCCCAGCCAGTTGTACGAGGCGGTGCTGGAAGGGCCGGTCATGTTCGCGATCCTCGCCTTCTTCTTCTGGAAGACGGATGCCCGCTACCAGCCGGGCAAGCTGTTCGGCATCGCGGCCCTCAGCTATGGCGCGGCCCGCTTCGGCGTGGAATTCTTCCGGGAGGCGGATGCGCAGCTCATGGAGTTCGCGCAGCGGACCGGCCTGCATATGGGCCAGTGGCTGACCCTGCCCATGCTTGCCATCGGCCTCTGGCTCGTCCTCACGGCGAAGGGGCGCCGGGTGCGGGTCGAGCCGATCGCGGGCACGCGGAGCGTGAGCTGAGCGCATGAGCGCCGAAGGCGTCACCGCCGATCCCGGCGCGGCGCTGGCCGCGCGGATCGACGCGGAGGGGGCGGTGACGCTCCACGACTATATGGCGCTGGCCAACCGGCATTATTACGCGACCCGCGATCCGCTGGGCGCGGGGGGCGACTTCATCACGGCGCCCGAGATCAGCCAGATGTTCGGGGAGATGATCGGCCTGTGGCTGGCCGATCTGTGGATGCGCGCGGGCCGGCCCGCCAATGTCCGCTATGTCGAGCTGGGGCCGGGCAGGGGCACGCTGGCCGCTGATGCGCTCCGGGCGCTGGCGAGCGCGGGATGCCGCCCGCCGGTCCATTTCGTGGAAACCAGCCCGACGCTGCGCCGGGCGCAGGAACGCGCGGTGCCGCAGGCGCTTTTCCATGAAAAGCTCACTGGTTTCCCTACCGACGGGCCGCTGCTGGTCGTCGCGAACGAGTTTTTTGACGCTTTGCCCATCCAACAGTTCTTGCGGACCGATTCGGGCTGGCGGGAGCGGGTGCTGACCAACGACCGGCTGGAATGGGGGCGCCGCTTCCTGCCGGGGCTGGGCGAGGGGGATGCCGGAGGTGCCGTGCCGTCCGCCTTCGTGGGGGCACCGCAGGGCGCGGTCGTAGAGCGCTGCCCGGCGGGCGTGGAGATCATGCGCGACCTGGCGGAGCGGATCGCGGCGCAGGGCGGCGCGATGCTGGCCATCGACTATGGCCATGAGGGACCGGCCGTGGGCGACACGATGCAGGCGGTGCAGGCGCACCGTTTCGCAGATCCCTTCCTCGATCCGGGCGCCCGCGACCTGACCGCCCATGTCGATTTCACCGCCCTTGGCGACGCGGCGGCGGAGGGCGGCTGCAACGTTTCCCCCGTGGTCGAGCAGGGGCAGTTCCTCATCCGCCTGGGCATAGGCGCGCGGTCGGGCGCGCTGGCGCAGAAGGCGCCGGACAAGCGGGAGGAACTGGTCGCGGCCATGCTCCGCCTCACCGATCCGGCGGAGATGGGGCGGTTGTTCAAGGTGATGGCGGCCGTCAATCCCGACTGGCCGGTGCCGGAAGGATTTGCGCGATGAGCGAAACGGTCGAACGCCTGCGAAGCGGCGCCCTGGACGGCGTGACCCATGGTTTCCTGGGACGGCGCGGGGGCGTGTCCACGGGCATCCATGCGGGCCTGAATGTCGGCCTCGGTTCCGATGACGACCGCGCGGCGATCCTCGAAAACCGGGACCGGGCGCGCGACGCGGTGATGCCGGGATCGAGCCTCGTCACCCTGCACCAGGTGCATTCGGCGAGCGTGGCGCGGATCAACGCCGCCCTGCCGATCGATGAGCGGCCGGAGGCGGATGCGCTGGTGACGGACCGGCCCGGACTGCTGCTGGGTGTGCTGACCGCCGATTGCGTGCCGGTGCTGCTGGCCGACCGGGAGGCGGGCGTGGTGGGCGCGGCCCATGCGGGCTGGAAGGGTGCCCTTGCAGGCGTCACGGACGCGACCGTCGCCGCCATGGAGGCGCTGGGCGCCGACCGCGCGCGCATCGCCGCCGCCATCGGCCCGTGCATCGGCCGGGCGAGCTATGAGGTGTCGGAAGCCTTTATCGAACCCTTTCTCGCGGAAGATGCGGAGAATGCGCGCTTCTTCGGCGCGGGCAGGCCGGGGCACCTGATGTTCGACATCGCCGCCTATGTCGCCGCCCGGCTGGTGCGGGAGGGCGTGGGGCGGATCGACCTGCTGGACGAGGATACGTACAGCCAGCAGGAGCGCTTCTTCAGCTTCCGCCGGTCCTGTCATCGGGGCGAGCCGGGCTATGGGCGGCAGATTTCGCTGATCGGGCTGGGCTGAGGCCTGTCGGGAAGAATCAGGGTCCTGCAAGGGCAGGAGCCGGTTGCGGAATGGGTTGGGCTTTCACCGTCGTTGCGAGCGCGGCGAGGCAATGCACGGGCGATGTCATGGATTGCTTCGCTGTGCCCGCAATGACGAAGCGGGTCGAGCTCATGTCTTCCGATGCTGGTTACGTCCATGGGCTCCTGCCTTCGCAGGAGCACGGTGCATGTGTCGCTACAGCCGCCCCGCCGCCTGTCCCTTTGCCTTGGCGATGGCGACGGTCTGCGCCTTTTGCGCGGCGGTGCGGAACTGGACGCTGTTGTGGATGCCGCCCACCAGGATGAAGAGCAGCATCGCACCCTCGACCAGCGGGCGCAGCCGCCGCGCATGCCAGCCAAGGCCCGCCAGCAGGAGCAGGGCGGGGAAGAAGTCGGCGCTGTAGAGGAAGGTGATCTCCCCATAGACGCTGTGGAACGCCACCTGCGACAGGGCAAAGCCGATGAGCGGCGGCCATGTGGCGGGGCGCGGGCGGGTGGCGAGCGCGGTCCATGCGCCGATGGCGAGCAGCAGCGCCCAGAGGCCGGTCGCCGCCAGCCCCGGCCAGGGCATGGCGCGCCAGGGCTGGAACTGGTTGGTGACGAGGGTGAAGGGACCGAAATCGGTGTCGACGGTGGCGATGACCGGCGGCGGCGCGACCGCGCTGGTGAATAATGCGGAGCGCAGGCTGGCGAGCGGATTCCACTCCACACCCAGCCGGTGCATGGAGAGGCCGTTATACTGGCTGGCCCGCGCCAGCCCCTTGGGGTCCAGGAACAGGAAAGCGCCGGGAAACAGCCTGCTCTGCACGATGGCGAGCGCCAGCACGATGGCGAAGGAGCCGCCGACCATCAGCAGCATGCGCCGCCGGGGCAGGGTGAAGACAGCGAAGAGGAGGGCAAGGCTCCAGTTGGTGATGGTGATCGCCAATGTGCCCGATGCGGCGACGAGCCAGCCAAGGCCCGCCTTCCGCCCGGCGGACCGTATGCCCGTGGCGAGCATGAGCAGGACCGAGAGACCGGCAAAGGCGTAGCTTTCCACTATGGCATACCAGTGGAGGAAGGTGGCGCTGGCGAGGAACATGCCGGTCAGGAGCGTGGCGGGCCGCCGGTCGAGGCCGAGGCCGCGCGCGGAGAGATAGAGGCAGGCCGTGCTGAGCGCGGCGGCGATGGCGAGCAGCCTGCCGATGGCGGTGACGGGATCGGCGCCGAACCGGGCGAGCAGCTTGACCGGCGGCAGGCCGAGGATCGGGAGCAGCGGATGGGCCGCCGTCGCATTCTGCCAGCGGCTGAAGCGTTCGCTCATATTGGAGATGACGCGGGGCGGGTCCGACTGGAAGAGGATGTTGAAGCTGTCATAGACGCGCCGGTCGATCAGGTCGCCATATCTTATGCTGATGAAGGCGGCGCACAGGCCGAGCGCCAGCGCGATGGCCGGGTCGCGCAGCAGCAGGGCCGCGATCGCCGGGAGCCGCGGCGGCCGGTGCGATGCTGCGGCCGTCGGCGCGGCGATGGCGCCGCAATCCAGTCCCCTTTCGTCGTCCGCTGCCATGCCGGCTCCCCCGATGCTGCGGCAACAGGGCGTCTCCGGGCTTGCCTTCCCCGGCATGACCGGCCCCGATCCTGCTTCCCGGACCAGCATTCGGCAAGGACGAGCCGAGGCGCAATCCGGGCGATACCCTATGAAAAATCCCCATTTTCCGGGGATGTTCGGGCAAGTTACTGGAATGGAAGGGAAAGCCGCCGGAGGGCGGGGAGGAAAGCGCCTCAGCGCCAGTCGAGCACCGGCCACTTCTTGAGCGCGGCGAGGATGCGCAGCTTCCTGTGCGGATTGGCCGCGAACGCCTCGTCCGCATAGTCCAGCATGGGCGCGTCCGACACATGGTCCGAATAGGCGCGGATATGGCATTCGGAGCGCTTATACCCCTGCCGCGCCATCCAGGCGTGGATCATGCGCAGCTTGGCGACGTCGTAGCAATTCTCGCCCGCGATCTTCGCGCGGAGATAGTTGGTGCCCTGGCTCACATGGTCGGTCGCGATCACATGGTCGAAGCCGAGCCGCCGCGCGATCGGCTCCACATAGAGGCGGTAGGAGGCGGAGGCGATGACGAGGGTCGCGCCGGACGCCTTGTCCTCGGCGATCCGCGCCAGCGCGCCGGGCAGGATGTTGCGCGCCACCACCTTGTCCGCATAGCTTTCGACGGCGGCGGCGATGGCGTCGCGGCTGACGCGCCGTCCCATCATCAGCGCCTGGTTGATCTCCTTCGACCGGCCGCGCCCGATGAGGCGCAGGACATAGGCCAGCATCACGAAGGGGACGAGCGGCACGAAGACCAGCCGCCACGGCGCCGCCGACAGCGCCATGTGGACGAGGAAGGCGGAGTAGGTCGCCCGTCTCGTGATGGTGCGATCCATGTCGTAAATGGCGATCCTGTTCATTCCTGCCGCGCAACCTTTTGAGCATATCGACCGTTGATCGCGGCGATGGGCCATTTCGGCTTGCCGCGCAACGCAAAGTGGACCAGTTTCGCCCCGACCATGAACAAGGCCGATTTCACCGAAAAAGCAGAGGATGGCAGCCGTTCCATCGCCTTGACGGGGAGCCTCTCCCTGTCCTGCCTGGGCGACGTGCCGAACCGGCTGGACGCGCTGGACGGCGATGTCGCCCGCCTCGACCTGTCGGGGGTGGAGCATATCGACACGGTGGGCGCCTGGGTCGTGCGGCGCACGGCCGAGCGCCTGAATGCCGAGATCGCCGGCGCGGGCAAGGAGGCGGGGCGCCTGCTCGATGTCGTGTCGCGCGTGGAGGAGCCGGCGGAGAGGCCGCGCAAGGCGGAGAATCCCGCCGTCCGCATCCTGATCCAGATCGGCGAGGCGGTGTCCGCCACCGGCCAGACGATGCTCGGCCTTGTCGACTTTCTGGGTGCCGTGCTGATCTCCACCTGGGCGCTGATCCGCAATCCGCGCCGGTTCCGCGTCAATGCGGTGGTCCAGCGTTTCGAGGTGGTGGGCGTCTCCGCCCTCGGCATCATCGGCCTGATGAGCTTCCTGATCGGCATCGTGATCGCGCAGCAAGGATCGGTGCAGCTGGAACAGTTCGGCATGGAGGTGCTGACCATCAACCTGGTCGGCCGCCTGACCTTCCGCGAGCTGGGCGTCCTCATGACCGCGATCATGGTGGCGGGCCGGTCCGGTTCCGCCTTCGCCGCGCAGCTGGGCACGATGAAGCTCAACGAGGAAGTGGACGCGATGCGCACCATCGGCGTCGCGCCGATGGAGGCGCTGGTGATGCCGCGCATCATCGCGACGGTGGTGATGATGCCGCTGCTCGGCTTCTATTCCTGCCTCATGGCGATCATCGGCGGCGGTTTCCTGTGCGCGGTGGCGCTCGATATCCCGCCCGTCACCTTCGTCCAGCGCCTGCGCGAGGTGGTGCCGCTGACCGACATCTGGATCGGCCTCATCAAGGCGCCCGTCTTCGGCCTCATCATCGGCATGGCGGGCTGTTTCCAGGGCATGCAGGTGCGCGGCAATGCGGAGGAGGTGGGTCTCAGGACCACCGCCGCCGTGGTGCAGGCGATCTTCCTCGTCATCGTCATCGACGCCGTGTTCGCCGTCTTCTTCACCTGGATCGGATGGAAATGACGGATCAGGAGATCATCCAGCAGGCCGACGACAGGCTGGGCCAGGCCGTGGAGGAGGCGGACGTCGCCATCTCCATACGCGGCCTGAAGAACGGGTTCGGCGAGCAGATCGTGCATGACGGCCTCGACCTCGACGTGCGCAAGGGCGAGATATTGGGCGTGGTCGGGGGATCGGGCACGGGCAAGTCCGTGCTGATGCGCTCCATCATCGGCCTGCAAGTGCCCCTGGAGGGCGAGATCGGGGTCTTCGGCCAGCCCATGGTCGGCAATGACGACGAGGAGGCGCAGCTTGCCATACGCCGCCGCTGGGGCGTGCTGTTCCAGGGCGGGGCGCTGTTCTCGACGCTGACCGTTTCCGAGAATGTGCAGGTGCCGATCCGCGAATATTATCCCAATATCTCGGCGCAGCTTCGCGACGAGATCGCGGGCTACAAGATCCGCATGACCGGCCTGCCCGGCGATGCCGCGCCCAAATTCCCCTCCGAGCTGTCGGGCGGCATGAAGAAGCGGGCGGGCCTGGCGCGCGCGCTGGCGCTGGACCCCGACCTCCTCTTCCTCGACGAGCCGACGGCGGGCCTCGACCCCATAGGCGCCGCGGCGTTCGACGAGCAGACCCGCGAATTGCAGCAGACGCTGGGCCTCACCGTCTTCCTGATCACCCACGACCTCGACACGCTGCACGCCATTTGCGACCGGGTTGCGGTGCTGGCGGACAAGAAGGTCATCGCGGTCGGCACGATCGACGAACTGCTGGCGACCGACCATCCCTGGATACAGGAATATTTCAACGGGCCGCGCGGGCGGCTGGCCCATGCTGGCTCCGCTACCCTGAAACAGGGCGCGCAGGACGAAGAGGCCATGGACAAGAAGGCGGAAGACTGATGGAAACCCGGTCCAACCACATACTCGTGGGCAGCGTGACGCTGATCCTGCTGGCGGCCATCGTCATCGCGGCCTTCTGGTTCTCGCGTATCGGCGAGGGCGACAATAATGAATATGACATCTTCTTCGCGCAGTCGGTCAGCGGCCTCGCCAAGGGGTCGGGCGTATCCTATTCGGGCGTCCCGTCCGGGCAGGTGAAGTCTATCGAATTGTGGAAGAAGGACCCCAATTTCGTTCGCGTCCGCATCAGCGTGAACAGCGACACCCCCGTATTGCAGGGCACGACGGCGACGATCCAGAGCCTGGGCTTCACGGGCGTGTCGGAAATCCAGCTCGACGGCGCGGTCAAGGGCGCGCCCGCCATCGCCTGCCCGGAGGAGAATCCGGAAGCGGCCTGTCCGGAGGGCGTGCCCGTGATCCCGACCAAGCCGGGCGCGCTGGGCCAGCTTCTCAGCAGCGCGCCGCAGCTTCTGGAGCGTCTCACCACGCTGACCGAGCGGCTGACCGAGCTGCTGAGCGACAAGAACCAGGCAAGCATCGCGGGCATATTGGAAAACACCAACAGGCTGACCCATGAGCTGGCCGCGCGCGGGCCGGAGATCGCGGCGACGCTGGCGCAGGCGCGTATCGCGGTGAAGCAGGCCGGGGACGCGGCGGAGCAGATCGGCAATCTGGCGGGCACCACCAACCAGTTGCTAAGCGACGAGGGCAAGCCGTTGATGGCGGACCTGCGCAAGACCGTTCAATCCGCGCAGAAAAGCATGGATGCGCTCGACGCGACGATCAAGGAAGCGCAGCCGGGCGTCCAGGCCTTCTCGCAGCGGACCATGCCGGAGGTCGGCCTGCTGATCCGCGACCTGCGCCGCATGGCGCAAGCGCTCCAGAATGTGGCGGAGAAGGTCGACCAGCAGGGCGCCGGGTCGATCATCGGATCGCCCTCCCTGCCGGACTACAGGAAATGAAGATGATCGGGAGACGCTCCATGAACCGCAGCCTTCTCACCCTTGGCCTCCTGTCCGTCTCGCTGCTGGGCGGGTGCGTCAAGTTCGGCGCAAAGCCGCCCGCATCGCTTCTGACCATCGGCAGCACGGCGCAGGTGGCGCCGGGCAGTTCGCCGCAGGCGGGCGCTCCGGTCGTCACGATCATAGAGCCGGACGTGCCCAAGTCGCTCGCCACGGTGCGCGTGGCCGTGCGCACGGACGCCAATGCCTATGCCTATGTGCCCAAGGCTTACTGGGTGGATACGCCGCGCAACCTGTTCCGCGCCGTGCTGGCGGAGACGGTGGCGGCGCGCAACGGCGTGCTTGTGCTCGATTCCGGCCAGTTCTCCGTCGCGCCGGGCCGCCGCCTGACCGGGGACCTGATCGAGTTCGGCATCGACGCGCAGGCGAGGTCGGCCATCGTCACCTTCGACGCCGCGCTGGTGGAAAAGGGCGGCGTCGTCACCAAGCGCCGCTTCACCGCGACCGCTCCGGTACGCACGATCGATGCCAGCGATGTGGCGGGCCCGATCCAGAACGCCGCCAATGACGTGGCGGTGCAGGTCGCGGATTGGTTGAAGACAGGCGTGTAAGATTTCCCTCCGGCTTTACGCCTCTCCCTGGAAAGGAGGGGCGTAAAGGAGCAACGCCGTCACCCCAGACTCTTCACCACCTGCTCGCGCACATCCTTGGAAAGGCCGTCCGTCCCTTCGATGCGGCGCAGTTCCGCCTGCATCAGTTCGGCGCGGCGGGCGTCGAAGCGGCGCCAGCGGCCGAGGGGCGGGACCATGCGGGCGGCGACCTGCGGATTGATGCGGTCGAGCTGGAGGATGATGTCGCCGATCATCCTGTATCCCTTTCCGTCCGCGCGGTTGAACGCCCATTGGTTGCCCGCGAAGGCACCGTAAAGGGCGCGCGCGCGGTTGGGATTGTTGAGGGTGAAGTCCTTGTGCCGCCCCAGTTCCTCGACCAGCTCCACCGTGTCCGGATGGAAGGCGAAGGCCTGCGTCTGGAACCATTTGTCCAGCACCAGCGCGTCCGAGGAATAGCGGTTGTAAAAGATGTCGAGCGCTGCCTCCCGTTCGTCGCTCGTCCCGTTGGCGAGGGTGGCGAGGGCGGACTGCCGTTCCGTCATATTGTCCGCGCCGTCGAACTGCGCGAAGGCGAGGCGGGCGCCGTCCGCCGCGCCGGATGCGACGATGAAGCCCAGCGCCACGTTGCGCAGGCGCCGCGCCGCCTTGGCGTCGGCGGAGAGGGAAAAGCCGTTGCGGGCGCTGCCGGCGTGGAGTTCGCGCCATTCGCTTTCCAGCACCCGCCCGATCTCGCGCTGGAGCGCGTCGCGGGCGCCGTGGATGGCGTCGGGATCGACGACCGCCATCTGGTCGCCCAGATAGGCCTCGCCCGGCAGCTTCACCGCTTCCGCGATGAAGGCGCCGTCCAGCGCGGGGTCGGCCAGCGTGCGCCGGATCGCCTCGACCACCGGCCCGGCGTCCAGCCGGCCGCCCGCGATCGCCTCCACCAGCACATTGACCATGAGCTGCTGCATCGCCTCATAGCGGCCGAAGGGATCGTCGTCATGGGCGGAGAGGAAGGCCAGTTCCGCATTGCCGCGGTTGGTTTCCACGATCACCGGCGCGGAAAATCCGCGATTGATCGACAGATAGGGGGCGGCGGCATATCCGTCCCGCGTCAGGGTGAGGGTCGGCCGGTCGAGCATCACCAGCTCCTCCCTGCCCCGTCCGTCCGCATCGAAGAGGGAGAGGCGCAGCGGAATGGCCATGGGCTGCTTGACGGGCTGGCCTGGCGTCTCCGGCAGGGCCTGGCCGAGGGTGAGCGTCGCCGTGCCGGTCGCCGCGTCGTGGGACAGTTCGGCCGCGACGCGCGGCGTGCCCGACTGGCTGTACCAGAGGCGGAACTGGCCGAGGTCCACGCCGCTCGCATCCTCCATCGCGCGCACGAAATCCTCGCAGGTCGCCGCCTGGCCGTCATGGCGTTCGAAATAGAGATCGGTGCCCGCGCGGAATTTCTCCGGGCCGAGGATCAGGGCGATCATGCGGATCACCTCCGCACCCTTGTTATAGACGGTCGCGGTGTAGAAGTTGCTGATCTCCATATAGCTTTCGGGCCGGATCGGATGGGCGAGGGGACCGGCATCCTCCGGAAACTGCCCGGCGCGCAGCATGCGGACATCCTCGATCCGCTTGACCGCATGGGACCCCATGTCGGCGGAGAAGCTCTGGTCGCGATAGACGGTGAAGCCTTCCTTGAGGCTGAGCTGGAACCAGTCGCGGCAGGTGACGCGATTGCCTGACCAGTTGTGGAAATATTCATGCGCCACCACGCCCTCCACCGCGTCATAGTCGAGGTCGGTCGCCGTCTCCGGATCGGCGAGGATATAGCGGCTGTTGAAGATGTTGAGGCCCTTATTCTCCATCGCGCCGAAGTTGAAATCGGACACGGCGACGATGTTGAACACGTCCAGGTCATATTCGCGGCCATAGACGCGCTCGTCCCAGGCCATGCTGTCCTTCAGCGCCTTCATGGCATGCCCGGTGCGCGGCAGGTCCGCCTCCTTCACCCAGATGCCGAGGTCGACCTTACGACCCGACAGGGTGGTGAAACTGTCGGCGTTGACGGCGAGGTCGCCCGCCACCAGCGCGAACAGATAGCAGGGCTTGGGGAAGGGATCGGTCCAGCGCGCATAATGGCGGCCGTCCGCCAGCTCGCCCTTCTCCACCGGGTCGCCATTGGCGAGGAGGACGGGATAGGCGCCCCTGTCCGCGCGCAGCACGACATCGTAGCGGGAGAGCACGTCCGGCCGGTCCGGGAAGAAGGTGATGCGGCGGAACCCCTCCGCCTCGCACTGGGTGCACAGGAGGCCGCCCGAGGCGTAGAGGCCCATCAGCCGGGTATTGGCGGCGGGGGAAAGGTCCGCCTCCGTCTCCACCACATGGACATCGCCGGAGAGGGGGACGATCAGCGCCTCGTCCTCCAGCCTGTAATCGTCCGGGGAAAGGTCCCTGCCGTCCACGGACACGCGCGTCGGGACGATGCCGTCGCGGTCGAGGCGCAGCGGGCGGTCATGCGCGCCGTTGCGCGCGACGGAGAGGCGGGCCTTCACCCGCGTCGCCTCCGCGTCCAGGTCGAATTCCAGCGCGATGTCGGGGACCAGCCAGTCGGGCGCGCGATAATCCTCGCGGCGGATGATGGCGGGGGAAGGGGCGGTGGGGGTGTGGAGATCGGCCATGTAACGAACCTAGGATGCTGCTGTCGCGGGGACAATGATGGATCGGGGCGGGACGGACACAAAATCGTCATGGCACAACGCCTTTGCGCATCCATGGTGCCGCGCTTGCTGCTAGAGGGGGCGGGGAAACAGTTTTCGGACGGGTGTCTTGGCGGATCGGCTCTTCATCTTCGGCCTGGGATATAGCGCGGGGAGGCTGGCGGACCGGCTGCGCGGGGAAGGCTGGGCCGTCGAGGCGACGGGCAGCGCGGGGACGGTCGGTTTCGGGGACGAGGCGGCGGTGCGGGCCGCCATCGGCCGGGCGAGCCACATCCTCTCCTCCGTGCCGCCCGACGCGGCGTCGGGCGGCGACCCGGGGCTGGTCCGCTATGGCGCGGACATCGCCGCGGCCCCGGCTGGGTGGATCGGCTATCTCTCCTCCACCGGCGTCTATGGCGACACGGGCGGCGCCTGGGTGGACGAGAGCGCGCCGGTGGGCACGGGACGGCGGCAGGCGCGGGCGGAGGCGGACCTGGCGTGGCAGGCCCTGCGCGGCGATGTGCGCGTCTTTCGCCTGCCGGGCATTTACGGGCCGGGGCGCAGCGCGCTGGACCGGCTGAAGGCGGGGCGGGCGCGGCGGGTGGACCTGCCCGGACAGGTGTTCAGCCGCATCCATGTGGACGATATCGTCTCCGGCGTGGTGGCGGGCTTCGACGGGCCGCCGGGCGTCTATAATCTTTCCGACGACCTGCCCTGCCACCAGAATCGCGTGATCGAGGCGGCGGCGGAGTTGCTGAAAATCGCACCGCCGCCGGTGCGGTCGATGGACGATGCGGCGCTCAGCGAGCAGGCGCGCGGTTTCTATGCGGAGAATCGCCGCGTCGCGAGCGGCCGGGCGCGGCGGTTGCTCGGCTGGCGCCCGGCCTATCCCGATTATCGCGCGGGCCTGCGGGCGTGCATGGCCGCCCTGTCCGGCGACCCGGCCGGTGCCCGATCCGGCGATTGACATTCGGGCCGGATTTCCCTATCCGCGCCAACCAGACATATGGCCGCCCCTGTTGGCGGCCCTTTTTTGTCGTACCGATTCTATGTTTTGAGGAATGACCGATGAAGCGCACCTTTCAGCCGAGCAATCTGGTTCGCAAGCGCCGTCACGGCTTCCGCGCTCGCACGGCGACCGCGGGCGGCCGCAAGGTTCTGCGCGCCCGCCGCGCCCGTGGCCGCAAGAGCCTGAGCGCCTGAGCCAGGCGGCCGGCGATTCGCGGGCGGCCGCCGCTCCGGGCAGGATGACCCGTCGCGCGGACTATCTCGCGGCCAATCGCGGCCAGCGCCAGACGACTCCGGGTTTCATCCTGCTGATCCGCGACCGGCGGGACGGCGATCCGGCGATCCGCCTGGGCATCACGGTATCGAAAAAGGTTGGCGGCGCTGTCGTGCGGAATCGCATGAAGCGCCGCTTTCGCGTTCTGGGCCGGGAGATACTGGCCGCCCATGCCCTGCCGGGCGCTGATCATGTGCTGATCGGGCGGCGCGAGGGGATAGAGCGCGATTTCGGCGCCCTGCGCGCGGAATTGCTCGCCGCGTTGGCGCGGGCCGCGCGGAAGGCGGCCAAGGGAAAGCCCGCCGCCCGGCCCGTTCCGGCCGCGTCCGCCGGGGCGCCGGACGGCGAGGAGGCGGCCCGGTGATCGCGCGTCTCCTCATCCTCGTCGCGCGGCTTTGGCAATGGGGGCCGAGCCGGATCATGCCGCCCACCTGCCGCTATGCGCCCTCCTGTTCCGAATATGCGGTGCAGGCCCTGCGCAGGCATGGCGCGATCAGGGGTGGCTGGCTGGCCCTGAAACGTCTATTGCGCTGCCACCCATGGGGCGGTTCGGGTTACGATCCGGTGCCCTGACAGCGAATTTCTGTCGGCAGAATCACTCTTTTACTTGGATCACAGGGCAATGCACGCGGACGACAAGCGCAACATCCTCATCGCGGCCGTGTTCACGATCGCCATCCTTTTCGGCTGGCCCTATATCGCGAACCACTTCTTCCCGCCCGCGCAGCCCCCGGTGACGAAGATCGAGGGCGGCAAGACCATGCCCGTCGCGCAGCCCGCAGCCGACCCCGCGCTCGATTCGGCGACGGCCGTGCGCAACCGCGACCTCGTGCTGCGCGAGGCGCCGCGCGTCGCCATCGAGACGCCCAAGCTGAAAGGCTCGCTGAGCCTCAAGGGCGCGCGCATCGACGATATCGTCCTGCCGGCCTACAAGGAAACGGTGGCGAAGAATGCGCAGCCCATCCGCCTCTTCTCCCCCAGCGGCACGGCCGACGCCTATTTCGCGGGACTCGGCTGGACCGGCGAGGGGCTGAAGCTGCCGGACACCAACACGGTGTGGACCGCCGAGGGCGCGAAGCTGACGCCCGCCACGCCGGTCACCCTGCGCTGGGACAATGGCGAGGGCCAGCTTTTCCTCATCAAGCTGACCGTCGATCAGGACTATATGATCTCCGCCACGCAGACGGTCGAGAACCGGGGCAAGGGCGGCGTGGGCATTCGCCCCTATGCCTATGTCAGCCGCCGCGGCCTGCCCAAGGACCAGGATACCTGGACCATCCATGTCGGCCCGATCGGCGTGTTCAACGGCGCGGCCAATTATGACGTGGACTTCAAGGACCTGGACAAGGGCGAGGCGCCGAGCTTCACCAGCACGGGCGGCTGGCTGGGCTTTACCGACCATTATTGGCTGGCGGCGGTGATCCCCGACCAGAATGCCGGGTTCAAGGCCAATTTCCGCAAGGGCGCGGGCGACCAGTATCAGGCCGATTTCGCGCTGGACAACAGGCTTCTCTCCGCCGGCAAGGCGATCAGCACGACGAGCCGCATCTTTGTCGGCGCGAAGGAGACGCAGCTTCTGGAGCGCTATCAGGACGGCGCCAACGGGACGCAGGGCGTCGCCAAGTTCGACCGGGCCATCGACTGGGGCTGGTTCTACTGGTTCGAGAAGCCGATCTTCTACCTGCTCGACTGGCTGTTCCGCGCCATCGGCAATTTCGGCGTGGCGATCATCTGCCTCACCTTCATCGTGCGCGGCCTGATGTTCCCGGTCGCCCAGCGCCAGTTCGCCTCCATGGCGCAGATGCGCGCGGTGCAGCCGAAGATGAAGGCGCTTCAGGAAAAGTACAAGAACGACAAGCCCAAGCTCCAGCAGGAGATGATGGAGCTGTACAAGCGCGAGAAGGTCAATCCGCTGGCGGGATGCCTGCCCATCTTCCTCCAGATCCCGATCTTCTTCGCCCTGTACAAGGTGCTGATGCTGACCATCGAGATGCGTCACCAGCCTTTCTTCCTGTGGATAAGGGACCTGTCGGCGCCCGATCCGCTGCACGTGCTGAACCTGTTCGGCCTGCTGCCCTTCACGCCGCCCAGCTTCCTCGGCATCGGCGTTCTGGCGATCCTGCTGGGCATCACCATGTTCCTCCAGTTCCGCCTGAACCCCGCGCCGATGGACGATACGCAGAAGCAGGTGTTCGCGATCATGCCGTGGATGATGATGTTCATCATGGCGCCCTTCGCGGCGGGCCTGCTGATCTACTGGATCACGTCCAACCTGCTGACCGTGGCGCAGCAGCAGTTCCTGTACAGCCGCCACCCGGCGCTGAAGCAGAAGGTGGCAGGGTGACGGACGCGCAGGATATCGAGATTCGCATCGAGGCCGCGCGAAAGATATTCGCCGGCCCGATCGCCTTCCTGAAATCGGCGCCCGCGCTCAGGTTCCTGCCCGATCCGCAGGTGCCGGAGATCGCGTTCGCGGGCCGGTCCAATGTCGGCAAGTCGTCGCTCATCAACGCGCTGACCAACCGCAACGGCCTTGCCCGCACGTCCAACACGCCGGGCCGCACGCAGGAACTGAACTTCTTCGACGTGGGCGATCCGCTTGCCTTCCGCCTCGTCGACATGCCGGGCTATGGCTATGCCAAGGCGCCCAAGGACATGGTGAAGCAGTGGCGCTTCCTCGTGAACGACTATCTGCGCGGGCGGGCGGTGCTGAAGCGCGCGGTGGTGCTGATCGACAGCCGCCACGGCATCAAGGATGTGGACCGCGACATATTGGAGATGCTGGACGCCGCCGCCGTCAGCTACCGCCTCGTCCTCACCAAGGCGGACAAGGTGAAGGCGACGGAATTGCAGGCGGTGCTGGAGGCGACGGCCGCGGAAGCGCGCAAGCGCCCCGCCGCTCATCCGGAGATCGTCGCCACCTCCGCCGAAAAGGGCATGGGCCTGCCGGAACTGCGCGCCGCCATGATCGAGGCGGTGGAAGCCTGAAGGGGCTTTCCGCCGCCCCGGATGCCGCGCCGGACCCCGGCAAGGATGCATAAGGGCATGGCGGTTCGGGGCGTGGGACGGACAGAGGCCCCTTGGCGGCGGCGGCAAGGGCCGCTACCCAGGGAGGGACAGCGCGCAACGATCGGATTCCATATTCCATGATGAAGCTGATTATCGGCAACAAGGCCTATTCGAGCTGGTCCCTGCGCGGCTGGCTGGCGATGAAGCAGTCGGGCCTGCCGTTCGAGGAACTGGTGGTGCCGCTTTACGACGCCGACTGGGACAAGCGCCGGGAAGGGGACGAGTTCGCGCCGTCCTCCGGCAAGGTGCCGATCCTGTGGGACGGCGACAATGTGGTGTGGGACAGCCTCGCCATCGTCGAATATCTGAACGAGGCGTCGGGCGGCACGAAATTCTGGCCGGAGGATACTCCGGGAACCAGGGGCGCGCGGGCCATGGCCCGGTCCATGGCGGCGGAGATGCATTCGAGCTTCGCCGCGCTGCGCCGGGAGCACAGCATGAACATCCGGCAAATCTATCCGCCCGTTCCGCTCAGCGAGGCGGTGGTCGCGGACATCGGCCGGATCATGGAGCTGTGGGCGCAGGCGCGGGCGCGCTATGGCGGGGAGGGGGATTTCCTCTTCGGCGCATTCGGCGCCGCGGACATCATGTTCGCGCCGGTCGTGACCCGCTTCATCACCTATTCGCTGCCCGTGGCCCGCTTTGCCGAACCTTATATGCGCGCGGTCGTGAACCATCCCTTCATGCAGGAATGGATCGGCGGCGCGCAGGCGGAGGACTGGATCATCGACCGGTTCGAGCAGCCCGTCCTTGGTTGAGCCGTCCGCCCCCGCGCCCCTGCCGGATGCGCTGAACCGGGAGGCGATCCGCCTGGGCGAGGATGACGGGGTGCGGGCGATCCTCCAGGAGCTTTGCGCGCTGACGCATATGGGTTTCGCGGCGGTCGCGCGGGTTACGGACACGCGCTGGATCGCCGTGCAGGTGCTGGACAGGCTCGATTTCGGGCTGTCCCCCGGCGGCGAGCTGGAATTGAAGACCACCATCTGCGACGAGATCCGCGAGAGCGGCCAGCGCGTCGTCATCGACGATGTGGACGGCAATATCGAGTGGCAGACGCATCACACGCCGATGATGTACGGCTTCAAAAGCTATATATCGGTGCCGCTGTTCCTGCCCGATGGCCGTTTCTTCGGGACGCTGTGCGCCATCGACCCGGTGCGCCGCCCGCTGAGCGCGCGGGAGACGGTCGCGGCGGTGGAGCAGCTTGCCCGGCGGACCGAGATGATCCTGGCCGCGCGCGGGGCGTCAGGCAATCAGGTCTGCGCGTAAGGCCGTCGCAGCCGCGACGGCTTGTCCGGATGGCGCATGACGGAGATGGCGGCGATGCGGCCATCCGCCATGACGGGCGGAAAATGGTCATCTCCACGTCCTTCCCTTGTCGGCGCATATTGGCTAACGGCTTGCCATGCAGAACGCCACCCTCTCCGCCGATGCCCTGACGCTGGCCGAGGCGCTGATCGCCGCGCCCTCCGTCACGCCCGCGACCGGCGCCGTCTTCGACGCGCTGGATGCCGCGCTGGCGGAGGCGAGCTTCGCCGTCGAGCGCTTCGTGGACGGCGAGGCGCCGGACGGGCCGGTGGAGAATCTGCTGGCGATCCGCAGGAATGGCGAGGGGCGCCATGTCGCCTTTGCCGGGCATCTGGACGTGGTGCCGCCGGGCGCGGACTGGGGCAGCGATCCCTTCGTGCCGACGCGGCGCGGCGAACTGCTCTACGGACGCGGCGCGGTGGACATGAAGGGGGCCATTGCCAGCTTCGTGGCGGCGGCGAAGGCGGAAAGCGCACTGCCGGGCACGATCAGCCTCCTCATCACGGGGGACGAGGAGGGCGCGGCCACCTATGGCACGCCGGTCCTGATGGAGCATATGGCGGCGCGGGGCGTGGTGCCGGACCTGTGCCTGGTGGGCGAGCCGACCTCCGCCAACCGGCTGGGCGACGTCGTGAAGATCGGGCGGCGCGGTTCCGTCAACATGTGGATCACGGTGGACGGGGTGCAGGGGCATGTCGCCTATCCGCACCTGGCCGACAATCCCGCGCCGCGCCTCGTCCGCATCCTGACCGCCATCGACGCCATCGTGCTGGACGAGGGCAATGACTGGTTCCAGCCGAGCAATATCCAGATCACCGACATCCATATCGGCAATCCCGCGACCAACGTCATCCCGGCACAGGCGAGCGCGCGCATCTCCATCCGCTTCAACGACGAGCATAGCGGCGCCTCGCTCATCGAGCGCATACGCGCCGTGGTGGAGACGGAGAAGGGCGCGGCGCTGACGGCGAGGATCAGCGGTGAACCCTTCCTGACCCGGCCGGGCCCGTTGTCGGAGATGATCTCCGCCGCGATCGAGAGCGTTACCGGCGTCGTGCCGGAACTGTCCACCACCGGCGGCACGTCCGATGCCCGCTTCCTGTGCAAGCTGTGCCCGGTGGTGGAATTCGGCCTCAACAATGCAACGATGCACAAGCGGGACGAGGCGGTGAGCATCGCCGACCTGGGCAATCTCGCCCTGATCTACGCGGACTTCCTGCGCCGGGCCCTGGCCTAGGCGCTCATCTCTCCACCATGCGGGTGTAGAGGTGCCAGCTCGCATAGCCGAGCACCGGCAGCGCCACGGCGAGGCCGAGGAACAGCGGCACGCAGGCCAGGGCGAGGATGACCGCCACATAGAGGCCCCAGCGCAGCGTCATCACCGGGTTGTGGAAGCTCGCGCGCAGCGACGTTTCCAGCGCGTCCGACGCGTGGACGTTCCGGTCCACCAGCATGGGGAAGGAGACGATCATCGTCACCAGCGTCACGATGGCGAAGGCGAGGCCCACGAAATTGCCGAACAGGATCATCCGCCAGCCCTCGCCGGTGGTGAACAGCATCGACAGGAAGTCGCCCAGGCCCGCCGGATGCAGGCGGCCTATGGTGTCCGCATAGATGCTGTTGGCCATGAACAGCCAGCCGAGCGTCAGTGTGACGAGGGCCAGCGACAGGCCGACAATCTGCCAGCGATTGGCGCCGCGCAACGGATCGAGGAAGTGGCTCCATCCCGCTTCCATGCCCGATTCGCGCCGCCGGGCCATCTCGTAGAAGCCGATCGCGATGATCGGGCCGAGCAGCGAGAAGGCGGCGGCCATCGGGAAGATGATGGGGATCATCTCGCCCCCCAGCGCCAGCGCGGCGGCGAGCAGGGCGACGGCCGGATAGATGAAGCCCGCGAGGATGATGTCCCCCCGGAATGTCAGGAAATCCTGTACGCCCTCGCGCAGTGCCCAGTGCAGGTCGGATGCGTGGATATCGCGGATGCGGGGCATCGACCGCACGGATGCGGCCGGCGGGGATGACGGGGCAAGAGGTCTGGTGGCGACCATGGCAACTCTCCATCTTTGCGGACCGCGCCTGTCGCGCGTCCGGTTTTTGATGCCCGGGTCGCATAGTCGGGGCTGCGCCCGAACGATGGGGGAGCATAACCCGTATGGCGGATGAGGAACAGCCTGTTGGGACGGATGGAGCGAGTTCGCTATCCTCCCGCCCCTTTCAGTACGGTTTCAACGGAGTTGCGTGTGCCGGTTGAAAGGGGAGGGAGAGGAGTAGAGGAAAAAAAAGGCCCGGCCGCTCTCAAAAGCGGACGGGCCTTCAAGCAATGGATGATGCGGGCGGGGCCGGAGCATGGCTCTGGCCCCGCGGGAAAGGGTCAGTTGGCGGCCTTGCTCGTGTCGACCTTCTCGACCCATTCGGGATAGAAGGTCGGCTCGCGGCTGGACCAGCCCGCGGCGGTGGCCGCCGCCTCGCTGATCGACTGGAGCAGCGCGCGGCGCATGTCCGGGTGGAGATGGGGCAGGCTCGCCGCCGCGCAGAAGGCGCCCGGCAGCCAGGGCCGCGACCCCGCGCCGATCAGCCGCTCATAGAGGAAGCGATAGGCGGAGAAGCTGCCCAGCCGGTTCTGGCTGAGGTCGAAGGCGGAAACGACCACCAACGGCGCCATGAAGGGTTCCACCTGGTCGAGGCCGCTGTCGTCGGGAACGAGCGATTTGATCTCGTCAAGGCGTCCGTAGATACGCGACTGGGCGCGGATGCTCGCTTCTTCCACGAGGTCGCGGCTCCAGGTGCTCATCGGGTCGCGGCGATGCATCGCCACGTCGAGGGAACGCCGGATATAACGTTGGGTAGCGGCGGGAAAGGATGCAAATTCGCGCATTTCCGCCAGGGTGATCGCACCATCCGAAGGTCTAGCAGCAGCCATTCACTTGTCTCCGTAAATCGGCCTTATCGCACTCATGTATCATGCGCCCGTCTTGGTAAACGCACGGTTAATCGCATGCACGGGAAACAGTTTTGCATAGCCATTGTGCGATGCAACATAATTTTTTCTCGGCTCATCGAAATCCGTGCTTTCACGGAGCCTGTATCCGGTGGGGCGGCGGGTCACGAAAAAGCCGCTCCCTGGTCTGGGAGCGGCGCCTGGCATGCGCGATGAGGGGCGTGCGCATGGGTCATTTATGGGGTTTCTCGTCCTTCTCCTCCGGAAAGCCCGATGAGGGGACGGGATCGCCATGTTCGCCGGGGGCCGTGGTCGACGGCGGGTCGGAC
>JASGGS010000101.1:0-14023 GCA_047602685.1 Sphingobium sp.
GTCGTCTTGCCCGCGTCGGGGTGGGAGATGATCGCGAAGGTGCGGCGGGAGGGGATGGTCATGGATGCTCTGTGCAAAACGGGCGCCGGGCCGGTGGCGTCGAGGCCCCGGCGGATCTGATGGGCGGCCCTTAGCCCTGAACCAGCGTCACGTCCATGCGGAAGGCGCGGGACTCGCCGGGCGGCAGCAGGATGATCCCCGGCTTTTCCTCCAGCGGCCCGTCAAAACCGACCGGATCGGCGATGCCCGCCCATGGCTCGATGCACAGATAGGCGGCGCCGGGCTTCTGCCAGAGGCCGAGCAGCGGGAAATCCGGATAGTCGATGCGCAGATTGGGCCGCCCCGCCGCGCCCCAGAGGAGGGAACGGCTTTCGAGCCGGTCCCAGATCATCGCGTCGCCCTCGAACAGGCCGGATGTGGGGATGAGTTCGCGGCCCCGCACGGCCGTGTCCTCCCGCTCCGCCAGCACCTGCCCCGCCGCGTCCAGCCTGCGTATCGGTGCGGGCTCCGGCGCTTCGAACAGGATGCGATGGTCGGCCCTGGGCGCCCCATAGGGGAGCGGCCAGGCAAAGGCGGGATGATGGCCGAGGCTGAAGGGCATTTCCGCCTCGCCCCTGTTCGTCACGGTCGCGACGGTGGAGAGCGCCGGTCCCTCGATGCGATAGGCCATGTCGAAGCGGAAGGGAAAGGGCCAGACGGCCAGCGTCTCCGCGCTTTCGGTCAGGCGCAGCAGCGCATGGCCGGCCTCCTGCTCGATCAGGTCGAAGGTGGAACGCCGGGCGAAGCCGTGGCGCGGCAGGGAAAATTCCCGCCCGTCGCGCAGGCGGTAGCGGTCGCCGCGCAGCCCGCCGACAATGGGGAAGAGGAGGGGGGCATGGCCCGTCCAATAGGCCGGGTCCGCGTCCGTCATCAGTTCCCGCCCCTCCGCGTCCCGGAGCGACCAGAGTTCCGCGCCCAGAGGATTGAGCGTCGCGCTGAGCGCGGTGGAGGCAATCTCGATCATCGGTGCGATCCTCGTGACGGTCTTGCCGGGGCACGGCTCCCGCGCCCGGCCCGGCAAGGCTATAAGGAGGGGTGATCGGAGTCGGCAAGCCATGCCGCATGCGGGCGATGCCGGAGGGAGGGCGCATGAGGCGGCGCGCGCGAATCGGATTGATGCTCCTTGCCGTTATGCCCCCGCGCGCGATGGCGCAGCAGGGCGAGGCGGCGGACCGGCCGCATTGGAGCGACGACAGGACGCTGCTGCGCGCGGGCGAGATCATGGCGCAGCCCGCCCGCGATGTCGGCCTTGCCCGGCGGGAGATCGCGCCCGTGCTGCTGACCGCGCAGGCATCCCCCTATGCGCTGCCCTATGATCCATGGTGCGGCACTATCGCTGCCGAGCTTGCCGCGCTCGATGGCGCCCTCGGCCCGGATTATGGCGCCTCGCGGGCGGAACGCCGGAACCGGCTGGGCGCGGCGGCGGAAATGGGCGGGGAGATGGTCGTGAACGGCCTCATTCCCTTTCGCGGCATCGTGCGCGAGGTGAGCGGGGCAGCCGCAGCGGACCGGCGCCTGGCGGCGGCGGTCACCGCCGGGATCGCCCGGCGCGGCTTCCTTCATGGCCTGGCCCAGGGCCATGGCTGCGAAGCGCCCCGCCTCGCTTATGCCTTGGTCGATTAGCAACGCATCCGCGCCGGTGGATCGAAACCGGCCTCAGCCTTCGAGCTGGCTTTGCAGCGTGCGGATATCCTGATCGATATCCGCATTCTCCTTGCGCAGCGCCTCGATGGTGCGAACCGCGTGGATCACCGTCGAATGGTCGCGCCCGCCGAAGATGCGGCCGATTTCCGGCAGGGAGCGGGGCGTCAGCTTCTTGGCGAGATACATGGCCACCTGGCGTGGGCGCGCGACCGCGCGGGCGCGGCGGGCGGAACGCATCTCGCCCGCGTCGATGCGATAATGGGCGGCGCAGGCGCGCTGAATCTCGTCGATGGTGATGCGCCGCGCATTGGCGCGCAGCGAATCGGCCAGCACCGTCTGCGCCATCTCGATGGTGACGGCGCGGCCCATGAGCTGCGAATAGGCGATCAGCTTGTTGAAGGCGCCTTCCAGCTCGCGGATATTGCTGCGGATGGAACGGGCGAGCAGGTCGATCACATCGTCGCCCACCGCGCTGCTGCCCGTGGTCTCGCGGCGGCGGCGCAATATGGCGAGGCGCAGTTCCAGACCGGCGGGCTGGATGTCCGCGACCAGGCCGCCGGCGAGACGCGACAGGATGCGCTTGTCCACGCCCTCGATCGCCTGCGGCGCGCGGTCGGCGGCGATGGCGATGCGGGCGCCCGAATCGATCAGGTCGTTGATGGTGTGCAGGAACTCCTCCTGCGTCGGTCCCTTGCCCGCGATGAACTGGATATCGTCGATCAGCAGGAGGCGCGCGGCGCGCAGGCGGGCCTTGAACGCCATGGTGTCATTGGCGCGGATCGCGTTCACGAACTCCATCATGAAGCGCTCTGCCGACATGTAGAGGATCGAAGCGCCGGGGCTGTGCCCGGCAAAGGCGCCCGCAATGGCGTGGAGGAGGTGCGTCTTGCCCTGCCCGGTGGCGCCATGGATGAACAGCGGGTTGAACATGGGCTGGGTCGGCGCGGCCAGTCCCTGCGCGGCGGAGAAGGCAAGGCGGTTGCTCTCGTCCGCGACGAAGCTCGCAAAATCATGACGGGGACGGAAGCCGTCGGCGGCGGGCAGGGCGCCGGTCGCGGCCTGGGATGTCTCCGCGGGCGCCTCTGCCGCCGTCTCTTCCGGGCCGGGGTTGGAGGCGGGGACGAGGGCCAGCGTCCGCGCGCCGCCCGCGCGGCGCACCACGCGCACTTCCGCCACGCCCGCATTCTGCGCCCGCCAGGCGAGGGTCAGGCGCGCGCCATAGTTGCTCGCGACGAAATTGGCGGCGAATTCGGACGGCGCGGTCAGGTCGAGCGTGCCGGTGGGCGCACAGAAATCGCCGAGCGAAAGCTGGCGCAGCCACTGGTCGAACAGGCGCGCGCCGATATCCCGGCGCAGGCCGGCCCGAATCGCCTCCCATGCGGCATCAAGCGCCGCGCCCGAGGCCGAATGACCGTCGTCCGCCGTGCCTGCCTCCCGCGGCGGTGCCCCCTTGGTCATTTCGCCCGCCTTAACCATTACCCGAACGTCTCCCCATTGCCGGGCCAGGACCCCCTGCCGCTGCGGAACCGAAGGCATGACTTTCCCATCCCGTGAATCTAAGGTCCACGGCCGGAAGGGCATGCGATCATAGATGTGCCGCGGCCGGTGAGAATCGACCGCGTGGATGGATGTTCTTGCACCGGCCCAAGGGTCGATCAAGAGCGGGGCCGGTCAAAAAACTGAAATAAAAGCGTTGACTCAGGGATTCCGGGGATAATCAATTAAGTAGCTGATTTTATTATATTTTACTCTCGATGAAGCGTTTTGCCCCGCGCGAATCGCGGAATGTCCTAGGAGTCGCGCCGGACGGCCCATTGGCGGGAGAGGCATCCCCTGGCTCTCCTCGCAGGCGGACGGCAAGGCGTTCGGGCATGAAAAAACCCGCCGGGGGAACCGGCGGGTCTTTCGCGATCCTCCTGCCTTGCCGGGCAGGGCGGGACTCGGGGTTCAGGCGAGGGCCTGGACCTGCTTGGTCAGGCGGCCGAATTTGCGGGCAGCCGTATTCTTGTGCAGCACGCCGCGCGCGACGCCGCGCGCCAGTTCGGGCTGGACGCCCGCGAGGGCGGTCTGGGCGGCGGCCTTGTCGCCGGACGCCAGGGCGGCTTCCACCTTCTTGACCAGGGTGCGGATACGGCTGATGCGCGCACCGTTGATCTCGGCGCGGCGAGCGTTCCGGCGAATGCGCTTCTTTGCCTGCGGCGTATTGGCCATGCTTATCCTCAAAAACCAGTGAATCTGCAAATCAGGTCGGCGCCACGACCAGTCATCTGGCCCATGCGAAACCCGCGAAGTGGCGGCCCATAGCGGCCACAGGGCGAATCGTCAACGGCAATGGCGCGAAAAACGGCCCGTCATTTCTGGCAGACGGCGCAGAAGAAGGTGGAACGCCCGCTATCGACCCGGCGCAGGACGGTGCCGCCGCAGGAGCAGGGATCGCCCTCCCGCCCATAGACCCGCCAGTCCTTCGCGAAATAGCCGAGCTGCCCGTCGGGCCGCACATAGTCGCGCAGCGACGATCCGCCCGCCAGGATCGCGGCGGCCAGCACCTCCCGAATCGCCTCGACCAGCAGGACGAGTTTCGGCCGGGCGATTCGCCCCGCCGGTTTCGTGGGGGCGATGCCCGCCATGTTCAGCGCCTCGCACACATAGATATTGCCGAGGCCCGCCACGATCCGCTGGTCGAGCAGCATCGCCTTGATCGGCGCGGCGCGGCCGTCGAGCGCCTCCTTCAGATAGGCGGCGGTGAAGTCCGGACCCAGCGGCTCCGGTCCCATGGCGGCAAAGGCGGGATAGGCGTCCAGCGCCCCGGTCGGCACCAGGTCCACGAAACCGAAGCGGCGCGGGTCGCGCAGCGCCAGCCGCCGCGCATCGCCCGTCTCCAGCAGCAGATGGTCGTGCCGCCCCAGTTCCTCCACATCCACCACCCAGCGGCCCGACATGCCGAGATGAAAGATCATCGTGTCGCCGCGATCCGTGTTCACCAGCCCATATTTGGCGCGCCGGCCGAGGCTCGTGACCTCCGCGCCCGTTAGCCGCTGGCGCAGGTCCGCGGGAAAGGGCTTGCGCATGTCCGCGCGGCGCGTCTCGACGAGCGCGAGGCGCCGTCCTTCCAGCGGTCCGCGCAGGCCCGCCACGGTGGTTTCGACTTCGGGTAGTTCCGGCATGGCCGTCATGTAGGGCGCAACGGCCCAAAGACCAAGCGGCGCCATTGCGGAGGGCACGCGCAGGCCCTAGGAGCGTCGGCATGAACCAAACCGCATCCTTCGGCTATCGCGAGGTGCCCGCGGGGGAGAAGGCCGGCCTGGTCGGCCAGGTCTTCTCCAGCGTCGCGCGCCGCTACGACATCATGAACGACGCCATGTCCGTGGGCGCGCATCGCCTGTGGAAGGACCAGTTCGCGCGGCGCGTGAAGCCCCGCTCCGGGGACGCGATACTCGACATGGCGGGCGGCACCGGCGACATCGCCTTCCGGCTGAACAAGGCAGGCGCGGCCGTCACCGTCGCGGACATCAATCCGGACATGCTGGCTGTCGGCATGGAACGCGCGCGCAAGCGCGGCATCGAAGGACTGGTCTGGACGGAGCAGAATGCCGAGGCGCTGAGCTTCGCCGACCGCCAATATGATGCCTATACCATCGCTTTCGGTATCAGGAATGTGACCGATATCCCGGCGGCCCTGCGGGAGGCGCGCCGCGTCCTCAAATATGGCGGGCGCTTCTTCTGCCTGGAATTCTCCACCACCCTCTGGCCGGGCTTCGCGGAACTGTATGACGCCTATTCGCACAAGCTGGTGCCGAAAATCGGCAAGCTGCTCGCCAATGATGCCGACAGCTATCGCTACCTGATCGAATCGATCCGCCGCTTCCCGGACATGCCGCGCTTCGCGGAGATGATCCGCGAGGCGGGCTTCGCGCAGGTGAAGGCGGAACCGATCCTCGGCGGGCTGGTCGCGATCCATAGCGGCTGGAAGGCCTGAGGTCGTCGCCCGGCTCATGACCTCCCATGTCACCCATCTTGCCCGCATCCTCAAATGGGGCCGCACGCTGGCGCGGCATGGCGCGCTGCGCGGCATAGAGCGGGACGCCAACACGCCCGCGCCCGTCCGCCGCATCGCGCGCATCGCCCGGCTCGGCGCGCGCGTGCCGGAACAGGCGCGCTATGCCGAGGCGTTCCAGGCCATAGGTCCCGCCGCGATCAAGCTGGGCCAGATGCTCGCCACCCGGCCCGATCTGGTGGGGGAGGAACCGGCACAGGACCTGCTCAGCCTCCAGGACTCGCTCCCGCCCGTGCCCTTCGCGGACATCCGCGCGGCCGTGGAGCGCAGCCTGGGCCGTCCGCTGGAGGCGCTGTTCGCCCGCTTCGACGAGCAGCCCGTGGGCGCCGCCTCCATCGCGCAGGTCCACCGCGCCGTGACGGCGGAAGGGCGCGCGGTCGCGGTCAAGGTGGTGCGCCCCGGCGTCGAGGAGCGCTTCGCCCGCGACATCGACACCTATCAATGGGCCGCCGCCCATCTGGAGGCGCTGGGCGGGGAGGTGGCGCGCCTGCGCCCGCGCCTCGTCATCGAGAATCTGAAGCGCTGGACCGCGCGCGAGCTTGACCTGAGGCGAGAGGCGGCGTCCGCCTCCGAACTGTCGGAGGTCATGGCGGGCGTGGACGGCTATTGCGTCCCCGGCATCGACTGGGACCGCACCTCCGGCCGGGTGATGACGCTCGACTGGATCGACGGCATCAAGATTTCCAACCGCGCGGCGCTGGTCGCGGCGGGCCATGACCTCAAGGATATCGCCGCCCGCCTCGTCAACACCTTCCTGCGGCAGGCGATCGCGGAGGGCTATTTCCACGCGGACATGCATCAGGGCAATCTGTTCGTGACGCCGGACGGGTCCATCGCCGCCATCGACTTCGGCATCATGGGCCGCATCGACCGCAAGGCGCGGCAATGGCTTGCGGAAATCCTCTACGGCCTCATCACCGGCAATTACCGGCGTGTGGCGGAAATCCATTTCGAGGCGCAATATGTGCCCTCCCACCATAATGTCGCGGAATTCGCCACAGCCCTGCGCGCGGTGGGCGAGCCGATGCGCGGCAAGCCGGTCAGCGAGCTGTCCGTGGGCCAGATGCTGGACGGCCTGTTCGCCATCACCCGCGATTTCGACATGCAGACGCAGCCGCATCTGCTCCTCCTGCAAAAGACCATGGTGATGGTGGAGGGCGTGGCGACCATGCTCGATCCCGACATCAACATGTGGGACGTGGCCGGTCCTTATGTGAAGGCGTGGCTGCGCGACGAGCTGGGGCCGGAGGCGCGGGCCGCCGATGCGATATTGGAGGGAACGGCCCTGCTCGCGCGCCTGCCCTCGCTGCTCCAGCGCGTGGACGAGGCTTTCCCGCAAAAGGGCGGCGCGCCGCCGCTCCCGCCGCTGCCGCATGTCGAGCTGATCTGGAATCGCCGCAGGGGCGGGGTGAAGATGTTGAGTTATGCCCTGGTCGCGCTGGGATCGGCGGCCATCGGCGCCGGCCTGATGGCATGGCTGGCTTGAGGATAGCCTGACCGGCCCGCCGGGAACCGACGGAAATCAGATCAGGACCAGCCGCTCGTCCGCGCTGTTGCCGGCCAGCACGCCCACCGGCCCGCCCATCTCGATCCGGGGGTCCAGCGCCTCCGCCGCCAGCCCCGCCAGCGCGATGCCGCTCTGGCAGGCGATCACCGTGACGCCCAGTTCCAAGGCATCGTCGAGCAGCGCGGCGAGGCCCGGCAGGCCCTGCGCGGCATGCAGGGCGTCGCGCGGGGCGACCAGCGGCGGGCGCAGCATTGCCACCGCGTCCAGTTGCAGGAACAGCCGTACCGATCCCCCCAGCGCGGCCTCCGCGCAGGCAAGCGTCAGACCGCCGCGCAGCCGCTCCGCATCGTCGGTCATGGCGATGAGGAGGATAGGCGGCCGCGCGCGCGTCACGCCGGCAGTTCCTCCGCCACCGTGCAGGCGGGGCAGGCCGGGTCATGTGCGACCCGCACGGAACGGAAGCGGCGGGCCATGAAGTCGGCGATCAGCATCTGGCCGGCGGCATCCTCGCCGAAGGGCACGAGGGCGCGGACCACCTCCAGAGCGGCCATGCTGCCCACCATGCCCGTCACCGCGCCCATGATCCCCTGATCCGCGCAATTGATGTCGGGCCGCGCCGGGTCGGAGCCGACGAGGCAGCGATAGCAGGCCTGCCCCTCCTCCCATCCGCGCCACACGCTCACCTGCCCGTCAAAGGGGCCGACGGCGGCGCTGACCAGCGGGGTGCGCAGCCGGGTCGCGGCGTCGGACACGGCAAGGCGGGTGTCGAAATTGTCGCAGCCGTCGAGGATCGCATCGACATCGCGCAGCAGGATCGCGGCATTGTCCGCATCGACCCGCTGGTTGATCGCGACCACATGCACGTCTGGGTTGAGGCGCGCGACGGCGGCCTGCGCCGCCTCCGCCTTGGGCCGTCCCACATCGGCTGTGGCGAAGAGAATCTGCCGCTGGAGGTTGGAGAGGGACACGATGTCGGGGTCGATCACCCGGATCGTCCCCACGCCCGCCGCGGCGAGGAAGGCGATGGCCGGGCAGCCTATGCCGCCCGCGCCCACCACCGCCACATGGGCGCCGAGCAGCCGCTGCTGGCCCGCGCCGCCAATCTCCTTGAGGACGATATGGCGGGCATAGCGCTCAAGCTGCCCGTCGCCCAGTTCGATCATGCCGTCCGCACTCCCGTCGATCCGAATCCGCCCGCGCCGCGCGCTGTCTCGTCCAGTTCCGCCACTTCCATGAAATGCGCGGTCTGGACGGGGGCGACGACAAGCTGCGCGATGCGGTCGCCGCGCTGGACGGCAAAGGCTTCGGTGCCGAGATTGATCATGATGATCTTCATCTCGCCGCGATAGTCGCTGTCGATGGTGCCGGGCGTGTTGGGCAGGCTGATGCCATGCTTGAGCGCGAGGCCGGAACGGGGACGCACCTGCACCTCATAGCCTGCCGGGATGGCGATGGCGAAGCCGGTGGCCACGGCATGGCGGCCGCCGGGCGCCAGCGTCACATCCTCCGCCGCCACCACGTCCAGCCCCGCCGCGCCCTCCGTCGCATAGGCGGGCAGCGGCAGGCCCTCGCCATGGGGCAGGCGCTTGACGCTGACGGCGACGGGATCAGTGAAGGGCATCCGATATCCTTTCGATGAGATGGCGGGCGACCGCATCCTTGTGCATTTGCGGCCAGTTTTCGACCCCGGCCGCGGTGACCAGGTGGATCGCATTGTCCGCGCCGCCCATCACGCCGCCGCCGGCCCTACCCGTGGACACGTCATTGGCGACGATCCAGTCGGCGCCCTTGCGCGCGCGCTTGGCGACAGCATGGTCGATCACGTCGTTCGTCTCTGCCGCGAAACCGATGACTAGGCGGGGGCGCGCAGGCGACCGGGCCAGCGTCGCCAATATGTCGGGATTTTCGGTGAGGGCGATGGTCGGCGCGGTGCCGGACCCGTCCTTCTTGATCTTCTGCCCGCCCACGTCCGTCGCGCGCCAGTCCGCCACGGCGGCCACCATGACGGCGGCATCGGCGGGCAGGGCCGCCTCCACCGCCGCCAGCATCTCCCGCGCGGTCTGCACGTCGATGCGCGTCACCCCCGGCGGGGTGGGGAGGGAGACGGGGCCTGCCACCAGCGTCACCCGCGCGCCCGCCTCCGCCGCCGCCCGCGCGATGGCGAAGCCCTGGAGGCCGGAGGAGCGGTTGCCGATGAAGCGCACGGGGTCGATCGGCTCATGCGTCGGCCCGGCGGTGACGAGGACATGCCGCCCGAACAGGGTCGCGCCGCTGAGGTCGGGCGCGCGGATCGTGCGGCTGGTGTCGGTCAGGAGATGCGGGGCGAGGCCCGGCGCGACCGGTCCCCTGTCCAGCATCGCCATGATCTCCTCCACCACCGCCTCCGGCTCCGGCAGGCGGCCCTTGCCATATTCGCCGCACGCCATGTCGCCCTCCGCCGGTTCCATCACGATGATCCCGTCGCCGCGCAGGGTGGCGAGGTTGCGCTGCGTCGCCGGGTGATGCCACATGCGCACGTTCATGGCGGGCACGGCGAGGACGGGCTTGTCCGTGGCGAGCAGGATGGTGGAGGCAAGGTCGTCCGCCAGTCCGCCCGCCATCTTCGCCAGCAGATCGGCGGTCGCGGGGCAGACGACGATCAGGTCGGCCTGCCGCGAAAGCTGGATATGCCCGATCTCCCGCTCCTCCTTCAGGTCGAACATGTCGCCATGGACATGATCCTCCGTCAGCACGCCGAGGGAGAGGGGGGTTACGAATTGCCGCGCGCTTTCGGTCAGCACCGCGCGCACGGCCACGCCCTTCTTCCGGAGCAGCCGGACCAGTTCCAGCGATTTGTAGGCGGCGATCCCGCCAGAGACGATGAGGAGAATGCGGGGAGAGGTCATGCCGCCCTGTTCTGCCGTGCCCAGTTATCCGTGGCCACCAGATAGGACCAAAATCCGGGCCGCGCCACCCTTCCCGCCGGGGCGGCGGGACGGACGGGCAGCAATCCGCACTGGAACGATACTGCCAAGTTGCTTTACGCTTGCCCGGCGGAACGGCAGGGAGGGCATATGGGAGGGGGACAGGCAGGGACGATGGGCGGCAAGGCGGCGGGCGACGGACGGGCCGACGGCTTGCCCCTGCCGCGCCGCTACAGGGCGATCGCGGCCCTTTCCATGGGCACCATCGTCACCACCGTGGACGGCTCCATCGTCAATGTCGCCCTGCCGACGCTCGCCCGCGACCTCCATGTGGAGCCGTCCGCCGCGGTCCTCATGGTCACCGTCTACCAGCTCGTCATGATGATGGCGCTCCTGCCCTTCGCCGCGCTGGGCGAGCGGATCGGGCTCAGGCGGCTCTATCAATATGGGCTGATCGTCTTCCTGGCCGCGACCATATTATGCTTCTTCGCGCGGAGCCTGCCGTTCCTCATCCTGGTGCGCGCCTTCCAGTCCATGGGCGCGGCGGCGGTGCTGAGCGTCGCCTCCGCCCTCATCCGCATCGTCTATCCCTCGGCGCAGCTCGGGCGCGGCCTCAGCCTCAACACGGTGATCGCCGCCACCGCCGCCAGCTTCGCGCCCAGCATAGGGGGTATCATCCTCGGCATCGCGCCGTGGAACTGGCTGTTCGCGATGCTGGCGCCCTTTGCCCTGCTGTCGATCTTCCTTGGCCGCTCCTCCCTGCCGGAGCCGATGGCGCGCGCGGAACCCTATGACGTGCTGGGCGCCGTGATGTGCGCCGCGACCTTCGGCTTCACGGTCTTCGGCCTCGAAAGCGGGCTTCATGGCGATTCGCCCGTCATCTCGGCCGCCATGGGCGCGCTGGGCATCGGCCTCGGCTTCGTCTTCGTGCGGCGGGAACTGGGGCAGGCGCGGCCAACCCTGCCCGTCGACCTGCTGCGCAACAGGACCATCGCCCTGTCCACCCTGTCGCTCCTCGCCGTCTACATGGCGTCCATGGTCGCGATGCTGATCCTGCCCTTCCGGCTCCAGCAGGAATATCATTTCTCCCCGGTCGAGGCGGGCGCGGTGATCGCGCCCTGGCCGCTCATCTCCATGGTCGTGGCGCCCACGTCCGGCCTGCTGTCGGACCGGCTGCCCGCCGGGCTGCTCGGCGTGATCGGCATGGCCGTCGGCACGGTGGCGCTGGTCGCGCTCGCCTTCATCCCGCCGGAGCCGGACTATTTCGACCTGCTCTGGCGCGTGTCGCTCTGCGGTATAGGCTTCGGCATGTTCTATTCGCCGACCACGCGCCAGCTTGTGGGCGCGGCGCCCGTGGACCGCACGGCGGCGGCGGGCGGCCTCACCTCCACCACGCGCGGCGCGGGGCAGACCTTCGGCTCCACCGGCGTCGCGGCCCTGATCGCCAGCGGCCATGGCACCGGGCCGGCCGCCTTCCTGATCGGTTCCGCCCTCGCCCTGACCGGCGCGCTGTGCAGCCTGTCCGTCTATGGCGCGATCGTCCGCCGGGAGCGGGTGGAGGACCTGCCGGACATCTGAGGGCCTATTCCACCCAGACGCCGTTCCGCCTGTGCCAGTCCTCCAGCGACTCCTCCGGGTACAGGTCGAAGCACAGATCGTCCTCCCCCGCATCCGCCGCCACCCAGCCGGGCTTGAAGCGCAGCATCAGATGGACCCTCGACGGCGGCACCGGCAGGTCGCTGTCGATGGCGGAGGCGAAGGGGTGGACCAGTTGGGGCCATTGCGGGTCGTACAGCCACAGGGCCGCGGCGCAGCGCGTGCAATAATGGCGCTGGCCGCCGGAGATGCGGCAGGCGCCGTCCTCCTCGTCCCGTATCTCCGCCTGATAGATGCCGAGGCTGCCCGGCTCCGCATGGACCGTCAGGGTCTCGGCCCGCCCGCCCAGGTTGATCGCATAGCCGCCCCCGCCCGCCGTCTTGCGGCAGATGGAGCAATAGCAGAGCTGATAGGGCACGGGCGTATGGCTGTCGCAGCGGAATCGCACCGCGCCGCAACGGCACGATCCTTCCAATGTCCGGGGCATGGCTGGTCCTTTCGGCTGTCCGCTGACGGGAACGCCCGCCGATCCATATCGGTCCCCCTGGCGCGCGGCCTTCCGCATGGAGATTATGGGGTCAAAAAGATGACAGCGGCCCCCGGCAATGCTAGCGAGCAGCCTTCCGCAACCAAGGACGATGCTGGTTCCCGACGATGAACGCTTTCTCCACCCTCACCCATGGCGCCCCCACCAGCGCGGAGGATCGTGCCGCCCTGCTCGCCGAGCCGGGCTTCGGCAAGATCTTCACCGACCATATGGTGACGATCCGCTATGTGGAGGGGAAGGGGTGGCATGACGCGACCATCGGGCCGCGCGGCCCCATCGCGCTCGATCCGGCGGCGGCCGTCCTCCATTATGCGCAGGAAATCTTCGAGGGGCTGAAGGCCTATCGCCTGCCCGACGGCGGCATCGGCAGCTTCCGGCCGGACGCCAATGCGCGCCGCTTCAACCAGAGCGCGCGCCGCCTCGCCATGCCGGAAATCCCGGAGGAGCTGTTCGTCGAGGCGGTGCGCCAGATCGTGCGGGCGGATGCCGAATGGACGCCGGACGCCGACAAGGGCAGCCTCTATCTGCGCCCCTTCATGTTCGCGGACGAGCCGTTCCTCGGCGTGCGCCCGGCCAGAAGCTACATCTTCTGCGTCATCGCCTCGCCGGTCGGCGGCTATTTCAAGGGCGGCAAGGAAGCGGTCACGCTCTGGGTCAGCCATGATTATGTCCGCGCCGTCCCCGGCGGCACGGGCGCGGCCAAATGCGGCGGCAACTATGCCGCGTCGCTGCTCCCGCAGGCCCATGGCATCGAGGAGGGCTGCGATCAGGTCCTCTTCCTCGACGCGGTGGAGCGCCGCTATATCGAGGAGCTGGGCGGCATGAACATCATGTTCGTCATGAACGACCGGACCATCGTCACGCCGCCGCTCGACGGCTCCATCCTGCCGGGCATCACGCGCGATTCGCTGATCCGCCTCGCGACGGAGGCGGGCTATGGCGTGACCGAGGGCAGATACAGCTTCGAGGAGTGGGAGGCCGACACCCGTTCCGGCAAGCTCAAGGAAGCTTTTGCCTGCGGGACGGCGGCGGTCATCACGCCCATTGGCGAGGTGCGCTCGAAGAAGGGCAATTTCGTCATCGGCAACGGCGCGGGCGGCGAGGTTGCCCGCATGCTCAAGGAAAAGCTGGTCGGCATCCAATATGGCCGCGTCGAGGACAGCCATGGCTGGCTGAACCGGCTGGTCTGATCCGGGCGGCCCTGCATGTCGCGCTCCCGTGCGGGCAGGAGGCCGTTTCCGCCCCGTCCCACGCATGGGACCAAATATCTGGGGCGGATCGGCATCAGAACTTTTGAATGATTATGCCCGTCCACATTCCCGTTCGTCATGCTGAACATGTTTCAGCATCCATCCCTCCTTCCGCACTGTAAGGCGTGCAAGGCACGACAGATCCTGAAACAAGTTCAGGATGACGGTTCCAACAGGTGGTGGCGCGTCGCAAAGCGGAATGTCGATCCGCCCGCGAGCATGTTCCGCGACCCTGCCGGGCGCTGCGTCTCCACTCCACACAGACAAAGAGGCTCGCAGGCCGTACCATCTGCGAGCCTCTTTGACTTTGCGGCCCCGCTGAAGAGGCTGCGTGCGGCGCCGGCAGGCGCGACCCGCGGCGCGGCGAAGCGAGGAGAGCGGCGGCACCCCTCGGGGAGGAGGGGGAGGGGCGCCGCCCGCCCCGGCTCAGGCGGCGTAAGTCAACGCGGCGCTGAGGAACACGACATGGGCGAAAACCGCGAA
>JASGGS010000102.1:0-14007 GCA_047602685.1 Sphingobium sp.
CGCGACCGGTTCGATCTTCGCCTATGACCTGACGTCCGCAGGCAGCCTGGGCGTCGGTGCGGGCGGAGCGGTGACCCTGCGCAATCTGTCCGCCACGGGGCTGATCGATATCGATACGCCCTTCGCGCTCTCCATCGGCACGGCCGAGGCGGGTCAGAATATCCTGCTCGATGCGGGCGGCGATATCGTTACGGCGGAAATGGACGCGGGGGACTCCATCATCGTCCGTTCCGGCGGTTCCATCATCGTCAACGGCGCGGTCACGGCCGGGATCGTCAATCCGTCCGCCTCCAGCGCGGCGCGCTACGATGTCGGCCTTTATGGCCTGGGATCGATCCGTACGGCTGATATCCAGGCCGCAGGGCGCGCAGGGCTGGTCAGCGGCACCGGATTGCTGGATGTGGGCACGATCCGCGCGGCGAGCGACATATTGCTGCTGGGCAGCGGCAATGTCTCCGCGTCCGGGATCGCCTCGACCGGCGGTGCCGGGCAATATGTCTATATCGGCAGCAGCTCGATCCTGTCCGGCTTGCCCGACACCGCATTCGATCCCGCGCCGATCTTCGCTTCGGCGCCGGTCGCGCTGGACGGGGATATCGCGGTCTCCGGGGGGATCGGCGGCGGTACGCTGCTTTTCGCGAATAGCGGGACCTTCACGTCCGGCGACATCAGCGCGCAGGGCGGCATCGGCGGTACGAGCGGCTCCATGTCGACCGGCGCCATTGCGGCGGGCGGTCCGATCGCCTTGTCGGGCGGCAATCTTGCCTTTGGAAGCATGGATGGCGGGGCGGATCTGGTCTTGAACGGAACGGGTTCCGTCTCCGCAGCCGCAGTCCGGACCGGCGGCGGGCTGTCCGTCACCGCGCCGGGCAATGTGACGCTCGGTGCCCTGGATGCGGGCGGGGCCATAACGGTCAACGGCGCAAGCGGCGTTACGGCAGGCAATGTCCTGCGCGCGGCCAGCGTCCAGTTCGGCAGCGGCGGTAATGTGACGGCGGGCACGATCGGCAGCAGCGGGGCCGTCAATATCTCGGGAGCGTTCCTGTCTGTCGGTGCCGTGACGGCGCAGCGGCTGGCCTTCACCGCGACCGGCGCGGCTTCCTTCGGCAATGTCGGGTCGGCAGCCGATATCGTCGGTTCCGCCGCAGGCCTGGTCATGGGCGACCTGAGCGCGATCGCCCCCCTCCAGCTCAGCTCGACCGGGGCGCTGGCGCTCGGCAATGTGACCGGCGGGGAGAATGTGACGCTCAGCGCATCGGGGCTGCTCACCACCGGCGCCGTCAATGCCGTGGGTGCCGTGACGCTCGCGGGCGCTGGCATAACCGCCTCGGGAACGGTGTCCGGGAGCCAGATCGGCTTCACCGCCGGCGGCGCGGCACGCTTCGGCTTCCTGTCCACCGGCGGCGCCATCAACGGCAGCGGCGCGAGCATAGAGGCAGGCAATCTGTCGGCAGGCGGCGCGCTCGCGTTGAACGGCAGCGGCGACATGACCCTCGGCGCGTTGAACGGCGGCGGGGATATCGCCCTCGCGTCCAGCGGCGGCAATATCGCGCTGACGTCCGCGACGGCGGGCGGGTCCATGCTCATCCAGGCAGGGGGGAATGTGGATATCGCTCTGTTCGCGAACGCGGGCGGCGCATTGCGCGCGGCCAGCACAGGCAATATCTCCATCGCGTCCGCCACCGCCGCATCGCTGATCGACCTGCGCGCCGATAATGGCCTGCTGTCCATTTCGGGAACGCTGGACGCGCCCTCCATCAGCTTTTCGTCCAGCGACATCGCCATCGGCACGGCTGCCCGGATCGATGCGGGCGATGCCGGCCTGATCAGCATCTACAGCACCAATGCGCAGGGCATGCGGATCGGCGGCGGGACGGCGGGCGGCGGCTATCTGCTCGACCGGGCCGAGTTCGCGACGCTCAACAGCGGTTCCGTCATCATCGGCGGCGTCGACGGGGCGTCCGCCGTCGACATGACCATCGGCGATCTGGACATCACCGGACCGCTGGCGGGAAGCACCATAGACGATCCCAATGGCACGGTGACCTTCTTCACCGGCAATCCCGCGACGCAGGCGCATGGCGGCGTCATCCGCATCACCGGCAGCCTCAGGGCGACGGGCTTCCTCGACACCAACGGCATCGTCTTCAGCACCGGCCGGTTCGAGCTGGATGCCGCGACGGGCCTGCTGGAGATAGTGGGGGAAGGCAGCGCCCTTGGCGGCACCCTCTATTTCGACGCGCCGCGCATCCATGTCGCGACAGCATCGATACTGGACCGTCTTGCCCAGGACTCCCGCTATGACGGACGGGCGGCCGACCTCAATACGCCGCTGTCCACGCCGCGGCCGGATGGCGTCCTGCGCGCAGCGAATATCGAACTGGGGGAGGCGGACGCAGTGCTGGTGCAGAATACGGGAACCGCCGATCTTCCCGCGGGCTTCCTCACCACGGGCGAGACGAGGCTTGACCGGGAGACGATACCCGCGCTCGGCTCGGTCGATCTCATCATCAACGGCCAGTTGCGCACCGCCAGCGGTTTGCTGACGGGCCGGGATGTACGCGATTTCCTGATCGATGACCTCAACCGGCCCTATTTCACGCCGGACTCCAGCATCAACGGCTGCGCGCTCAGCGGCGATTGCCGCCCGGTTGCCAACGGCATCGAAACGCCTGCGCAGATTCTCCAGTCCGACAATCTCCTGGCGACGCAGACACCCCCCGGCTTCAACGAACCGCAAGTCCCGCAAGGAGGCGATCCGGAGGAGACGACCGAACAGCGCCGCCGCCGTCAATTGGTGGAGCAGGAGGCGAAGCGATCCCCCATTCCGCCGCCGACGCCGCTGATCGATACACAGCCGCTCAATCCGGGCAACGACCTGGACGAGCCGGTTTCCGGTTCGGGCAATCCCTCCCTCATCGGCGGGGGCATGGTTTCGGCGAGCATCGGCAGGGGGAATCAGTGATGCGCCATTCTCTGTTCCGGGGGGCATGGGCCGCCGCCAGCCTCTCCGCCCTTGTCCTTTCCCTGACGCCGGTGAGCGCGCGGGCCGAATCCCTCGCCATTCGCAACAGCTTCCGCGTGGGAACGTCGGGGGTTCTCTGCTCCGCCCAGATCGCCTCCGCCGACAAGCGGCTGACCGGTCTTTTCGACCGCGCCTATCGCCTGACCTGCCGGGACGCGGCGGGAGCGGTCGGATCGGTGCTGGCCGTCCGGCACGATGTCGCGCTGACCGATCCCGCGCTCGGCCTCACCGGGACGGCCGCGCAATGCGGTGCCATCGAAAATGCGACCATAGAGGGTATCGGCCGGACGCGGAGCGTCCTCTGCCGCGACAGCGCGACCGGCGTGGACTATCGCCGCTATGCCCTGCGCAAGGGGGATACGCGTTATGTGTCGGAAGGGCTGGCGGGCTACGATCCCGTATTGCGTCTGGCCCTGGCCAGCATATTCAACAATCGCGCCCAGCCCGGCGACGTGTCGGTCGCCTCGACGGAGGTCGCGGACGCCGCCGCCTTCGCGCGCGTCCAGGCGGGATCGCTCGATGCCGAGGGCGCGCGGGTCGAGGCCTATGCCCGCAATAATGACGGACGCTTCGCTGAGTCGGCGGAGTTTTTCGAATTGCTTTCCGGCCGGTCGGACCAGCCCGCGCAAAAGGCGGAACTGATCGCCAATGCGGGGCTGCAACAGTCCAATCTCGGCAATTTCTCCGCCGCCTTCTCCCTGTTCGCTCAGGCGGACAAGGAAGTCGCGCAGAGCGATGGCGTCACGCAGCGTCTGCTGCGCAACTACCGCGCCATCAATCTCCTCAACCAGCGCTTCGGCGAAGCGGCGCTGACCGTGCTCGACACGCCAATGGCGGCCGTACAGATCGATTATGACGTGGTGAGCGCGCGCGAGGGCTTCGTCAGCGATCCGCTCGCAGACCAGATCAACCGCGAAAATGCTTCTCTCCGCCGTCTGGGCGGAGTGTCGTCGGGTCTCACGCCGCTTGAGCGCGCGGCGACGCTCGATGCGCAGGCGAGCGAGTTGCGGGGCGCCGCTCTCACCCAGCTCGGGCGGCTGGACGAGGGCGAGACGGCGCTGTCCCGCGCGGACAAGGCATTGCTCGCCATCCGTGAAGGACGGCTGACGTCGGCGCTCTGGCTTCGTTCGCAGATCGCCATGGAACGCGCTTCCATCGCGGAAGCGAAGGGAGATGGCGGCAAGGCGGGGGCGCTGTACCGGGATGCGGTCGCGATCCTCGCCGCCTCCTATCCGGACACGCCCGCCCTTCTCGCGGCGCAGGCCCGGCAGGCGGGTTTTCTTGCCCGGTCCGGGGATGTGGCAGGCGCCCTGTCGCTTTATGCATCGGTGGTGGATCGGAGCGAGAAGGTCTCCGATAGTTCCACCGCGCTACGGGACCTGTTGTCGCCCTATTTCTCGCTGCTGGTGGAACAGGGCACGCCGGACGCGGCGGCGGCTCTGTTCAAGGCGGCCCAGTCGCTTCAGCGCCCCGGTGTCGCCAGCACCCAGGCCATTCTGGCCCGCGAACTGAGCGAGGGCAATGATGAGGCCGCGGCGCTTTTTCGCCTCGCCGTGGCGCGTACCCGTGACATCGGCCGCACGGAGATCGAGATAACCCGCATCTCCGCCACCACCGCGCCGGGCGATGCCGAGCGTGACCGGCTGGCGGCGCTCCGGCAGACGCTGGACCAGCTCCGGGCGGAGCAGACGGCGCTGACCGCGCGCCTGTCCGCCTTCCCGCGCTATAATATCCTGTCGCCCACCTCCGTCCCCCTGGCGGAATTGCAGGCGAATCTGGGGGAGGGCGAAGCCTATTACAAGCTGGCGATCATCGGTGATGCCGCCTATGCCGTCTTCATCGACCGCACCGGCGCGACCAGTTGGCGGATAGAGCAGGGCCGGGCCGCGCTGGAAGATGGCGTCGCCGCTCTGCGCGACAGTATCGTGCGCATGGAGAATGGGCAGGTCGCGACCTATCCGTTCGATATCGAACTGGCGCGCTCTCTCTATGTCTCGCTTTTTGGGCCTGTCGCGAGCCGCATCGCCAATGTCCGCCATCTGATCTTCGAACCCGACGGCCCGTTGCTGCAATTGCCGCCCGCGCTTCTCGTGACCGACGATGCGAGCGTCTCTGCCTACCGGGCACGCGTTGCAAAGCCCAATGCCGACGAATTCGACTTCACCGGCACCGCATGGCTTGGCCGCAACCGGCAGACGACGATCGCGGTCAGTCCGCGCGCCTTTGTCGATGTTCGCTCCATCGCCCCCTCCAGGGCGCAAATGGCTTATCTAGGACTAGGCAACAATGCCGCGCCCTCGGCCTTTCCGGCGGGTACGGGCGGCGACGGTTGCGACTGGCCGCTGGCGACATGGCAGGCGCCCATCGATCCGGCCGAGCTCACCCTCGCAAGCTCGTTGATCGGCAAGTCGGGCAGCCGGTTATTGACGGGCGCGGCCTTCACCGACGATGCGCTGACGGCATCGGGGGAACTGTCCAAATATCGCATCCTGCATTTCGCCACTCACGGTCTTGTCACCGCGCCCAGGCCCCAATGCCCCTCGCGCCCCGCGCTCGTGACATCCTTCGGCAAGGCTGGCGCGTCCGATGGGCTGCTGAGTTTCCGGGAGATTTTCGATCTCAAGCTCGATGCGGATCTCGTTATCCTGTCCGCCTGCGACACGGCGGGCATGGCAACCGCCGCCGCATCGCGGGAGGCCGGCATCCGGACAGGCGGCAATTATGCGCTGGACGGGCTGGTCCGCGCCTTTATTGGCGCGGGCGCGCGGTCGGTGATCGCCAGCCACTGGCCCGTGCCGGACGATTATGACGCGACCCGGAAGCTGATCGGCGGACTGTTCGGCGGAAAGCCGGGGGAAAGCATGGGCATGCTGCTGGACAGGGCGCAGATGCGCCTGATGGACAGCGCTGACACGTCGCATCCCTTTTACTGGGCGGCGTTCGTCATATTGGGCGATGCGCAAAAGCCGCTGCTGCGGCGCTGAAAAGCGCTACAGCAGTCCATGGGATCGGAAGCTGAAGCATCGCTCCTGCGCGATGACCAGATGGTCCTGTAGGGAGGCCCCAAGCATCCGGGCGATTCGCCATACCTGCCGGGTTGCCTCGATATCCGCGTCGCTTGGACGCGGATCGCCGGACGGATGGTTATGCGCCATGAAGACATAGGCTGCGCCCGTTGCCGCCAGCGCCTGGACCAGCGCAGGCAGGGGTATGCCCACTCGGCGCTGTCCGCCGCGCTCCTGCAATGTGGTCGCCAGGCTGCCGTCGCGGTCGAAAAGCCAGATCTTGACCGTCTCGGCCGACTGGCAGAGCGAGACATATCGTCCGGATGGCTGTTCCCCCGAAGCGCGCGGACCGGTGCATGTCATTCCGCGAGGCTGGGCGATAAGGGGGCGACGGGTCCAGCCCCGACGCCTCCACCCCGGAGCGGGCCGGAGGGCAGATGGTCCGTTTCGGATCATTTGCGGGGACTCACCTGATGGGATACAGCCGGACCACCCATGACCCATTATGAACAGCAATATCTCGATCTCATGCGGCTCATCTGGACGCAGGGGCATGAGAGGATCGACCGCACCGGAGTCGGCACCCGCTCCATTCTCGGCGCGACCATGCGCTTTTCGCTGGCAGACGATGCCGTCCCTCTCCTGACCACCAAGCGCGTCTACTGGAAGGTCGCCGCGCGCGAGATGTTGTGGTTCCTCACCGGCGAGACCAATATCAAGCCGTTGGTGGAACAGGGGGTCCATATCTGGACCGACTGGCCGCTGGCCCGATTTGGTAGGGAAACGGGTGAGCTTATCAGCATGCCCGATTTCGAGGCGCGGATAATGAACGAGCCTGGCTTCGCGGAGCGCTGGGGCGATCTCGGCCCGGTCTATGGGCGTCAATGGGTCAACTGGCCGCGCTATGAGCCGGTGGACGGGGAGGAGGGCCTCTATCGCCGGACGGAGCGGGGGCATAACCAGCTGGCCGATCTGGTGCGAGCCATAAGGGAAACGCCCGGCTCACGCCGCCTGCTCTTCACCGGCTGGAATGTGGATGAATTGCCAGGCATGGCGCTGCCGCCCTGCCATATGACCTATCAGTTCCATGTCGCGGGCAATCGGTTGAACGGCCTTCTTTTCCAGCGAAGCTGCGACCTGGGCCTTGGCTTTCCCTTCAATATTTTCGGTCTTGCCCTGCTGACCAGGATGCTGGCGCAGCAATGCGATCTGGAACCGGGCGAGATCGTCTGGAACGGCGGCGACGTCCATCTCTACCTCAACCATGCGGATCTGGTGGAGACGCAGCTTGCGCGCAGCCCGGCGGGCGCGCCGCGCCTGCGCCTGCTGCGCCGGCCGGAGAGCATCTTCGACTATCGGATCGAGGATTTCGCGGTCGAGGATTATGCGCCGCAAGCGCATATCCCGGCGCCTGTGGCAGTGTGAACGGCTAGAGCAGCAAACCGCGATAGGCCACCGTTCCGGTTTCTCCCGGGGCGATGGCACGGTCCAGCCGCAGCCGGACATGGGTGGGATTCAAGTCTTCCGACGGACGCAGCTTGCCCTGGGCATCGATATGCACGGGCGAATCCGGCCGTGACCAGTGCCGTCCGCCATCGACGGATATGCGCACGCTATCGGCGCGATCCGGCAGGATGCGGACGCCGCGCGGCACGGGCGACACGAAGTCATAGCCCGTGAGCGTCGAGCCTCCCCGATTACGGTAACGGATCAGGAAGATCAGCCTGTCGCCCGAACGGGCCTCCGTCGCCTCGCGCACTGTCCGGCTCGCCTCGGCTCCTCGGCCCATCGTCTCGACGAGCAGGCGGCCGTCCAGCGCCATGGATGCTGCCGGACGATCCTCACTGCCGATGGCGGCAATGCTTTTCCCCGCCCCTGTCATAACGGCAAGGGGCAGGACGATATGGCTGGTCAGGGCGACAAGGCTGCGGCGCATGATTTCGTCGCATTAGCGCAAGGAACTGACGACATGGTTAACGCGGGTTGTTTGACCGCGCTTTCACCCGGTGCAAGGATATACCCATGTCGGACATGCCCCAGAATTTCGATCCTGTAGAGCCTTCGGGGCATCAGAGGCGCCGCGAACCGGCCGGGGAAGCCAGGCATGTGCATGAGGAACGCAATCGCCTCCTTTCCGGTCTGGTCCTGACGGCCGTGGCGGGATTGCTTCTCGCCCTCCCGTTCGCCTTGCAGGCCGGTGCGGAATTCTTCCTGCCGCTGACGGCGGCGCTGGTCATCGCGATCACGCTCGTCCCCTTCCTGGAGTGGCTGGAGAGGCGCCATGTCCCGTCACCCATTGCCGCGCTCATCTCCCTCGGGACCTTCCTCCTGATCGCCAACAGCGCCATCGTGCTCATCATCGTGCCGGCCAGCGACTGGGTGCGCCTGCTTCCCCGGCGCATGGACCAGATCAAGGCGAATATCGCGCCGATCATCGACGCCTATGCGCAACTCCAGCATTTCGTGGATGAGCTGGTCCAGATGATCACCACGGCTCCAGCCGCCGTCGCGGCGCAGACGGGAACCTTCGACCCGCCCCGCTCGCTCCTCCAGTTCGTGGCGACGGCGGCCCCGGCCGTGCTGGTGCAGACGCTGTTCGCGATCCTCGTCATCTTCTTCTTCCTCAGCGGCTGGACGAACCTGCGCCGCGAAACGATTCGCAGCCGGGAAAGTTTTGCCGGTGCCATGGCGATCGCGCGCGTGATCCAGAATGTCGTCGATGCGACATCCCGATACGTCCTCACCATCGCGACCATCAACCTGATGCTGGGTGCGGCCGTGGCCGCGACATTGACGGCGATCGGCATGCCCTCGCCATTGATGTGGGGCGGAATAGTCGCGCTGTTGAACTTCATACCCTATCTGGGTCCGATAGGCGCGGCGATACTCCTCGCCCTGGGCGGCCTGATGTCGTTTGACGATGTGGGCGTCGCATTGATGCCCGCAGTCATCCAGATCAGTTTCCACCTCATAGAAGCGAATGTCGTAACGCCCGTCGTCCTAGGCGGCCGTTTGCGGCTCAATCCGCTCCTGATCCTGGTCTCGCTGAGCTTTTGGGGATGGATTTGGGGCACGCTGGGCGCGCTGCTCGCCGTGCCGATCCTTATCATCATCCGAACCGTGCTGGCAGCCGCGGGCAAGCCTGATATTGCCGGTTTCTTGTTCGAGGCGGGCACGCTAACAGGACCGGCGAAGCCTGCGCGTGAAGATAATATGACAGATAGTGAAAAGGGTTGTTGACAGGGGCGAGGGCCTCGCCTAGTTCGCCCCCCACACCGAACGCGGGTGTAGCTCAGTTGGTTAGAGTGCCGGCCTGTCACGCCGGAGGTCGCGGGTTCGAGCCCCGTCACTCGCGCCATTTTCCAAGGGAAAATGGCAACGCGTTCATTGCCGGGATGATATCCGGAAATTCACCTTACAGGTTATTTTATCCAAGCTGGCGAAGCTTGTCATGGTGATTGCCCTTTACTCCCTCAAGGACATCGTGCGCCGGTCAGACGCGCCAGCGCCCCGTTTCCATCCACATCAGCAGCGGTTTCATGGGCGCGATCCAGATCAGGCCCAGAAAGACATAGATGACGCCCTGAATCAATGTGGGCAGCATGCCGATCCAATGGGAAAGGCTCGCCACCAGCACCGCCCATATCGCAATGATGAGCAGAATGAGCAGCATGCCGGCTGGCTTTCGCCAGGTTGGTTCGTGATTCATCGTTCCACTTCCCCTCGTTCCAGAATCGCCGCCTCGGTCACGATGAGGTCGAGGGGCAGATCATGCCCTTCGGCAGGCACGCTATCGACTTGCTGCACTGACCATGCAAGGCCGATGCGCAGCGCGTGCGGATGCGCTTCGAAAGCGCGATCATAATAGCCGCCGCCCTGGCCCAGACGGTTGAGGCCATGGTCAAAGCCGATCAGCGGAGCGATGATGATGTCGGGTCTCGCCTCGGAAGCCTCGGCGGAAGGCTGGAGGGTGCGGAAGGGACCCGGGACGAGGATTTGCTCCCTGTCCCACCGCGCGAAATGCATGGCGCCGCTATCCCGGTCCAGGCGAGGCAGGGCGAGGCGGAAGCCCAGCATGTCGAGCTGTGCCGCGATCTTCGCCGTAGGAGCTTCGTCCGTGGTGGCATGATAGAGCGCCACTGTAGCGCCCGGCGCCATTATCCCGATCACTGGAGAGGGGAGAAGGCGGAAGGCAAGAGCCCGCGCCGATGGCTGCATGGCCGCCAGATAGCGCGCCCGCCGCTCCCGCAAAGTCCTGCGCAGGGCCGCCTTGGCGTGCGTAAGGTTTTCGGGATCGGGGGATTGGCCGTCGACGGGCGTCATGCTGCTTCAACTCCACCCATGCCCGCCGGGCTGCAAAAGGTGACGGGACCACCATGGGCCGTTTGCCGGAATATCCTCTGACGCCTCAACGTCAGGTGGGGACCGTTTAACGCGGGCCAGAGCCCGGCCAGGGACAGCCCCCTTGGATGTGATATCGCCTCAGGGATGTTCGCATGAGCGCGCACCGGGCAGTACCCGTCACGCCCTAGATAGAGTCAGCCCTGATCGGCCGCAAGGGCCTGCCCGATGGCTTCGAGACGTTCGGCGAGCGATTCAAGGGCCTGCACTGCGGCATTGTCGTTTACCGATGGCGTGGCCGGGGGTGCATCCTGCCGCCGCTGCAGTTCGGCCATGGCGTCGGACAGGTCATCGGCCAGAAGCAATGCGGCGAACAGGAACTGGCGCACTTCTGTCAAACCGGGACTGCCCGCCTTCACCTTGTCCACGCGATCCGCGATCAGCCGGGAAAGCTGGTGGAGACGGGCCTCGTCGCCGTCGCGGCAATGAAGCGCATAGGAACGGCCAGCGATGGTGATGTTGACCTCAGCCATCGCGGCGCGCCTTTTGCAGATCGTCGATCAGGGAATCCAGGGAACGAAGCGCCGCGAGAGCCTTGTCATGGCTAAACGCGTTGATCGCATGGGGATCGGGTTCGGCATGGACGGGCGCCTCTCCCTCCCGCTCCTTTTCGCGTGCAAGCAATTCGGCATTGCGTTGCTCGGTAACGAGCAGTTCCTTCTCCAGCCGGGCGATTTCCTTCGCCTGCACGGCTTCCCGTTCGCCGGAAATCGCATTTTTCCTGTCCACGGCTGTTTCAAGGCGCGTGATCGCCCTTTCGATCCGGCCAATCGCCTGCATCATGCGGTCGCTCGTCATGACCCGACCCTTATCACGGCCATCGCGCAATGCAAAAGCCATGGATGCGTCCCGCTAAGGGTCCCACGCGGTTGACGATTCGGCCATCTGGCGACAAACGGGGCGCGCGCGAATCATCCCTCCTTATAAGAGCGTCGAAACCCCACCCGGCGCCGACAGGATCACAGCACATTATGAGCATTTCCGATACCGCCCTGTCTTCTGCCATCCGCGTCCTCTCGATGGATGCCGTTCAGGCAGCCAATAGCGGTCATCCGGGCATGCCGATGGGCATGGCGGACGTCGCCACCGTGCTGTTCCGCGATGTGCTGAAATACGATCCTTCGCGCCCTGACTGGGCCGACCGTGATCGTTTCGTGCTGTCGGCCGGCCATGGCTCGATGCTCATCTACTCGCTGCTTCATCTGACGGGCTATGCGCGTCCTACCATGGACGACATCCGCAATTTCCGTCAGCTTGGCAGTCCGTGCGCCGGTCATCCGGAAAATTTCGAGCTGGCGGGTGTCGAAGTAACGACCGGGCCGCTGGGGCAGGGGCTTGCGATGGCGGTCGGCCTCGCGCTGGCGGAGCGTCACCTGAACAGTGTCTACGGCAATGATCTGGTCGATCACCGCACCTGGGTGATCGCAGGCGATGGTTGCCTGATGGAAGGCATCAATCATGAGGCCATCGGGCTGGGCGGCCATCTGGGTCTGGGCCGGCTCAACGTGCTATGGGACGACAATCGCATCACCATCGACGGCGACACCGACCTGTCGACCAGCGAGGATATCCTCGCCCGCTATGCCGCGACCGGCTGGCACGTCACCGCCTGCGACGGGCATGACTTTGCCGACATTCGCCGCGCATTGGATGAGGCGCTGGCGGACGATCGTCCTTCGCTGATCGCGTGCCGCACGATCATCGGCAAGGGCGCGCCCACCAAGCAGGGCGGCCATGGCGTCCATGGTTCGCCGCTCGGGACCGAGGAAATCGCCCTGACCCGCGATGCGCTCGGCTGGAACCATGCCCCCTTCGAACTGCCGGAAGATGTGCTGGGCGAATGGCGCCGTTTCGGCCATCGCGGGATCAAGGCGCACGAAGAATGGGAAGCGCGTCTCGCGGCCAGCGACAAGGGCGCGGAGTTCGCCGCGCGGATGGCGGGTGAATTGCCCGCCGATACCGGCATCGCCGCCCATATCGACAGCCTGCTCGCAACGCCGCAGAAGGTCGCGACGCGCAAGGCGAGCGAACTGGCGCTTGGCCCGCTAACGGAGAATGTCGCCGCTTTGATCGGTGGATCGGCCGACCTCACCGGCTCCAACAACACCAAGACGAAATCGACCGTCTCGCTGGCGAAGGGCGACTATGCCGGACGCTATGTCAATTACGGCATTCGCGAATTCGGCATGGCCGCGGCGATGAACGGACTGGCGCTGCATGGCGGTGTGATCCCCTATGGCGGCACCTTCCTCGTCTTCTCGGACTATGCCCGCAACGCGATCCGCATGTCCGCGCTTCAGCGCGCCCGCGTCATCTATGTGCTGACGCATGACAGCATCGGCCTGGGCGAGGACGGTCCCACGCACCAGCCGATCGAACATGTGCAGTCGTTGCGCCTGATCCCGAACCTGGAGGTTTTCCGTCCCTGCGACGCGGTGGAGACGGCCGAATGCTGGCAGCTGGCGCTTGAGAATGCGGGCGGCCCGTCCGTGCTGGCGCTTACCCGCCAGAACCTGCCGCAACTGCGCGACAGTGCCGGGTTCAGGAGCGCGAAGGGCGGTTACACGCTGCGCGCGGCGGGCGCGGAGCGCAAGGTGGTGATCGTCGCCACCGGATCGGAAGTCGAGATCGCCGTCGCCGTCCGCGACGTGCTGGAAGCGGAGGGCATCGGCGTGGACGTCGTGTCCCTGCCGTCCGTCTCCCGCTTCCTGGCGCAGGACGCCGCCTATCGCAACGAGGTGCTGCCGCAGGGCGTGCTTCGCGTGTCCATCGAGGCGGGCACGACCTATGGCTGGGAGGCGATCACGGGCCTTGACGGCCTGCGCTTCGGCATCGACAGCTTCGGCGCGTCCGCTCCGGCAGACGTGCTCTACGACCATTTCGGCCTCACGGCCGCGAAGATAGCGCCGCAAATCCGCGCGGCGCTGGGTAACTGAGGAGGAACAGTCCCATGGCAGTCAAGGTTGCAATCAACGGTTTCGGTCGCATCGGACGTCTCGTCGCGCGCGCCATCCTGTCGCGCACGGATCATGACCTGGAACTGGTTGCGATCAACGACCTGGGCGACACCAAGTCCAATGCGCTGCTGTTCAAGCGTGACAGCGTTCACGGCAATTTCGCTGGCGACGTGTCGGTCGATGGCGATTTCCTGGTCGTCAACGGCAAGCGCATCAAGGTGACGGCGGAGCGCGATCCCGCCAACTTGCCGCACAAGGATCTGGGCGTCGACATCGCGCTCGAATGCACCGGCATCTTCGCCGACAAGGCGAAGGCGAGCGCTCACCTGACCGCAGGCGCCAAGCGCGTCGTCATTTCCGCACCGGCCACGGGCGTGGACAAGACCGTCGTGTTCGGCGTGAACCATGAGACGCTGACCGCCGACGATATCGTCATCTCGAACGCCAGCTGCACCACCAACTGTCTCGCTCCGCTCGCCAAGGTGCTGCATGATGCCGTCGGCATCGAAAGCGGCTTCATGACCACCATCCACAGCTACACCAACGACCAGAACACGCTGGATCAGCTGCACAAGGACATGCGCCGCGCCCGCGCCGCCGCCCTGTCGATGATCCCGAC
>JASGGS010000103.1:0-13959 GCA_047602685.1 Sphingobium sp.
TCATGCGGCCGGTGAACTCGTCGATGATGATGACCTTGCCGTCCTTGACGATATAGTCGATGTCGCGGCGGAACAGCACATTGGCGCGCAGCGCCTGGTTCACATGGTGGACGACCGCCGTATTCTCGAAATCATAGAGATTGGCGCCCTCCAGCAGCCCCGCTTCTTCCAGGAAGCGCTCCACCTTCTCCGTGCCGTCTTCCGTCAGGATGACGTTGCGCTGCTTTTCGTCCTTCTCATAATCCTCCTCGACCAACCGTTTCACGATGGCGTCGACGGCGATATAGAGGTCGGACTTGTCGTCCGTGGGGCCGGAGATGATGAGAGGCGTGCGCGCCTCGTCGATCAGGATCGAGTCCACCTCGTCCACGATCGCGAAATTGAACGCGCGCTGGACCATGCCGCTGCGTTCATATTTCATATTGTCGCGCAGATAGTCGAAGCCAAGCTCGTTGTTCGTGCAATAGGTGATGTCGGCCTCATAGGCCACGCGCCGTTCGGCCTCGTTGAGATTGGGCACGATGACGCCGGTGGTCAGGCCCAGGAAGCGATAGACCTGGCCCATCCAGTCGCAGTCGCGCCGGGCCAGATAGTCGTTCACGGTGACGACATGGACGCCCTTGCCCTCCAGCGCGTTGAGGTAGCAGGCGAGCGTCGCGACCAGCGTCTTGCCCTCGCCCGTCCGCATCTCCGCGATCTCGCCGCGATGAAGAACGATGCCGCCGATCATCTGCACGTCATAATGGCGCTGGCCGAGGACACGCCTGGCCGCCTCGCGCACGGTGGCGAACGCCTCGGGCAACAGGTCGTCCAGCGTCTCGCCCTGGGCCAGGCGCTCGCGGAACAGCCGCGTCTGGTCGGCCAGCTGCGCGTCCGCCATGGCGGAAATGCTCTCCTCGAACCCGTTGATACGCTCGACGATCTTGCTGAGGGACTTGACGTAGCGGTCGTTGGACGAGCCGAAAAGCGATTTGGCTACCGAGCCGAACATGCCTGAATTCCTGACTTTCGCACGAGTTGGCGCATCGATGTGGCGCATGCCGTTAATGCGCGAAAAGCGCCAGATGCTCCAGCGCCGCGATGTAGGATCGCGGCGCAGTTTAGTCAATTCGGTGCAGCCTATATCCACAGTTTCGCTTCATCTTGCCATCGGGACTGATATTGGAGCCTCTCGGTTGAGAGATAACCCGCATTGTGTCCCATGCCTCCTTGGTTTAGCCAATATGACCACATAAAGTGGTGCCGCTCCGGCAGAAGCTGATCGTAATCAATAAGAGCGGTGAAGAGATGCCCAGTCCCGTCAAACTTATAAAACCACGCCGCTTCAGCGATGCGCGCGGCTGGTTTTCGGAAACCTATGTGGACAAACGCTGGGCCGAGGCAGGGATCGATGTCACCTTCGTCCAGGACAATCACAGCTATTCCGCGTCCGTCGGCACAATCCGGGGCATCCATTTCCAAACACCACCTTTTGCTCAGGCAAAGTTGGTGCGCTGTGTACGCGGGTCCATCATAGATTATGCCGTAGACCTGCGCTCAGGCTCACCCACCTATGGCCACCATGTCGCGGCGGAACTCAGTAGGGATAATGGCCACCAGTTGTTCGTGCCCGCTGGCTTCGGTCACGCCTTCGTCACGCTCGAGCCGGATAGCGAGGTCGTTTACAAGGTGTCGGATTATTATGCCCCTGATAATGATGGCGGCATACGCTGGAATTGTCCGGACATCGGCATAAACTGGCCCCTGCCGGCTTCCGGATCCGTCCTGTCACCGAAAGATGAGCAACTGCCGGTACTTAGCGCTTTTGAAAGCCCCTTCACCTATAACGGCAATCCGCTTGGTTCGCTCGAAGATTGAGCATCCGTTTTCACCATTACCATATAGCGGGAGGTAATATGCGGATCCTGGTCACGGGCGGCGCGGGTTTCATCGGTTCAGCACTTGTCCGCCATCTCATCAATGACAGCGAGCATGAGGTTCTGAACCTCGACAAGCTTACCTATGCAGGCATTCTCTCCTCGCTGGAGCCGGTCGCCGGCAGCCCGCGTTATCGTTTCGTTCAGGGTGATATTTGCGATGCGGAACTCGCCGCCAGCCTGCTTGCGGAATTCCAACCGCAGGTGATCGCCCACCTTGCCGCGGAAAGTCATGTGGATCGATCAATCGACGGCCCAGGCGAGTTCATCCAGACCAACATTGTCGGTACCTATACCCTGCTGCAGCAAGCGCTGGGCTACTGGCGGGGGCTGAAGAGCGGGGCCAAGGACGCCTTTCGGTTCCACCACATTTCCACAGACGAGGTGTTTGGATCGCTGGGCGAGACCGGCTACTTCACCGAAACCACCTCCTATGATCCACGCTCGCCCTATTCCTCGTCCAAGGCCGCGTCGGACCATCTGGTACGCGCCTGGGGACATACCTATGGCCTTCCGGTTCTGGTTACCAACTGCTCCAACAATTACGGCCCTTATCACTTCCCGGAAAAGCTGATCCCGCTCATCATCATCCGTGCCCTCGCGGGCGAAGCGCTGCCTGTCTACGGCGACGGCAGCAACGTGCGCGACTGGCTGTTCGTGGAGGATCATGCCCGCGCGCTACGCACCGTCTTTGAGAAGGGTGCGCCCGGCGAGACCTATAATGTCGGCGGCAATTCAGAGCGTAGGAATATCGATGTCGTGACGGTGATCTGCCATGCGCTCAACACGCTGCGCCCGCGCGAGGACGGCGAATGCTATACGAAGCAGATCAGCTTCGTCCCCGACCGCCCCGGCCATGACCATCGCTATGCCATCGATGCCGGCAAGATCAAGGCGGAGCTTGACTGGGAGCCGCAGGTCACCTTTGAACAGGGCATAGACCTGACGGTCCGCTGGTATCTCGATAATGAGGATTGGTGGCGCGCCATTCTGGACAAACGCTATAATACCGGCCGACTGGGTCTGAACGCGTGATGCGGCAGATCCTGATTACCGGGGGAACGGGACAGGTGGGGCTGGAACTGGCGCGGCTCGACTGGCCTGCCGACGTGGAACCGCATTTCCCGGACCGCACCCTCCTCGACCTGAACGACAGAGCCAGCATCGCGGCCTGCTTTGCACAGCGCCAATGGGCCGCCGTCATCAATTGCGCCGCCTATACTGCCGTCGACAAGGCGGAAGGCGATGTGGGCGCGGCCTTTCTCGCCAACGCACAAGGGCCGGCATGGCTGGCCGATGCGACGCGCACGGCAGGCATTCCCCTCATTCATGTCTCGACCGACTATGTCTTCGACGGTCGGGCCGACGGTTTTTATGAACCGGATGCTCCTGTCGCCCCTATGGGCGTCTATGGGGCAAGCAAGCTGGCTGGGGAGTTGGCTGTGCGGCTCGGCAATCCCCGTTCGGTCGTCGTCCGTACCGCCTGGGTGCTGAGCGTCCACCGTGCAAATTTCCTCAAGACCATGCTCCGGCTCGGCGCCACCAATACCGAGTTGCGTGTCGTGGTCGATCAACAGGGTTGCCCCACCAGCGCTGCCGATCTAGCTGCCGCATTGCAGACGATCACCCTACGCCATCTGGAGGACATGACAGCCCCCACCGGGCTCTACCATTTCGTCAATGCGGGGCGAACCAACTGGCAGGACCTTGCCTGCGCGATCTTCGCGATGTCAGCGCGTACAGGCGGCCCCTTTCCCACAGTCACGGCCATCACCACGGCCGAGTATCCGACTCCGGCCCGCCGGCCCGCCAACTCCGCCTTGTCCACGGTGACGCTGGAGCGGGACTTCGGCATCACTCCACGGCGCTGGGAGGCGGCCGTCGCGGATATCATCGCAGAACTGACCGATTCGTCAGCATAGAAGCGGGGACAGTATGAAAGGCATCATTCTCGCCGGCGGCTCCGGCACGCGACTACACCCAATGACGATCGTCACGTCAAAGCAGCTTATGCCTGTCTATGACAAGCCGATGATCTATTATCCTCTCTCGACGCTCATGCTCGCCGGGATCAAGGAAATATTGCTGATTTCCACCCCGCGCGACGTGCCGCTGTTTCAGGCATTGCTGGGCGACGGATCGCAATGGGGGATAGAAATCCAATATGCGGTGCAGCCAAGTCCGGACGGTCTTGCACAGGCCTATATCATCGGTGCAGACTTCGTGAAGGGCGGTCCATCGGCGCTGATCCTAGGCGACAATATCTATTATGGCCATGGTATCACACAATTATTCGCCAACGCCATATCGCGTCCGCAGGGCGCGACAGTCTTCGGTTATCATGTCACCGATCCGGAGCGCTATGGCGTCGTGGAGTTCGATGAGGGGATGCAGGCTATCTCCATTGAGGAAAAACCTTCGCATCCCCGGTCGAACTGGGCCGTCACCGGCCTCTATTTCTACGACGAGCAGGTGGTGGAGATTGCCGCATCCCTCAAACCATCGGCGCGGGGCGAGCTGGAGATTACGGACGTCAACAAAGCCTATCTGGATCGGGGTCTGCTCTCCGTCGAATTGATGGGCCGAGGTTATGCCTGGCTCGACACGGGTACTCCCGACAGCCTGATAGAAGCAGCCGAATTCGTGAGGACGCTGGAAAAGAGGCAGGGCTTCAAGATCGCAAGCCCCGAGGAAATCGCGTGGCGGCAGGGCTTCATCGACGACATTCACCTCGACCGCCTCGCGACCGCCCTCGGCAAGTCAGCCTACGGACAATATCTGCGTAGGTTGCTGCCAAGCCACTAAGGAGTCCATCAAGCAGAGAGGTAGACTGCCAACCTCTCTGCCAGCACCGGCGCCTCCGCCAGCGACCGGATCATGTCGTTCAAATGGGTGCAGCCCGCCGTGCGCTTCAGCCGGACCAGCACCGTATCGCGCAGTTCGTCCATGCGCGTGCCCAGTAGCGCGTCGACATTGACCATGGCGGCCGGACATTCGGCATAGGGCAATGTGCCCGGCGTCGCCGCGAGGCTCAGCAGCTTGCCCGTCGCCGCATCCGCGGTGGCGGACAGGCGATATTCGTGGACCGCCTGCCGGATGTCGGTGTCCGGTTGGCTCGACGAATCCTGGAACAGCGCCTCCACCCGGATCAGCCCCTCCTCCCGCCAGATGTCGATCAGCCGGGCACGGCGAAAGCCGGGGACATTGCCCGTCACCGCGAAATCATGCCAGCCCTGCGGATCGGCCGGATCGGGGAGCGGCAGCACGTCGCTCACATGGGCGCCATGCTCGCCCGGCTTGCGGTCGAGCGCGTGCGATCCGGGACGGAAGCCGATGCACACGCCCTCCATGCTCGGCAGGGTGAGCGCCGCGCCGCCCTCGGCCGCCGCCCTCAGCTGCTCCTCCATATAGCCGGGATGCCAGCGCGCCCAAGCCATCATGCACACCAGCGAGGCCCCCGCCAGATCGTCCAGCAGCAAGTAGAGGGGCGCGCCCGTCACCTTTTCCACATGCAGCACCCGGTCGATGGCCGTGCGCAGGTTGGACCCCGCCCTCTCCCCCGACAACGCGGCCACTTCCGCGCGCGGCGGCACGCTGGCGACATCGGCGATCGTACGCCGGTCGGAGAAATGCCCGCTGATCCCGTCCTGCGCGAGCAGGCGCGGTTCCCCGCCCTCGAAGGGCGTGAATATGTCGCGCGCCCGACCGATGAAATGCCCCTCCAGCGGGCTGCCGTCCGGCCAGTCCACTTCTATCGTCATCGTCCGCCGGATCGATCCGGGACGGCGCGGCCAGCTATGGCCCAACGGCGCGCTTGGCGCGCTTTCATGGACGGGCAGTCTGTTGCCCCAAAGGTCGAGGCCGAGCGCCGCCGGTTCCGGCCTTTCCTCCGATTTCGTCATGCTGTCCGCGCTGGCCATGTCCGTGCAATCTCCTCACGGCCGCCGGCTCTCCGGCAGGACCGTTCGGGGTTTCCGTCATAGCGCTGACATCACGACGATTGGGCGATCCTGACCGTGGCAAGCATGCCTGTCCCTTCCGCGCTATCATGCGCCGGATCGAGCGGACAAGGGAAAAGAGACGCGGATGCTGAATATGGTCAGCATATGGCCAAGGCCATTCCGCTGGAATGGTGGGCGCGGTAGGGATTGAGCCTTACGATCCTACCCGTGTGAAGGGAGCAGGCGAAATCAGATAAGAATTTGTTTTTACTGCCTAAACTCCCTTTTGCAAACCTTCCCTTGTACGCGATTTGTACGAGGGCGCCCCCAACGGCCGGCGAAAAAGCAAATTTCCTGTCGGATACTGGGCGCGACGAAAGCGATCCTCCAACCGCCCGGCTCGAAACGAAAAACCGCCGGAAGGGCTGCCACCCTTGCCAGCGATCGTTACGATAACCTCGCAGCTACGCCATCCTTTTACCTTTTCGGCAAGTCGCACGCAAGCAATGAACTTGCAGGCGGTGCGATATGAGCACGACGCTTACTCATCGAGGCTTCCCATTGGCATAGGACGACTGGACCTACTGTCCGTTGTGGAAAGCCTCGGCAAGCGTGGGACGGACTTGTCCAGCGCAGCTGCCCAGTTGCTCGAACATTATATCTGGCGTTCACGAGACAGCGATTATCTCTCGGGCCGCATTTGCGCCGTATGGGAACGGGTCTGTCGCACAGCGGATGTTCTTGCTCTCAGCTGCCGCGCCATCAACCAAGCTGAGCGAGAGCTTGAGACCAAGGGGTTTGTCGTTCGGACCACAGGCGGGAATGGGGCTCGATCCGGATTGCGGACCGACGACCAGATCCGATGGGCAGCGGGAATCAACCTGGCTCCTCTTATCGAGAGATACGACGAACTGAAAGCGACGTGGGATGCGCGCTGTCTTCAGCAGCGAGCTGTGGCGGAATGCAAAGCGGAAATCCGTCGGCTTCGACGTCTTATCCGGGAGAGTGGGGACACAACCGGGCTCGCGCGGGCGGAGGTCATTCTGCCAGATGGCCGGGTGGCGCCGATCAATCGCATGGAAAGGCTGGTAGCAATTCGGGCAGGGCTGGAGGATCTATTAGCGGACATCAGCGCGGCTTCCCGTGCGACATTTTCTTCCGATCGACCGGAAGAAAGTGGCCACCCAATAATACAGGCTCAGGATTCATCACGATCCTGTAAGCGGAACCTGCCCGTGCCAGCCATCGCTGCCAAGGTGGCGCTCAGCGTGGCGTCCGATGATTATCGGCCATGGTTCAAAACTTTGGACAAACGAACTGGCCCAATCTGATCGAGGCATCGCGCATGACCGCGCTCGGAATGAGCATAGGCCAGCGAGGGCGGGGACAGGCCTGCGCAGCGATGGGGCGAGAGCGGGCGGCCTTCTGTGTCCTCGTCATAGACCGCAACGCCAGATTGCGGCCCCACCATCGCTATTGGCTAAGCATCCGGGCAAGTGCCTGAGTGGTATGATCCGTCGTGCCGCCAGCGATGGTTTCAATCTCTACGGGCTGTTGCTGGCTCACCGACGAGACGATAGTCTCCCTGCGATTTCCACGGTCCAGTCTGAAGAGCCGCCATCCTTGGCGACACTGACCGCTAGGCTGCTCGCCCGCACCACGTCCCTGATGAGGGCATCGGCATGATCTCGCTCATATCTCCAGGCTCACTTCTCGAGCGGCCGTTCGGCCGCCCCGTTCCCGACGGGAAAGCTTTTCCGGTCCCAGTGAACGGCATTCACGCGGCATTTTCTTCAACTGTCGGTATCATAGAGAAGGCACACACCACGCTACCGGGTAGCAGCCTGAGATGCGGACAAAAGCCTCAGAAATGCTGGATTCTAGACGATAGCCGACATTATAGCGCGCCGAATAAAGCTCCCTCACTCGTGACGGCGCGTAGAGGCACGGCCTATAACATCGATATTTCAATGCCTTACTGATAACCTCAGACAGCGCCTGCGTCGGCGGAGAGCGCTGACGATGGGCCAGGTCAACGTCACCTATGACAACCGTATCCTAAGCGGGATCGACCGGATCGCTGCCAGTCGGGGCCTCGCGCGATCCGATCTCCTCCGCTCCATCGCCGGTGAAGCGATCAAAGCGCACGATGCCGGACGCCTTGCCTTCCAGGCTGACGACGCGCCCCGTATTGACGGCAGTATCACGCACTCGTCATTCAACTGCGCGAGGCGACAGTCGAACTGGAGCGTGCCCAGCGGGTCAACCAGCGGCATGAGAGGAATCTGCTCGACGCCTATGTCGGTAGCGAGGAGACCATCCTCGCGGCGCAGGACATGCTGGCGACGCGGGTCAACGACATCAACCGCAAATCCTACCAACCCTTCCTAATGAAGCTCGCCGAGTTCAAGGCGGCGTTCGACGGTTTCGGCGATCGGGTAGTGGCGGCGCAGGGAGCGGGGCTGGCGTCGCTTGCCAAACAGCTCGAAGCCGTTCGTGTCGAGGCGAGTGCCCCGCGCACGCAGTATAGTCTGGTGCTGGTCGACGATCGGATGCTGTCGCTCAAATTCCTGTCAGCCTGCGGACTTCTCACCGGCTTGCTGGCGATCCTGCTCTTTCTCTTTACGGCCGCCTATCTGCCTGCGCTGGGGGTGCCGGTGGCACGGCGGCTGCTTCCAGACACGGCGCTCATCTGCCGGATCATCGACGAACGCTACAACGTCACCGATTGCCGCATCCCGCAGGATGCGGCAACCGTCCCAACGCGACAGGAGGGACGGCCGATGATCAATCTGGCCGCCGTCAGTTCCGCCGCAAGCGCAGGCGAATATTACTCCCACGACAACTACTATACCTCGTCCGAGCTCACGGGCGCGAGTCAATGGGTCGGCGAAGGCACCGAGAGGCTGGAGCTGGAGGGACAGGTCGATGAGCAGATATTGACCCGGCTTCTCTCCGGCGAACTTCCCGATGGCAGCGTAATCTGCGCGCCGAATGGCGAGCATTGCCCCGGACTCGACATGACCTTCTCGGCATCGAAATCCGTATCACTGCTTGCGCTGCTAGGGGGAGAGATGATCGGATCGCCGACGCGTTCCGCGATTCCGTGAAGGCGACGCTGGACTGAGCAGAGAAAAACCTGATCGAGGCCCGCGTCTGGGATCCGCAGGCAAAGGTGCAGGTCGTGGAAAAGACTGGTAATCTGGTCGCCGCGACCTTCCTGCATGACGTAAACCGCAATAACGAGCCGCAGCTCCACATTCATGCCGTGATCGCTAAGTTCCGGCGCGTGGTGGACGGCACCGCGTCGCCAAACTGGCCGATAAGCCGAAGGATCTGCGCGAGACGCCAACTGCACCGATCCCGGCGGCGGCCGCTGGACGTATGCCAAGCCGCGTCGGCCGCAAAGCGATCTCAGGCTATTTTGCTCCGCAGATGTCACTGCCGCTCCACATGTGTGCACGCAGGAACGACATGAGCCTGCAAGCGCTCATGGTTGAGGCGTTCGACGATGTGCTGCGTAAATATGGGGAAAGCCCCGTCGGTGAGTGAAAGGAGTCACACACCAAAACCTCATCCGTGGTGATTTCGTCGGGCTGGGAGCTATGTCTTCCTCATGACATTCCGCCTGCTGTGTCACGTCCGATACGGCGAGCGAGCACCATCGATCTCCGTATTGATGCGCATGTTTCAGGGCTTCTCCGCTTTACGGACGATCAGAGCTCCGTCGACTATCTCCAACTCGACAACATCACCCGGCTGCCAGCCAAGGCGAGCCCGAATTGCCGCAGGGATAACGAACCGACCCCGGGGTATCAACTTTGACTGTATAGGTGGACACCGTTTATCCTCATCTTAGCAAGAAGGCGCCAAAATTAATTCTGAAAGACTTCTAAGAGAGCCGTGCCTTCCATGGACAAGATAACCAGGGCGGTGAAAGTCAGCGCCAGGTTGGGCAAACGCATCCAGTAGCGCACTCCTTGGGCAAGCGCCTCCTCAGTCATAACGTCATCCCCATACATCGTTGGTCTGGGCAGTTCAGTCATCGTTGTCGCGAACGCTGTTTCGCGCCCATTTCGGCCGCTGCTGGCGGTTCATGCCCCGCGGCGCAGTGCTCGCTTTCCGGATGATTTCTGGCGGCATCTTCCGGATCACCTCATGGGGAGCGAACTCGCCCCGCTCATAGCAGCTCATGGCGATAATCATGAAGGCAGCCTTTTGCGGCATTTGAAGATCGTCGTACATTCGCTCGAAATTATCGACCACATGGACGATCTTGCTGTCGACGTCTGGAATTGTAAGCAACTCATCAAGGCTCATGGCAGCCTCCCTACAGGCCGAAGGAACAGGGTTGTGAGCGGGGCGGATGGCGGAACCTTGGACATGCGTGACAACTACCCGGCCGACATGTTCGTCGACCGGCTGCTATTCCTCGAGTTGCCAAGCCTCCCTGGCGGGACTGATCGCACAGTCCGGTCCATTTAGCGCACCGGCTGGGGCTGGGGAACAGCATGTGCCGAACGCACCTAAAAACACTAATGAGAGGATCGTCGACGCCTTCCGCGATTCAGTCAAAGCCACCCTCGGCTGGGCCGGGAAGAATATCGTCAAAGCACGGGCCTGGGATCGGGCAACCCAGATTCAATTGGTGGAGAAGACCGGCAATATGGTCGCAGCCACCTTCCTGCATGACGTGACCCGCAATAACGAAACTTAGCTTCACGTCCATGCAGTCATGGCCAAGCCGCCTTTGACCGCCATGCCCTGATCCGGACCGCTTTGGAACGAGGCGGCTCCGTCACGATCACGGACATTGAAGCCCGGATCGCCACGCTGGTTGACAAGGGACTGCTTATCGGCGGCGAGGCTAGTCCCTTGTCCTCGTAGCGCCTTCGATCTAGCTCGCGGCGAACAAACTGCTAAAGCCTAAGACCGCTAAAAAAACGGACAGCCGACGAGATGACAAAAGAGTACACGATGAAAAGCCTTCAGGAAAGTCACGTAATCGTGGTCGCCGACCTTTTTAGGCTAGTGGACACCAGCACACCCGATCTGATCGTCTGGCATCAGCAACCCAATGCCCGCTGGATCGCTGAATTGGCAAGGGCAGCATTGAGCAGCTGCGCCAATATCAAGGTAGGCATTCTCAATCATCATGCGCTCGGCTTGACGCGCGAAAGTTTCGGTCCGTCCCCCGGACAGTCAGCGGACGAATGGTGGATCACCATGTTGGACAGGCCGGTGGAGGACGCTCTTGCCGAGCGCATCCGGTCGATCATCCGGGGCAAGGTCGTCATCATGTTCGAGGTGCCAGATAATTTGAAAGCGCTGATCGCCGACACAGCGACAACCTTCATCGAAACCGAAGTGGCACCGATCCGCTTCCTCGATGACCTACTACTGAGCGCCGCGAGCCCCGATCCGCAGATCTCCGCCGCATTGGCCCGTGAAGAAGTAACGTCGCGCGAGATGGCATGGCAGTGCGGTCTTCTGCGCAGCCAATTGAACGCATCACCTCTTGCCCTGCCTGACGGCGCGAACCGGGTTGCCCTCCTGGCTGGGCAAACGCCAGCCGACCGTTCCCTCATCGACGAAGGCCGTTTTCTGAGCTGGGCCGATTATGCCGAGGAGATACGCACTCTCGCCGAACAGCATGATCTGGTTCTGCTCACGCCTCATCCGCATATGGCCGGCAATGTACCAAGTGATACGGCGCTGCTGTCGATTCCGGGTATCCGCATGACGAACATAAACAGCTATCGGCTGCTGGCCAGCGGTGTGATCACAACCGTTGCTGCGATATCGTCCTCCTTGCTGGAGGAAAGTATCTATTTCGGGGTCCCCTCTACCCGTTTCGCCCGACGCCCGCATCGCGCTCACTATATGATCCGTGCACAATCCTTCGGAGGGCAGATTGCCGAACGCATTGCAGAACTCTGCGACTTTGCACTCCCTCCCCTTTCCGGCGCCTGCCTTCCGGCCGGCCCAGTGCTTCAGCAACTGATTGGGTTCAATTGGGCAATCGGGCGCGCGGATCACAATCCTAACGGCCTGTTGCCCGGCCTGCTACTAGCTTCCGATCATGCTCAAACGCTCTTGCCGCGCCATCCCGACATGGCAGCTGCGTTTGTCTATGGATGGCATGGCCCAGAAGACTGGGGAGTCTGGGCCGGGCCAATCAGCGTACTCAGCATGCGATGGCCGGCGGACCAGCACCAACCGCTGGTTTGCGTCTTGGAGTTGACCGGCTTCGCCACCAATGATCGGCACCAGCAGATCGAGCTATGGACAGAAGGCCGATGCATCGGTTCCTTCACGATCTCTCGTCATCAGACCTCAAAGATCGCCATTCAGCTCTCGCCTCCCATCCGGCCGGGTCCGATCCATCTCTGGTTATCGACCGAGGCTCAGCGTCCCTCGGATCATGACGCGAGCAGCGGCGACGAAAGACTGATTGGTATGGGCCTCATTAGCCTCAGTTGGATGAACCTGTACCAATAAAGGTGATACGCACCGCCAGCACCTGCATCGCGACTGACTGACCGACAGACGTCAGTGGGATCGGTCCGAGCGGCTGGAAGCCTTCACCTGTGGGCATGGCGGAAAACCATTCGCGCCGCCAGAAGTGCTGGCTCCAATAATGCTTACGGATAACAAAGTAAAATGACCACGCCGCCATCAGTCGTAGCTTGCAAAATTCTTTTTCCGATATGCCGCGCTTAGCCCTGGTCAGTTAACACGAGTAGCGTTCTGCACCGTGATCGCCGGGATCACCACGGACGACACGATATTCACGAACTTCTGAAGGTCCGCGATCGGCGCGTTGGAGACGTACAATACGTCCTTGTTCTTCACCGGGAAGCCTTGTGCGACGAAGAACATCGCAGGGTCCTTCAGATTGACTCTGTAGATGACGGGGATCTTTCCATCGGGGGTGGTGTGCGCACCATTTGCGATCTCGGGAGAGACGGCCGAGGGATTTTCCAGCCGGAAGATGAAGACACCGCTAGCATTGGCGCGCTGATCGTTCAGTCCGCCGACGCGGCCCAGCGCCTGAGCGAGAGTGATACCTGTGCCCTCAAACGGAATTTCGGCATTGTTGTTGCCGACCGCGCCGAGGGCCGAGAAGCTGAAGGGCTGATAATAAGCCGTCACGACGTCATCGGGTTGCAGCCTGATATTCTGCCGGGGATCGGTGATGACCGTCTCGAGCGGTTCGGAAACGACCTGCGTTCCCCGCGTGACTTGGATGGTCATCTTGTTGACGGACTGTCTCACCCCGCCGGCCGCCGCCAGAACGTCCAACAGCCTTTCCCCCTTCGCCGTCAGTTGCACGCGACCGCTATTGGCGACATCGCCGACGATCGTTACATTCTTGGTGGCATTCTTCACTAAGCGCACGACAGCCTGCGGTTGATGCGCCAGCCCATTGAGGCGCGAGACGATCTCGCGGCCGATCTGCTGAGGCGAGCGTCCGGCCGCCTGCACCTCGCCGACGAACGGGACGCTGATGCGCCCGTCGCTGTCAACCATCTGCTCCGGCAATGTTGTGCCGCGTGCTGTCTGGTTTCCGGACGCAAGGAGATCACTATTACCACCGATCGACGCGCCGAAAAGCGCCGCAGGCGGCGCCTCCCAGATCGCGATGTCCAGCACATCACCACGACCGACGATCGCACCGACGGGAATGCCATCACCCAGATTATCCGCCAGCGTATCCTTATTGCCGGCAGCAATGATCTGCCGCGCGACCCCATCGGTTATGTCGATGATCTTTATATCCGCGTTGGCCACTTGCTGTTCCGCAGCCTTGATCCGCCCGGTGGACGGCCCAGCGACGGGCATGATCGAACAACCGGAAAGCGGGACCGAAAGTAAAGCCAAGACCGACCAGGTAGCACGCCCGACATTCCAATTCTTCGCAATGATACTCGTCGTCAAAGGGTCGAACTCCTGATTGCGGCCATGCCGGGCCTTAGCCAACTCGGATACCTAGCGCCATCCCACCCCCCGATCTTGCACGGGGCAGACCTACCGCCCCTGCCTATCATCAGTATTAGCACTTATTGCAGCTTCATGCTGTCGGCGCGCTCGAAAACAGG
>JASGGS010000104.1:0-13831 GCA_047602685.1 Sphingobium sp.
CCGCCTGCGCGGCGAACTGGATCGCCTGCTGCGAGGAGCCGCATTGCCGGTCGATGGTGACGGCGGGAACGCTGTCCGGCAGGTCGGAGGCGAGCACCATGGAGCGGCCGAAGGCGAAGGCCTGCTCGCCCGCCTGCGTCACGCAGCCCGCGATGACATCCTCCACGGCGGCCGGATCGATGCCGGTGCGCTTCACCAGCGCGTTGAGGACGGTCGCGCCGAGATCGGCCGGATGGACGCCCGCCAGCGCGCCCTTGCGCCTGCCGCCGGCGGTCCGGAGTACATCGACAATATAGGCCTCGCCCATCGGTCCTGTCCTGTCTGCTGCCTTGGCGGCGGTTTCGCTTCTTTCGCCCGCGCCCCGAAAGGCGCGGACGATCCTCTCAATGTGTCAGGTCAGCGGGGCGCCATGCGGATGGCGCCGTCGAGGCGGATGACCTCGCCGTTCAGCATCGGGTTGCGCACGATGCTTTCCACAAGCTGCGCATATTCGGCGGGCTTGCCGAGGCGGCTGGGATGCGGGACCTGCGCGCCGAGGGCGTCCTGCACATTTTGCGGGAAGCTCTCCAGCATCGGCGTCAGGAAGATGCCGGGAGCGATGGTCATCACGCGGATCTTGTGGCTGGCAAGGTCGCGCGCCACGGGGAGGGTCAGGCCGACCACGCCGCCCTTTGACGCGGCATAGGCCGCCTGGCCGATCTGGCCGTCATAGGCGGCGACCGAGGCGGTGTTGACGATCACGCCCTTCTCCCCGTCAATCTCCTCGGCGGCCGCCGCGCGGGCCGCGAATTTGGAGATGACGTTGAAGGTGCCGATCAGGTTGACCGTGATCGTCTTCGCGAAGGTGTCGAGCGGATGGGGCGCGTTCTCCTTGCCCACCGTCTTCACGGCGGGGGCGATGCCCGCGCAGTTGACGAGGATGCGGGCAGTGCCGTGCGCGGCCTCCGCCTTGTCCAGCCCTTCGGCGACGCTGGCGTCGTCGGCCACGTTCACCTTGACGAAGAGGCCGCCGATTTCCCTGGCCCTGGCCTCGCCCAGTTCCTCGTTGAGATCGAAGATGGCGACCTTCGCGCCCTGCTCCGCCAGCCGCTTCGCCGTCGCATTGCCGAGACCCGACGCGCCGCCGGTGACGATCGCGGCTACTCCGTTGATATCCATTCTACCCTCATCCCCTTACTGGAAAAGATCACAGGCTTCCCTACCCGATCGGCGCGCGGCCGGCCGGGCGGGGCCTGTTGGAGTCCGACAGCCTCAGGCCAGCTCGACCGCGACGGCCGTGGCCTCGCCGCCGCCGATGCAGAGGCTGGCGACGCCGCGCTTCAGCCCGCGATTCTCCAGCGCGCCGAGCAGCGTCGCCATGATGCGGGCGCCGGACGCGCCGATGGGATGGCCGAGCGCGGTGGCGCCGCCGTTCACGTTCAGCTTCTCGGCCGGGATGTTCAGTTCCTTCTGCGCGATCATGGCGACCACGGCGAAGGCCTCGTTCACCTCGAACAGGTCCACATCGTCAACGGTCCAGCCCGCCTTGTCGAGCAGCTTCCGGATCGCGGGCACGGGCGCGGAGGTGAACTTGGCCGGCTCCTGCGCATGGGCGGCGGTCGCGACGACCCTGGCCACGACGGGCAGGCCCAGCTTCTCCGCCACGGACTGGCGCGTCATGACGAGCGCGGCGGCGCCGTCCGAGATGGAGGAGGCGTTGGCGGCGGTCACCGTGCCGTCCTTGACGAAGGCGGGCTTGAGGCCGGGGATCTTGTCCGGCTTCGCATTGCCGGGCTGCTCGTCGATCTCGACCAGCGTGTCGCCCTTCCTGCCCTTGACCGTGACGGGCACGACCTCGCGCGAGAAGGCGCCGCTCGAGATCGCGTCATTGGCGCGGCTCAGCGAGCGGAGCGCATAGCTGTCCTGATCCTCGCGCGTGAACTGATAGTCGCGCACCGCATCCTCGGCGAACACGCCCATCGCCTTGCCGCGATCATAGGCGTCCTCAAGGCCGTCCATCATCATGGTGTCGATAACGGTGTCATGGCCCATGCGGGCGCCGAGGCGATGCTTGGGCAGGGCATAGGGGGCGTTGGTCATGCTCTCCATGCCGCCCGCGACGGCGACGTCGATGGAACCGGCGGCCAGCGCGTCATAGGCCATGATCGCGGCCTGCATGCCGGAACCGCACATCTTGTTGATGGTGGTCGCCTCGACCGATTGCGGCAGGCCCGCGCCGAGCGCGGCCTGGCGCGCGGGCGCCTGGCCAAGACCGGCGGGCAGCACGCAGCCCATGTAGATACGCTCGATGGCGGACGGATCGACCTTCGCGCGCTCCACGGCGGCCTTCACGGCGACGGAGCCGAGTTCCGGCGAGGTGACGCCGGTGAGCGCGCCCTGGAAACCGCCCATGGGGGTGCGGGCATAGCTGGCAATGACGACGGGATCGGTGGACATGTTCCTTACCTCGCTGCAAGGCTGGGGCAGGCGCCCCTCGCCGTGGATATCGGACGCGGCTCTCTCCGAGACCGGGCCGGGATGGGTGGGAATCCGTCAGCGGGACTCAGCCCGCCCGTAATCTCTTTACTCGTGAGTAGACATGTGGCGGTGGACCTGTCAAGATCAAGCCCATGTCCCGCCCCCTGAATGACGAATCTCCGTTTCTGGACCATGACGCCCGCAAGCAGCTTCGCGCTCGCAAGCGGGAGGCCATATTGACGGCGGCGGTGCGCATGTTCAACGAGCGCGGCTATCATGCAACCTCGCTGGACGATGTGGCGGCACAACTGGGCGTGTCCAAGCCCGTGGTCTATCATTATCTGGGCAACAAGGAGCAGGTGCTGCTCCAGTGCATGCAGCGGGGCCTTGCCGAATTGCAGGCGGCGTTCGAGGTGGCGAAGGCGGAGCCGGGCACCGGCCTCGACCGCCTGCGCCGCTATCTGGTCGGCTATGCGCAGGTCATCATGGCCGATTTCGGCCGCTGCGTCATCCGCACCGGGGACGAGGTGCTGTCGCCGGAGAATCGCGGCCTGTTCCGCGCAGACAAGCGCAAGATAGACGGCCATTTCCGCGTCCTGCTCAGGCAGGCGGCGGACGACGGATCGGCGGCGGTGGAGGATGTGCGCTTCGCGGCATTCGCGATGGCGGGCGCGCTCAACTGGCCCGCGCGCTGGCACAAGGAGGACGGCCCCCGCCCCACGGCGGAGATCGCGGAGGAACTGGCGCGGTTCCTGGTGGAGGGCTTGCGGCCCCGGTGAGGGGGTAGCGGAAGCGCCCCGTCAAGCGTCGCGAGACCGCGGCTTTCGCTTGCCCGGCAGCGGCCATTGCATGATTATACGCTTCCGCACGGCAGGGAGATTGGGGTGGCAAAGCGCTTTATCGTGGACGTTCCCGGCGTGCCGTCATCGCCGTCGCCTATCTCAAACGCGGTCGTTTGCGGCGGCACATGCTATATTTCCGGCCAGTTGGCGGTCTATGATGACGGTTATCGGCCGGGCACCGCCCGGGAGGAAGCGCAACGCGCCTTCGACCTGGTGTTCCTGATAGCGCGCGCGTCCGGCTTCGATCGCGGCGACATCGCCTTCGTGGATATTGCCTTTCAGGACATGAAGCGCGACCTGCCCGAGGTCAATGCCCTGTTTGGCGAGCTGTTCGATCCGTATCCCGCCCGGACCATCTATCAGGCGGCCGCCTTGCCCTTCGGAGCGAAGGTCAAGGTGCAGGCCATCGCCCATCGCTGAAGGGATGTCCGCTGGAAAGCGGGCGCGGTCCTTGGGCCGCCAGTCTCCCCCCGTCTCCCCATTGCGAACATGCCCTATTGCCGGGCGCCCCGCCAACAGCGTCAGGAGAGCGCCTTTTCCGCGATGCCGGTGATGCGGATACCGCTGTCGGGCACTTTATACCGGCGGTTGAGCGCGATCAGGACGCTGGTCAGCGCCTCCGACACGACGCTGTTCGCCAGCACGCCCGCATTCCAGGCGCCGAGGCCGATCTCCTTGGCGAGCGCCACCACCTCGTCCGCCGCCGCCGGGTCGTCGGCGCAGACCAGCACGTCGCAATCGATGGTCTCGTCCAGATGGGTCAGGTGATGGGCGGAGATGTTCTGGAAGGCGGAGACGACGCGCACCCCCTCGCCCAGCAGCTTCTGGATCGCCTCCACGGCCGAGCCGTTTTCGGGAAGCTGCACCCGGCTGACCTTCGGCGGGACGAGCGGCACGGTGACGTCGATCAGGATCTTGCCGTCAAGCGCGCCGGCCACCGATTCCACGGTCGCGCGCTGCGCGGAGAAGGGGACGGCCAGCACCACGATGTCGGCCCCGGCCGCCGCGTCGGCATTGGCGGCGCCGGTGGCGTTGTCCTTTCCGATCCTTGCGTTGATCTCCTTCGCGGCGTCCGCCGCGCGGGCCGCGTCGCGGCTGCCGATGACGACCTTGTGACCGGCATGCGCCCAGCGCAGCGCGAGACCGCCGCCTTCCTTGCCCGCGCCCCCCAGCACGGCGATGGTCTTCCGGTCCTCTCCTGCACTCATGCTTGCAACTCCAAATTTTTCCGCACCTTTCTGGGCGGCGTCTGAATCACGGGTTCGAGCGGGACGGCATCCCGCGCGCGGCCCAGGAGGACCGGATCGGCGGCGGCATAGAGGGTGGTGCGGGGCCGCGCCTGCCGCCCGATCGCCTCGACCAGCGCCTCCATGGCGGCGGGGGGAAATTCCTGCCCATGGCTGCTGCCCGCCGCGCGGCTGATGCTCTCGTTCATCAGCGTGCCGCCAAGGTCGTTGGCGCCGCCGCCAAGGCCGATGGCCGCGCCGCGCGGGCCGAGCTTGGTCCACGACACCTGGATATTGGCGATGAGCGGATGCAGGACCAGCCGGGCGACCGCGTGCATCAGCCGCGCCTCGCGGAAGGTCGGCCCCTTGCGCGTCCGCCCACGCCGCGCGATGGGCGCCTCCATATGGACGAAGGGGAGCGGCACGAATTCGGTGAAGCCGCCGGTCCGCGCCTGAAGATCGCGGATGGCGAGCAGGTGCGCCGCCCAGTGCTCCACCTGTTCGACATGGCCGAACATGATGGTGGCGGTGGTGGCGAGGCCGACCTCATGCGCGGTGCGGATCACGTCCAGCCATTCGGCCGTGTCCAGCTTGTCCGGGCAGATGATGGCGCGCACATCGTCATGGAGGATCTCCGCCGCCGTGCCGGGCAGCGAGCCAAGCCCCTCCGCCTTGAGCATCAGGAGGAAGTCGCGGATGGAAAGGCCAAGGGTGGTGGCGCCATGCGTGACCTCCAGCGGGGAGAAGGCGTGGACATGCACGCCCGGCTCCGCCTGCTTCACGGTGCGCAGGATGTCGATATAGGTCCGGCCGGTATAGCTGGGGTGGATGCCCCCTTGCAGGCAGACCTCGCTGGCGCCGCGCGCCACGGCTTCCTTCACGCGGCGGGCGATCTCGCCATGGTCGAGATCATAGGGCGTGCCGCGCAGGTCGGCATGCGTCCTGCCCTTGGAAAAGGCGCAGAAGCCGCAGGTGAAGGCGCAGATATTGGTATAGTTGATGTTGCGGTTGACGACATAGCCGACGGCATCGCCCGACACGGCGCGGCGCAGGCGGTCGGCGGCGGCGCAGACGCGCTCCACATCGGCCCCGCGCGCGGAGAAGAGGGTTTCGATGAGCGCGGCATCGGGTTCCTCGCCCCGTTCCAGCGCGGCCAGCGCCCCGGCCACGCGCGCATCGCCCGGACGCCGGGCGGAGGCGCGCGGCAGGGACGGCGGCGCCTGCCCGCCCGAGACCCAGCCATCGTCGCGGCCCCAGCCATGGGTGTCGGCCGACTGGCGGACGAGCGGCAGGACGGCGGGATCGATCCACCGTTCCGACAGATGGGAGGGATAGACGGGGAGGCGGCGGACCAGCAGGCGCCCGCCCGCCTCCGTGCCGCACTCCAGCGCGTCGATCTCCGGCCAGGGCGCCTCCGGGTTCACATGGTCGGGCGTGACGGGGGAGACGCCGCCCCAGTCGTTGATCCCCGCCTCCATCAGGCGCGGGAAGTCGGCGCTCGACAGGTTGGGCGGGGCCTGGATGTTCATCCGCGCGCCCAGGACCAGGCGCGCGGCCGCGATGGTCCAGAGGAGGTCGTCCATGTCCGGCTCCGCCGCGCCCTGCATGGGCGTGCGTTCCTTGGCGCGGAAATTCTGGACGATGACTTCCTGCACATGGCCATATCGGCGGTGCAGGTCGCGCATCGCGAACAGCGCGTCCAGCCGCTCGGCCCGCGTCTCCCCGATGCCGATTAATATGCCGCTGGTGAAGGGTATGGCGAGTTCGCCCGCCATGCGGATATTGGCGAGGCGCACCTGCGGCACCTTGTCCGGGGAGCGGTAATGGACCTGCCCCTTTTCCAGCAGGCGGTCCGACACGCTTTCCAGCATCAGGCCCATGGAGGCGGACACGCGGCGCAGGGCGACCATCTCGTCCCGCGTCATGATGCCCGCATTCACATGGGGCAGCAGGCCCGTCTCCTTGAGCACCAGCGCGCACATGGCGGCGAGATAGTCGTTGGTCGAGGCATGGCCCGCCGCGTCCAGCCATTCGCGCGCGGCGCGGTGGCGCAGCTCCGGCTTGTCGCCAAGCGTGAACAGCGCCTCCGTGCAGCCCATGGCCGCGCCCTCCCGCGCGATGGCCAGCACCTCCTCCGGCGTCAGATAGGCGGGTTCGTCCTTGTCGGCGGGGCGGGAGAAGGTGCAATAATGGCAATAGTCCCGGCACAGCTTGGTGAGCGGGATGAAGACCTTGGGCGACCAGCTTTGCAGCAGGCCATGGCCCGCGTCGCGAAGGGCGCGCGCCTCCTCCAGCAACGCGTCCAGCGGCGCGTGCAGCAGATATTCGCGAAGGGCGGGATCGGGTCGCGGGGCGGTCATGCCGGCGCTTGCCGCCGGCAGCCCGACCGGCGCGCCGGCAAGGTCATGATGCATGGATGTGTACAAAGCCCGTTTCACTCTCCCGACAATCGCCTAAAGACTCAGCACGATCGGGAGAGCAGTTCAATGATTCAAATGGAGTGCGTGGCAGGCATGGGGGAGGTGGCGCCCGGCAGCGACCTGGGCGCCCTGCTGGCCGATGCCCTGCGCCCCGCAGGCGCCCGGAACGGCGATATTCTGGTGGTCACGTCCAAGATCGTCTCCAAGGCGGAGGGGCGCCGCCTGTCCCTGAACAGCATCGAGCCGGGCGCGCGCGCGACCGAAATCGCGGGGGCGATTGGCAAGGATGCGCGCCTGGTCGAGCTGGTGCTGCGGGAGTCCAGCGATGTCGTGCGCACCGGCCGCAACGTCCTCATCACCCGCCACCGCCTCGGCCTCGTCATGGCCAATGCGGGCATCGACGCCTCCAATATCGGCACGGATGCGGCGGACATGGTGCTGCTGCTGCCCGAAGACCCCGACGCATCGGCGCGGCGGCTGCGGGCGGCCATAAAGGAGCGGCTGGGCGTGGAGATCGGTATCGTGCTGTCCGACAGCTTCGGCCGTCCCTGGCGCCACGGGGTCGTCAATGTCGCCATCGGCGCGGCGGGCCTGCCCGCGATCATCGACCGGCGCGGCGACATCGACCGCGACGGGCGCGTGCTGCAAGTGACGCAGATCGCCTATGGCGACCTCCTCGCCTCCGCGGCGGGCCTTGCCATGGGAGAGGCGGCGGAGGGCATTCCCGCCGTGCTGGTGCGCGGCTGCGCGGCGGAGGGGGACGCGCCCGCATCCGCCCTCGTCCGCCCGCTGGCGGAGGATCTGTTCCGATGAAGGCGGCCGTGCTGACCGGCGGCGTGGGCGGCGCGAAGTTCGTGGCCGGGCTGGAAGGCTGCGGCCTTGCCCCGCATGTCACCGCCATCGTCAATACGGGCGACGATTTCCGCCATCTGGGCCTGCATGTCTCGCCCGATATCGACACGCTGCTCTACACCCTGTCGGGCAAGGCCAATGCCGCGCAGGGCTGGGGCCGGGAGGGGGAGACGTGGAGCTTCCTCGACGCGGTGCGATCGCTGGGCGGGGCGGACTGGTTCCGGCTGGGCGACGGCGACCTGGCCCTGCACGTGCTGCGCAGCGAGCGGCTGGCGCGCGGCGAGCCGCTGTCGGCCGTCATCGCCGCCTTCGCACGGGCATGGGGAATACAGGCCCGCATCCTGCCGATGAGCGACGATCCCGTCGCGACCTTCGTGGAGACGGACGAGGGCCTCCTCCCCTTCCAGCGCTATTTCGTGGAGCGGCAATGCGCGCCGAAGGTGAACGCCATCCATTTCGAGGGGGCGGAGACGGCGCGCGCCGCGCCGGGCGCGGCGGACGCGATACTGTCCGCCGACGCGGTGTTCGTGGCGCCGTCCAATCCCTATCTCTCCATCGATCCGCTGCTGGCCGTGGCGGAGATCGCGGGCGCGCTGGAGGAGACGGCCGCGCCCGTCATCGTCATCTCCCCCATTGTCGGCGGCGCGGCGGTGAAGGGGCCGACGGCCAAGATCATGGGCGAACTGGGCATCGCCGTCGATAATGAGGCGATCGCCGACCATTATTCGGCCTTTGCCGACGCGCTGCTGATCGACACCAGCGACGCGCCGCCCTCCGCCCTGCCCAGCCTCGCCACGCAGACGCTGATGCGGACGGCGGACGACAGGATGCGCGTCGCGCGCGAGGCGATCGCATTGGCGCACGGCCTGAAGCGCCGATGACCCGCTGGACCGCCATCATGCCCTTCAATTTCGGGCGCCCGCGCAAGACGCGGCTGGCGGCGATCCTGTCGCCGGAGGAACGGGACGCGCTCGCCCTTGCCATGGCGCGGCATGTGGCGGGGGCGCTGGCGGCGGCGCCCTCCATCGGGGCGGTGCGGCTGCTCTCCCCGCTCGATCCCGGCCTGCCCGGCACGCTTTGGGTGGAGGACCGGGGGGGCGGCCTCAACGCGGAACTGGAGGCGGCGCGGGATGCGCTGGCGGGCGGGCCCGTGCTGCTGATCCACGCCGATCTGCCGTTGCTGGCCCCAGCGGACGCGGAGACGCTGATCGCCGCCGCCGCAGACCATGGCGCCGCCATCGCGCCCGATGCGGCGCGGCTCGGCACCAACGCGCTGGCGCTGGCGGACGGGCGGCCCGTGACGCTGGCTTTCGGCATGGACAGCCTTGCCCGGCACCGGAACGCGCTGCCCGGCGCGCCTCTGGTCGAGCGGCCCGGCCTCGTCCATGATGTCGATGACGAAGCGAGCCTGCGCGCGGCCATGGCTTCGGGCTTCGTGCCGCCCTTCCCCACAACCCGTTTTGCGTCATGGGGCATCGCCACCTCGATATGAGGGCGGGCGGCCGATTGTATCCAATTGACTTGGCCCGCCGCTGGTCCCCAATGACCCCCGAAAGATCGTTCGCCATGGCGACAAGGCGATCATGACCGGGTTTGGGAAGGGGACGCATCGTGGCTTCCAGCGATATCGGCAGCAGCATCCGGCTTGACGGCCAGGTCGCCATCGTCACCGGCGGCGGCGGCGGCATCGGGCGCGCCATCGCGCTGGCGCTGGCGGAGGCGGGCGCCGACATCGTGATCGCGGAGAATATCCCCGAACGCGGAGCGGAGGTGGAGGCGCGGGTGAAGGAACTGGGCCGCGCCTGCATCGCCATAGAGACGGACATGAGCAAGACCGACCAGGTGCGCGACATGGTGGCCAGGGCCAGGGACCTGTTCGGCCGCATCGACATTCTGGTCAACAATGTGGGCGGCACGTCGCGCAAGGATTTCCTGACGCAGAGCGAGAATAGCTGGCGGCGCCTGATCGACCTCAACCTCGTCTCCATGCTGGCCGCGACATCGGCGGCGGTGCCGGTGATGATCGAGGGCGGCCGGGGCGGCAGCATCATCAACGTGTCGAGCATAGAGGGATCGCGCGCGGCGCCCGGCTTTGCCGTCTATTCGGCGTGCAAGGCGGGCATGAACAACTTCACGCGCACCATGGCGCTGGAACTGGCCGACCATGGCATACGCGTCAACGTGATCGCGCCCGACTTCACCGTGACGCCGGGGACGCGGGGCAATATCTCCGGCCCGGTGGACGAGGCGAAATGGCATCGGCCCTCGCCCCAGATGGAGGATGCGACCGCGCGCCGCATACCGCTGCGCCGCCCCGGCGTGGACGTGGAATGCGGCCATGCGGCGGTCTATCTCGCCTCCGCCATGAGCAGCTATGTCACCGGCGTCACCCTGCCCGTTGACGGCGGAAGCTGGGCCTCGTCCGGCTGGGTGCGGGACAGGGCCAGCGGCAAGTGGGTGCTGGTCGAAGTGCCCGCCTGATCGCCGCCTCCAGGATTCGAGAAAAGGATAAGAACCTCATGAAGATCAACGTCCCCCTGCCCTTCGATCATGCCGAACAGCCGCGGGAATTCGGCACGATGGAGGCCGTGAAGCAGATCGGCGAGACGGTGGAGAAGGCAGGCTTCAACGCGGGCCTCGTCACCGACCATCCGGTGCCGACCGGCCGCTGGCTGGACGCCGGCGGCCATCATGCGCAGGCCCCGTTCGTGATGCTGTCGCTGCTGGCGGCCCATACGAAGACGCTGCGCCTCCAGACCGGCATACTCGTCCTGCCCTATCGCAACCCCTTCATCGTGGCGCGCGACATCACCACGCTGGACGCCTTTGCGGGCGGGCGCGTGACGCTGAGCGTCGGCGCGGGCTATCTGAAGGGCGAATATCGCGCGCTGGGCGTCGATTTCGAGAAGCGCAACGAGCTGATGGACGAATATATCCAGGCGATCCGCGCGGCGACGACAGGCGAGGAATTCGCGTTCGAGGGCGACGGATACCAGGCCTTCGGCAACCGCATCATCCCCGGCAGCCCGCAGAAGCCGCTGCCCATCTATGTCGGCGGCAATGCCAAGCGCGCCATTCGCCGCGTGGTGGACATGGCGGACGGCTGGAACCCCTTCTTCACCATGGGCGGCGAGGTGAACAGCAACACTACCCGCACCGCGTCCATGACGGGCGAGGAGGATCTGAAGGCCGGCATCGACTATATGAAGGACTATGCCGCCAAGGTGGGCCGGGCGCAGTTGCCCGAGGTGGTGCTGGGCGGCGTCAACAAGCCGGGCGAGGTGCTGAGCGCGCAGGAGATACTGGACCGCATCGGCGCCTATCGCGAACTGGGCGTCACCACCGCGGGCGTGACCGTCAAGGGCGGGACGCGCAATGAATGGTGCGACAATGCGCAGAAGATCGGCGAGGACGTGATCGCGAAGCTCTGAAAGAACGTCCCTTTCAGCGTCACCCCGGATCAGGTCCGGGGTGACGGGAGCCGTCGCCCCCGCGGCTCCTGATCTTACCCGATCGCCGTCAGGCTCTCATGCGCGGACCGCTCGATCATGCCGAAGGCGGTCTGGCCGTCCCATGTATAGACCGCGCCGCCCTGATGCAGGTTGAGGCCACCAATATCGGGATTGCCGACGCGGAAGGTGGAAGGGGAGGTCACGCCGCCGATGCGGGTGAGGCCGAGGTCCGATTCCAGTTCCAGCGACACATCGTCCCCCTCGCTGACGATGCGGCGCAGCCAGGGCACTTTCGTAAGCTTCGCCGGGTAGAAGCGGCCGTTCTGATAGACATAGGCCTCATTATGCCCCTCGCTCCCATCCTCGCGCGGCGGATAGGCGAGGGAGCCGAAGGCGCGGCCGTCGGGGAACACCGCCGACTGCCATGCATGACCGCGAAAGCCCGCCAGCGGCCGCACGCTCTGCCGCTTGATGCGCAGACCCGTGCCGGTGAAGTCCTCGGTCCGCCCGTCCAGGGTGAAGGTGCCGCGCGCCCGGCAAAGCTGCTCCAGCCGCCAGCCTATGCCCATGTTCGCCGCCTCGATCTGCGCCTGCGGGTCCATCTTCGCCACCGTTTCCGGCGAGAGGTCCTGCACCCAGGCGGGCACGACCATCTCCAGCTCCACGTCGAGGCGGACATCGACGCGGCGGGCCGGGTCGAGCGTCTTGGCGATCATCGCGTCATAATCGCCGTCGATCACCGACCCGTCGAAGACGACATGCCAGCGGCGGAAAGGCTCGATCATCTCGAACGAGATCGGCCCCGCGCCGAGGATGGCCGGGCGGCCGTCGGCGGCAATGGGGTCGTGCGCCGCGCCAAGGCCCGCGCCGTTGAGCACGCGGCCGCCGGGAAAGGCGAAATTGCCCTGCACCCGGCGATTGTCCCAGCTATGCGCCTCCGCCTCTATGCCCATGCGCGGGAAGTGGAAGCGGCCCCGGTCGTCATAGAGCCAGAGCGACATGCTCTCGCGCATCTCCGGATCGTCGGGCCGCGCCGCGAAGACCAGTTCCTTGTCCGGCGAAAGCCCGCCCGAAAGAGCGTCAAGGGTCAGGGTCATGCTCCATACTCCCGGTCTGTTTCCCGCGATGCTAGGCTTGCGGCACGGCGCGGGGCAACCGGGCGCGGCTATGCCGGAAGGCCAAAGCTATCGCAGGCGGACAGGAACCGAAGCCGAGGCGCGCCCCATCCGCCCGCCTAGACTCGGCCGGAACGGGTGACTACATCAGCCGCGTGACGAATGCCCCGCCCTCCCAAGGCCGGGCACAAGCGGCGGGAGACGGCGGCAGTGGCGGCAAATCGCGGGTTCGACGTCAAGAGCAGCAAGTCCCGCGACCGCCTGATCCAAGCCACGGAGACATTGCTGGCGGAGGAAGGCGGCCATGCCGTCAGCGCGCGGCGCGTCGCGCAGCAGGCCGGGCTGAAACCGCAGCTCGTCCATTATTATTTCCGCAGCATGGAGGACCTGCTGATCGCCGCCTTCGACCGGGCGACCGAGCAGTATATGGCGCTGCACGACAAGGCGCTGGCCGCCCCGCAGCCGCTGCGCGCCATCTGGACGCTGAACCGGGTCAACCGGTCGGACACCCGCCGCAACATCGAATTTGTCGCTCTCGGCAATAGTCATGAGCGCCTGCGGCAAAGGATGCTGGAAACGGGTGAGCATTTCCGCGCACTTCAGATAAAGGCTGTCGAGCAGGCGCTTGAAAAAGCACCTGGAAGGACGCATTATTCGGCGGCCGGCATCGCGATGCTGATCGCGGCGGTGGCCCGGACGATCGTCATGGAAAGCAAGCTCGGCATATCCCTGGCCCATGCCGAGCTGTGCGAACTGATGGAGAGCCTGCTCGACGAGATCGAACCGGCCGGGGACGAAGGAACGACTGACCGTAGGTAAAAGGCGGCTCACGGACGGAGCCGGGCCGGTTGAACGACAGGCCTTGACCCGTGCGCGCGCTGGACTAAGAAAGTGTACAGGATTTCTCCGCGGATGCCCCGAAAAGGGGCGGCGCACCGTGAAACCGTCGCGGGACAAGGGGCCGAAGCCCCGCCGCGAGACCAAAAGTCACAAGCATCGAGGGAGGGGATAGCCATGAAGTCATCCCGTATAGCATCGTATCGCCGCCGCCTCGCCGGTGCGGCCCTGATCGCGCTCGCCACCAGTACGGCGGCGCTCCATGCGCAGCCGGTCGCGGCGCCCGCCACGGGCGACAATGGGCTGGAGGAGATCATCGTAACCGCGCAGCGCCGTTCCGAAAATCTCCAGAAAGTGCCCATTTCCGTCACGGCGGTCACGGCATCGGCGCTGGAAAGCGCGGGTGTCAGCGGCACCAACTCACTGCCGCAGATCACGCCCAGCGTCACCTTCACCCGCTCCGGCCCCAGCGGCCTGTTCTTCATCCGCGGCGTGGGGACGACCAACGCGGCGGCGGGCGAGGAAGGCGCCAACGCCTTCTATGTCGACGGCGTATATATCGCGGACCTCGGCCAGACGATCAACAATTTCAACAATGTCGAGCGGATCGAGGTGATGAAGGGACCGCAG
>JASGGS010000105.1:0-13731 GCA_047602685.1 Sphingobium sp.
CATCGTCCGGCGCGGCGTGCGCGGCGCGCGGCGGCGCCTAGGTCTGCCGGAGCGCACGACGCCCCATGCGCTCCGCCACAGCTTCGCGACGCATCTGCTGGGGCGCGGCGCGGACCTGCGCTCGCTGCAGGAGCTGCTGGGGCATGCCAGCCTGTCCTCGACGCAAATCTATACGCAGGTCGACGCGGCGCATCTGCTGGACGTCTACCGCAACGCCCATCCCCGCGCATCCTAGAGGCGCGGGCCGGTGACGCCTCTCAAATCTAGATCGAATAACGCGGCTTCCATGTCATGAACCGCCAAGCATAGCCGACCGCCGCCAGCAGGATGACCGCCCAGCTTGCCGGGCCGAGATATTTGTCGATCTCCGTGAACCGGTTGCCCAGCCACCAGCCGCCGCCCACAAGGAAGATGTTCCAGATCAGGGCGCCCGCCGCCGTCCAGAGGGTGAAACGGACATGCCCCATGCGGAACAACCCGGCGGGCAGCGAGACCATGGTGCGGAAGGCGGGCATGAAGCGGAAGACGAAGACGATGCCCGGCCCGTAGCGGCGGAACAGGCAGTTGATCCGCCTTATGTCGCGCCATTCCAGCGTCAGCACCCGGCCGAAACGCTTCACCACCGGGCGCAGCCGGTGGAAGCCCAGCGCGCGGCCGATCATGTACCAGAAATAATTGCCGATGGTGGTGCCGACGGTTCCCGCGATCAGGAGGGGCACCATGTCCATGCGCCCCTGCCCCACGCGAATGCCGCCAATGCCCATGATGAGTTCCGACGGAATGGGCGGGAAGACATTTTCAAGGACCATCAGGAACGCGATGCCCCAATAGCCGCCCGCGTCGATCAGGTTGACGACCCAATCGGTCATATCGGCCGATCAGTCATGTCCGCGAGGCGGGCACCGCGCGGGCGGCCAGCCGCGCCTCGACGGCATCCCAGATCATGCCGCCCGTATCCGTGCCGTCGAAATTCTCGATAGCCACGATGCCGGTGGGGGAGGTCACATTGATCTCCGTCAGCCACTTGCCGCCGATCACGTCGATGCCGACGAACAGGAGGCCGCGCTCCCTGAGTTCGGGACCCAGCGCGGCGCAGATCTCCTGCTCCTCCGACGTCAGCACGGTCCTGGCGGCGGTGCCGCCCACGGCGAGGTTGGAGCGTATCTCGCCCTTGCCCGGCACGCGGTTGACCGCGCCCATCACCTCGCCGTCGACCAGCACGATGCGCTTGTCGCCCGATGCCACGTCGCGGATGAAAGCCTGCACCATGAAGGGTTCAACCCACCGCTCGCGGAAGAGTTCGACCAGGCTCGACAGATTCTTGCCGTCCTGCCCGATATGGAAGACCGCGACGCCGCCATTGCCGTAGAGCGGTTTCACCACGATCTCGCCATGCTCCTCCAGGAACTGGCGCGTGGCGGCCAGGCTGCGCGTGATCATGGTGGGCGGCATGAAGCGCGCATAGTCCAGTACGAACAGCTTTTCGGGCGCATTGCGCACGGAGCCGGGATTGTTGAGGACCAGCGTCTCCCCCTCGATCCGTTCGAGCAGGTGCGTGGCCGTGGTGTAGCTGAGGTCGAAGGGCGGGTCCTGCCGCATCCACACCACATCGGTATCGCGGCCGAGGTCGAGTTGCACCGCGTCGCCGAAGCGGAAATGCTCGCCCGGCACGCGCTGGAGGCCGGTCACCTCGCGCGCATCGGCCAGGAGGCGCCCGCCGGTCCAGCTCAGGTCGTCCGGGCGGTAATGATAGAGCCTGTGCCCCCGCTCCTGCGCCGCCAGCATGATATGGAAAGTCGAATCCCCGGCGATATTCAGCCCCTCCATCGGGTCCATCTGCATCGCGACGTTCAGGCTCATATAGTCTCTCTTCCATTCGCCCCGCATGAGGCCATGCTTGCATCCAATGGTCGATGCGGCTGTCCGCTCACGCCCGCTACCGTCTTCTCGTCATGAATAATGACGCCGGGTCGTCACCCCCCGTGCCAGACATTCGCCAGATGGCGCGGCGGCCGGCCCGGCGCAAGGAGCATCACGTCGATGCGCATGTCGTCGCCGGGCGCGAGATAGATATGGGCGACGCTTTCCGCCGCCGCCGCGACGCGCGAGAGGCGCCTTTCGTCTATGGCAAGGTCCAGTTCGGCATCGGTCGCCCGCGTCTTCACCTCGACGAAGGCGACCATGGCGCCGCGCCGCGCGATCAGGTCGATCTCCCCCGCCGGGGTGCGCACGCGCCGGTCGAGGATCGACCAGCCCTTGAGGCGCAGCCACCAGCCGCACAACCGCTCCGCCTGCCGCCCGCGCTTCTCGGCGGTGACACGCCGGGCCGCCGGCTTCCTCATGCGTCCTTCAGGGCCATGGCGCGGTCGTAGAGCGCGCGGCGTTCGAGCCCGAATTTCCTCGCGACCTCCCCCGCCGCCTTGGAGGCGGGCAGGCGCGCCATCGCTTCCCGGAGGGCCGCGTCCACATCCTCCTCCGCCGCCTCGACGCGTTCGTCGGAGGGCGGACCGATCACCAGCACGATCTCGCCCCTGGGCGGATTTTCGGCATAGCGCGCCGCGAGATCGGCCAGCGTGCCCGTCACCACTTCCTCGAACGCCTTGCTGATCTCCCGCACCACGGCCGCCTCGCGATGGCCGAGCACCTGCGCCATGGCGGCCAGCGCCTTGCCGGCGCGCGGCCCGCTCTCATAGGTGACGAGCGTCGCGCGCAGCCCCGCCACCTCCGCCAGCGCGTCGGCCCGCGCCTTCTCCTTGCCGGGCAGGAAGCCGAGGAACAGGAAGCGGTCGGTCGGCAGGCCCGACAGGGTGAGCGCCGCGATCGTCGCGCAGGGGCCGGGCGCGGTCGTCACGGCTCGGCCCGCCGCACGGGCGTCTCGCACCAGCTTGTATCCGGGGTCGGAGATGAGCGGCGTCCCGGCATCCGAAAGCAGGGCCACCGCCTCCCCCGCCATGCGGTCGACCAGGCGCTGGCGCACCCGCTCGTCACTATGGTCATGATAGGGAATCATGGGCCTTTCGGACCCTGCATGACGCAAAAGTTTCGCGGAGACGCGCGTATCCTCCACCGCCACGACATCCGCCAGCCGCAGGATTTCCGCCGCGCGGGGAGAAAGATCGGACAAGTTGCCGATCGGTCCCGCAACAATGTATAGGCCGGGCGCAAGCCGGGGGGCTTCCTGGGAGGGCGTTGGCTGAAGGGACATGAACCAAGCAATGACAGACATGGGGTTGAAGCCGCAAGCCGCCTTTTGGACCATCCGCTGGAAACGGCATATGCGGCGGCTGCCGGGCCTCGCCGCCCTCACCCTCCTCGCGGGCTGCGCCGTCGTGCCGAAGCCGGATCGCGGCGCCGCGCCGCCGCCGCCGCCAAAGGGGCCGGACGTGGTGTCGCCGCTGCCCACCGACACCGCGCGCCACCGCGTCGCCCTGCTCGTGCCGATCAGCGGCGCCAATGCGGGCGTCGGGCGCTCCATCGCCAATGCGACCACCATGGCGCTGTTCGACACGCGCACGGAAAAGGTCCGCATCACCACCTATGACACCGCAGCGGCGGGCGGCGTCGCCGCCGCCGCGCGCAAGGCGCTGGCGGAGGGCAACCGCCTGATCCTCGGCCCCCTCACCGCGGAGGATGTACGCGCCGCCGCGCCGCTGGCCCGTTCGGCGGGCGTGCCGATGCTCAGCTTCTCCAACGACGTGACGGTGGCCGCGCCCGGCACCTTCCTGATGGGCTATATCCCCGCCCAGTCGGTCGAGCGCGTCGTAACCTATGCGCGCGAGCGCGGCGCCACCAACTTCGCCGCGCTGGTGCCCAAGGGCATTTATGGCGAGCGGGCGGGCGCCACCTTCCTCAACACCGTCCGCGCAAGGGGCGGCACGGTCGTCGCCATGGAAAGCTTCGACCGCTCGCCGGGCGCCGTGGCGGCGGCGGTCAAGCGGTTGCAGGCGGCATCCAGCTACGACGCGCTGCTGATCGCGGACCTCGGCCGGGTGGCGGTGCAGGCCGCGCCACTGGTGCGCGCGGGACCAAGCGGCAAGGCCCGCATCCTCGGCACGGAATTGTGGAACACGGACCAGACGATCACCGCCAGCCCCGCCCTGCGCGGCGCATGGTTCGCCAGCGTCAGCGACGCGCTCTACCGCCAGTTCTCCACCAAATATCGCGCCCGCTACCAGTCGGCGCCGTACCGGCTCGCCTCCCTGGGCTATGACGCGGTGCTGCTGACGGTCCGCATCGCGGACGAGTGGAAGCCCGGCACGCCCTTCCCCAATGGCCGCCTCACCGCTCCGGACGGCTTCTCCGGCCTCGACGGCGTGTTCCGCTTCCGCGACAATGGCGTGGCGGAGCGGGCGCTGGAAGTGTCGGAAGTGGCCAATGGCACGGTCACGGTCGTCGATCCCGCGCCAAGGGGTTTCGGACGCTGATCGCTTTGCCCTCCTTCAAGTCCCTCCTTATCTTAGGGAGGGGCCAGGGATGGGTCGGCGGTTCGCACGTTGAAAAAGGGGCAGGGAAAAGGGGCAGGTTCGCTGCGCTCGCGCCCACCCCCTGACCCTTCCCTGCCGAGAGGGATGGGAGATTACAGGATCGACTGGCCCGTCTTCGCCCAATCGGCCTCGAATGCGGCCAGGCCCTTGTCGGTCAGCACATGGTTGAACAGCGACTTGATGACGGCGGGCGGCGCGGTGATGACGTCCGCGCCGATCTTCGCGCATTCGAAGATATGCGAGCTGTTGCGGAGCGACGCGGCCAGGATTTCCGTGTCGAAATTGTAGTTGTCGTAGATCAGGCGGATATCCTCGATCAACTGGAGGCCGTCCGCGCCATTGTCGTCGAGGCGCCCGACGAAGGGCGAGATGAAGGCCGCGCCCGCCTTCGCCGCCAGCAGCGCCTGATTGGCGGAGAAGCAGAGCGTCACATTCACCTTCACGCCCTCGGACGACAGAGCCTTGCAGGTCTTGAGGCCGTCGATGGTCAGCGGCACCTTGATCGCGACATTGGGCGCGACCTTCCTGAGGACGGCGGCTTCCCTGATCATCGTCTCATGGTCGAGGGCGACGACCTCGGCGGAGACGGGGCCGTCGACCACGCCGCAAATCTCCTCGATCACCTCCAGGAACTTGCGGCCCGACTTGGCGATCAGCGAAGGGTTGGTGGTCACGCCGTCCAGCAGGCCGGTGGCGGCAAGCTCCCGGATTTCAGCTATATCGGCGGTGTCGACGAAGAATTTCATGGCTTTGGCCTTCCCTTTGGCGCCCCCGCGGCGCACGGCGATTCGGTGGCGCCGCTATAGCGCGGGCAAGGGAAGGTGTCAGGAAGGGACGAGGAAGCAGGCGGGGGCACGTTACGCCATCCAGCGTCCGGCCACCGCCGCCAGCTCCAGCCGGGCCCGCTCCAGCCCGGCCTCCCGCTCCACGGCATTGGCGAACTCCATCGGCTGCGCGTTGACGAACCACGGGTCACGCACGCCCAGGAAGCCGAAGGCATGGGTCAGCGCGGGGGTCAACGCATCCATGCCCGCATAGGGCGAACCGGGCGACAGGTCGGCGCCGCGCGTGGTCAGGAACAGCACTTTCTGCCGGTCCAGCCTGCCTACGATCCCGCCGTCGGGACCATGGCCATAGGTGATGCCCGCCCGCACGATCGCGTCGATGAACGCCTTGAAGCTGGACGGCATGGACCAGTTGTACATGGGCATGGCGAACAGCAGCGCGTCCGCCGCCAGCAGGCGCGCGCACAAGGCGTCGGAGGGCGCGAGCACATCGCGCATCTCCGGCGTCCGTTCTCCGGCGGGCATATAGATGGCGCGCGCGAAAGCGCCCGTTACATGGGGCGGCGCCTCCTCGGCGAGGTCGAGATAATCCACCGCCAGCGCCGGCTCGCCCGCTTCCAGCATCGCGACGAACTCGCGCGCCAGCATGCGGCTGTTGGACTTCGCGCCCTTGGGGCTCGCATCGACATGCATCAGTTTCATGGGGCCTGCTCCTTTCCCTTGGTCGTCCGGTCCGCCGCGCGGGCATCCAGCCAGCCGGCCACCTCCTCGAAGAAACCGTCCGGCGCCTTGCGCCCGAAACCGCCCGCGAGTTGCGCGAGGGTCACGGCCTTCAGTTCGTCGCGCATCCGGGCCTCGGCACGCATCATCACGGCATGGATGCCGCACACGCCCGCCGTCGCCCAGCGGGGCGGGTCGCCGCGAAACAGCGCGCAGCCGCCGCGTATCTCCCGGCAGTCGAACAGTGGGCGCGCGCCATCGATGGCGATGACGACATCGTGCATGGTGATGGCGTCCGCCGGCCGGGCCAGCCGCATGCCGCCCCGCACGCCCTCGCTCGCGACGACGAGTCCCGCCTTCTGCAGCCGCGTGAAGATCTTCGCCGCATAGTCCACCGGCACGCCCTGCAACTCCGCCAGGTCGCGCGCGCTAGGCGCGGGCGCCTCCCCCCCACGCGAGGCAAGGAAGACCAGGCAGTGCAGGCCATATTCGACGGCAGCGCTGATATGCGGCATCCATAACTCCGACTCGATAAGTCGTAGTTTTATCGCGCGCGCTTCCCGCCCGCAACCCGCCGGGAAGGGCATCGCATCGCCACATTCCCTTTCCCTCCCGAATGTCCTACCGCTCTGCCATGTCCCGCATCCGCGTGCTCACCCTCAACGCAGCCCTTGGCCCGCTCGACTATCGCCTGCCCCATGGCATGGCGGCGGAGCCGGGCAGCATCGTCGTCGTGCCGCTCGGCCCGCGCCAGATCGCCGGCGTGGTGTGGGAGGAGAATGCCTTTCCGGAGACGGAGACGGTGGGCGACAACCGGCTGCGCCCGATATCGGGCGTGGTGGACGCGCCGCCGCTCCCCGCCCCGCTGCGCCGCCTGATCGAATGGACGGCGAACTATTATCTCGCCCCGCCCGCCGCCGTGCTGCGCATGGCCATCGCCTCCGTCTCCGCGCTGGAGGGCGCGCGCACCGTCATCGAATATCGCGCCACCGGCAAGGCGCCTGCCCGAAACACGGAAAAACGCGCACAGGCCCTCGAACGCATCGGCGAGCGGCAGGGGCTGGTGAAGGAACTGGCCATGATCGGCGGCGTGTCCGACGCAGTGATACGCGGCCTCGTCAAGGACGGCGCGCTGGAGGGCGTGGAGGTCAGCATCGACACGCCCTATGCCGATCCGGACCCCGGCCATCTGCATGTGGACCTGTCCCATGAACAGGCCGCGGCCGCCGACCGCCTGATCGAACTGACCCGCGCGGGGCGGTTCCAGACCGTGCTGCTCGACGGCGTGACCGGCTCCGGCAAGACGGAAGTCTATTTCGAGGCAGTGGCGGAGGCGCTGCGCATGGGCAGGCAGACGCTGGTCCTCCTGCCCGAGATCGCGCTGACCGAACCCTTCCTCACCCGCTTCGCCAAGCGCTTCGGGCATGAGCCGGTGGCCTGGCATTCGGGCCTGCGCCAGTCGGAGCGGCGCCGGGCCTGGCGCGCCATCGCGGACGGATCGGCCAGGGTGGTGGTCGGCGCCCGCTCCGCCCTGTTCCTGCCCTATGCCCGGCTCGGCCTGATCGTCGTGGACGAGGCGCATGAGACCAGCTTCAAGCAGGAGGACGGCGTTCGCTATCATGCCCGCGACGTGGCGGTGATGCGGGGCCTGTGGGAACAATGCCCCGTCCTCCTCGCCTCCGCCACGCCCGCCATAGAGACGCGGCATCAGGTGGCGCTGGGCCGCTATGAGGAGATCAGGCTGCCCGGCCGCTATGGCGGCGCGGAAATGCCGGAGATCGTGGAGATCGACCTCCTCCAATATCCGCCGGAGCGGGGCCGCTGGATCGCGCCGCCGCTCGTCAAGGCGATGGAGCAGACGCTGGAGAAGGGGGAACAGGCCCTCCTCTTCCTCAACCGGCGCGGCTATGCCCCGCTGACGCTGTGCCGCCATTGCGGCCATCGCTTCCAATGCCCCAATTGCACGGCATGGATGGTCGAGCACCGCCTGACCCATCGCCTCGCCTGCCATCATTGCGGCCATGTCATCCCCGCGCCGAAGGAGTGCCCGGAATGCCACGCAGATGACAGCCTCGTCGCCTGCGGTCCCGGCGTGGAGCGCATCGCGGACGAGGTGAAGGCCCTGTTTCCGGAGGCACGGACGGCCATCGTCACGTCCGACACGCTCTGGTCCCCGGCCAAGGCGGCGGAGTTCGTGCGCGACGTGGCGGGCGGCGCGGTGGACATCATCGTCGGCACGCAGCTCGTCACCAAGGGCTATCATTTCCCCAATCTGACGCTGGTCGGCGTGATCGACGCCGATCTGGGACTGGAGGGCGGCGATTTGCGCGCGGCGGAGCGCACTTTCCAGCAGATCGTCCAGGTTTCGGGCCGTGCGGGCCGCGGGGAGAAGCCGGGCCGCGTCTTCATCCAGACGCGCCTCAAGGACGCGCCGGTCATCAAGGCCCTGCTGTCGGGCGACAGCGACCGCTTCTACGCCACGGAGACGGAGGGGCGCCGCATCGCCCATGCCCCGCCCTTCGGCCGCTTCGCCGCGATCATCGTTTCCGACACGGACCAGCAGGAGGCGAAGGAGGCCGCCCATCGCATCGGCAATGCGAAACCCACGGTGGAGGGGGTCGAGATATATGGCCCCGCCCCGGCGCCCCTCGCCGTCCTGCGCGGCCGCCACCGCCACCGCATATTGATCCACGCCCGGCGCCAGATCGACGTGCAGGACGTGATCCGCGAATGGCTGGGCAAGGTGCAGTGGAAGGCGTCGACCCGCGTCGCGGTGGACATCGACCCCTACAGCTTCGTCTGAGGCGGCCGGCCGGGCTGCATAGCTTTGCAAAAGCTGTTGGACAGCGCTAGTCAGATGCGGAAAGCAGACATATTCAGGAGACAGGCATGATCCTCGAACGGGTGGAACTGACGTCCAGGGAAGGGCAGGAAGAGGCCTTCGCCAAGGCGTTCGAGGAGGGTCTCCCTCTCCTCACCGGGGAAGGCGGCGGCCGGTCGGCCCGCTTCGGCCGGGGAGTCGAAAATCCAGGGAAGTTCCTGCTGCTGGTCGAGTGGGATTCGCTGGAGGCGCACAAGGCCTTCATCGGCACGCCGCCCCATCAGCGGTTCGGCCAGCTGATCGGTCCCCATGCCGCGGGCGGCGTGGTGGAGCATTTCGATCTCGGCTGATCAGCCCTTGGCCTCCCGCGCCAGCAACGCCTTCTTGCGCTCCGCGCCATAGGCATAGCCGCCAAGGCCGCCGTCGCCGCGGAGAACCCGGTGGCAGGGCACCACGACCGGCAGGGGATTGCCGCCGCAGGCGGACCCTGCCGCCCGCACCGCGCCGGGGCTGCCCGCCATGGCCGCGATCTCGGCATAGCTGCGCGTCTCGCCCGCCGGGATCGCCAGCAATGCCCGCCACACCGCCTGCTGGAAAGCGGTGCCGCGCATGTCGAGCGGCAGGTCGGCGGCGCGCGCGGGATGGTCGACCATCGTCACCACCTGCCTCACCAGCACGGCGAAATCCTCGTCCCCCTCGGCGATCTCCGCCTTCGGGAAACGGGCCTTGAGGTCGGCCGCGTCCTCGTCGAAGGCGATGCGGCACAGCCCCCTGGCCGTCGCCGCGACCAGAAGCGGGCCAAGGCTGGTCGCGACAACCCGGTGCCGGATCGTCTCGCCCGCCCCGCCCCCCTTCCAGGTCGAGGGGGTCATGCCCAGCCGCGCCTTCGCATCGGCATAGGCCCGGCTCGGCGCCTCATAGCCTGCCGCGTAGATCGCCCGGGTGACGCTGCCTTCCTCCCCGTCCAGCCGGCGGGCCAGCCGCTCGGCGCGCAGGCCCCGCGCATAGGCGGCGGGGGTGAGGCCCGTGCCGCGCTTGAACAGGCGGTGGAAATGATGGGGAGCATAGCCGACGGCCCGCGCCAGATCCTCCAGCGCCAGCCGCTCCTCGCTCGCCTCGATCAGGCGGATCGCCTTTGCCACCGCCGCGCCGTCGCGTGACAGCTCGTCGGGGCGGCAGCGCAGGCAGGCGCGATATCCCGCCGCCCGCGCGGCCGCCGTATCAGCGAAGAACTCGATATTCTCCCGCCGGGGACGGCGGGCCGGGCAGCTGGGCTTGCAATAGATGCCGGTGGTCCGGACAGCGACCACGAAGCGCCCGTCGCTCGCCCGGTCACGCGCCTCGAACGCCGCATAGGCCGCGTCGGCATCGATGCCCGAATCCATGATGGTGATGCCTGTCATCGCTGCTGTTCCCGATCTTTCTGGGGCCGGGATCGCATGGAGACAAGCCGCGCGCGTCCCATATCTTGCGGTCAAAGCAGGACTTGCCTCGCGCCAACCATTTTTTCTGTCGCTTCGCCGCCGCAAAAGATATGGATCGCGCCATGAACCGCCTTCGCTCCTGCGCCCTCGCGATCCTGTTCCTCCTCGGCCTCGCGATACAGGCGCCGCCCGCCCTCGCCGACCAGCAGGACATCGCCGCCGCATCCCGCAGCGTCGTGCGCGTGGCCCTGGTCGCGACCAAAGGCGACGGCGCCTATTTCGTCGGCCATGGCAGCGGCATCGTCATCGCGCCCAACAAGGTGCTGACCAACGCCCATGTCGTCGAGCTGGTGCGCGAGGAGCCGAATATCGTCATCGGCGTCGTCCCGGCCGAGGGATCGCGCAGCTATGGCGCGAAGATCATCGCCTTCTCGCCCGGCAACGACCTTGCCCTGCTGGAGGTGAACGGCGCCAGCAACCTGCCCGTCGCCACCTTCTACGCCGCCGCGACGCAGGACGGGCAGGGGGTCGTCGCCATCGGCTATCCCGGCAATGTCGACCGCGCGCAGGGCATGGCGCTGGCCGACATCATCCAGCCGATGACGCCGGTGAAGACGTCCGGCACCATTTCCACCGGCCGGTCCTCCAAGCAGTTCGACACGGTGCTCCACACCGCGCCCATGGCGGCGGGAAACAGCGGCGGAGCGCTGGTCGATGCCTGCGGCCGCGTGCTGGGCGTCAACAGCTTCGGCTCCATATCCGACGGCAATGACGCCGAATATGGCTTTGCCGTCTCGAACCGCGAGGTCGCCTCCTTCCTGCGGCAGGCGGGCGTGCAGCCGCAACGGACCATCGTTCCCTGCCGCTCCCTGGCGGAGATCGACGCCGCGGAGAAGAATGCCGCCGACCGCGCCCGGCTGGAAGCCGATGCGAAGGCGGCGGCCGATGCCGACAAGGTGCGCGAGCGCGCCATCCGCGCGCGGCAGGATGCCGAGCAGTCGATCATCGCCGCGCGCGAGAATTATATCGCGGGCGCCGCCATCGCCCTCGCCCTCGCCCTCGTCACGGCGGGCATAGCAGGCATTTCCCACATACAGGGCAAGAAGAAGGCCGTCCGCAATTTCGGCATCGCGACCGGCGTGCTGTTCGCGGCGGCGCTCGCCGCCTTCTTCCTGCGGCCGAGTTTCCGGGAGGTGGACGACCGCGCGGCGGCCATCGCGAAGGACATGGCCGCGAAGGACGGCGGGGACGAGCAGGGCACCACACTCGTCAGCGGGGACAAGATCGTCGGCGACAATCTGTGCCGCATCGACCTGGACCGCAGCCGCGTGACCGTATCCGACACGCCCGACGTGCCCCTCAACTGGAACGGAAAGGGCTGCATCAACGGCCGTACCCAGCTCGTCCAGGGCGGTTCGACCTGGAGCCGCATCCTGGTGCCGGACAAGGAGGCGACCGTCTCCATCCAGAGCATCGACCCCGCCACCGGCACCTATCGATCCGACCGCTATGCGCTGGACGCGGCGACGGCGGAAGCGGCGCGCAAGGCTCGCTCCGCCGTCACTTTCGAGGGCTGCACGACGGAACCCGGCAGGATCGAGGCGATCGCGCGCATGGAGGCGGGCATAAGGTCGCTGCTGCCGCCGGAGCCGAATGAACGGCTGGTCTATCGCTGCACGCCGGGCAAGGCGCCGGCCATACCCTGACCAAGAGAGAGGACCGGATGGCGGAGGATAGCGTGAAGGGCTGGAAGGGCGGCCGGTTGCTGCTGATGGCGGCGGCGGCCATCGCGATCATCGCGGTGATCTACGCCGTGACGCGCGGCGACCCGACCACCACCCCCGCGCCTGCGCCCGGCGTGGCGGACGCGGCGGCCAGTGCCGATCCGGAAGCGCTCATCCGCGCGCTTCAGGAGCAGGTGGGGGCCAATCCCGGCGACTCGCTCGCCTGGCAGCGGCTGGGCCAGGCCTATTTCCTGGCCGAACGCTATCCCGATGCGGAGCGCGCCTATCGCCGCGCGACGGCGCTGACGCCGGACAACGCCGCGCTCTGGTCCGCCTATGGCGAGGCGGCGGTCATGGCGTCCCCGCGCGATCCAATGCCGAAGCAGGCGCTCGGCGCCTTTCGCAAGGCGCATGAAATCGATCCCAAGGATGCGCGCGCACGCTATTTCCTGGCGGTGTCGCGCGACCTTTCGGGCGATCACGAGGGGGCGGTCGATGACTGGCTCGCCCTGCTCGCCGACACGCCCGCCGGGGCGCCATGGGAGGCGGACCTGCGCCGCACCATCGAGCAGGTGGGCAAGATCAACCGGATCGACGTCGCCCGGCGCCTCGCCGCCGTGAAGCCCCTCCCCGAGCAGGCGCCCTCGCCGCCTATGGGCTTGGGGGGCGGAGACCCCGTTGCCACCGGGCCGATACCGGGTCCGACGCGCGAGCAGATGCAGGCCGCCGCCTCCCTGCCCAAGGGCGCGCAGGACCGGATGATCGAGGGCATGGTGGGCGGCCTCGAAGCCAAGCTGCAAGCCGATCCCGCCAATGTCGACGGCTGGATCATGCTGATGCGCAGCCGCATGACGCTGGGCGAGACGGCCAAGGCGGCGGCGGCGCGCGATGCCGCGATCAAGGCCAATCCGGGCGCGGCGCAGCGCATCCGGGGCGCGGCCGCGACGCTGGGCATACCGGGTTCCTAGAGCGCTTCCCCATTGAGCGGAAACGCTCTTGTCTTTCGATGCCGCGTTTTCCGAGCCGTCGACCGTGACGGCCAAGTTGAAAATGCCCTAGGTCCGGTACTGGTCCGTCACGTCGAACTGGAGGCCGATGAACAGGCCCTGGGACCGCGGCGTGTCGAGCGGGCCGATGGACATGCGGCTCCAGAAGGACGTGCCGTCACGGCGGTAGTTCAATATGTCGCCATAGAAGCGCTGCCGGTCCCGCACCGCCTCCCGGACGGCGGCGACGGTGCGCGGATCGGTATCGGCGCCTTGCAGGAAACGGGGATTGCGGCCGAGCGCGAAGGCCGCGTCATAGCCTGTCAGGATCGTGAAGCCCCGGCTTGCAAAGATCACTGGATTCCCGACCTGAACGGAGTCAGTGATGATGAGGCCCTGCGTCCAGCGCGGCATGGCCCCGGCGTCCAGCCCCAACAGGCGGGCCGCCTCTTCCTCCGACATCACTATTCCGAACTCCGCCCATCGCCAATTGTTATGGAGATGCACCAAAGACAAGAATGTGAATTAATGTCAAAGACATACGTGATAAAATATTTTTTACTCGTATGAAATCGGGACGCCGTTCAGACGGCGCTCGCGCGCAGGCCCAGCCAGCGCGACACAGCGGGCAGGCGCGGCAGCAGCAGGCGATCGGCCAGCCACAAGAGGATCAGCGACGCGGCAAAGAGCGGCAGCAGCACGGCCAGCGCCAGGGTGATGGCGGCGATGCCCCGCATGCGCGCGGGGTGGCGCGCGGGCGGCGGCGCGCCCAGCACGCCCGGCGGCT
>JASGGS010000106.1:0-13503 GCA_047602685.1 Sphingobium sp.
CCGCCGAATGGAAATGGGCGATGAACAGCGCGTCCTCGCCGCCTTCTATCGCCTGGCGGCGCTCTACGGATGGGACGACCTGATCTTCACCCATATCTCCGCCCGCGTGCCCGGCCCGGAGCATCATTTCCTGATCAACCCCTTCGGCCTGATGTTCGAGGAGATCACAGCCTCCAGCCTGGTGAAGGTGGACATTGACGGCAATCTGGTCGGCGACCACGACTATGGCATCAACTATGCCGGCTATGTCATCCACTCGGCCATCCACGCCGCCCGCGAGGACGCGCTGTTCATCGCCCATTTCCATTCGGCGGACGGCATGGCCGTGTCGTCCCAGGCCGAGGGGCTGCTTCCGCTCAACCAGCGCGCGCTCGGCATCATTCCGCGCCTCAGCTATCACGACTATGAAGGCGTCGCGCTCAATCTCGACGAGCGGGAACGGCTCGTCGCCGACCTCGGCAACACAAAGCTGATGCTGCTGCGCAATCACGGCACATTGGCGCTGGGCGCCTCGGCCGGGGAGGCATGGGGCGGCATCTACCAGCTTGAAAGCGCCTGCACCGCGCAGGTGCGCACGCTCAGCGTGGGCCGCAACGGCGTCCTCATCGCGCCGGAAGCCGCGCAGGAGGAAGTCCGCCGCCAGATCGGCCGCACCCGCAAGCCCGTCGAAGGCGGTCGGAACACCCACCAGCTCGTCTGGGAGGCCGTGACGCGCAAGGTCCAGCGCGACCTGCCCGGCTTCGATAGCTGATCGATTCCGGAAAGCTGGAATAGGGACGGTCCCGAAGCGGGAGCCGTCCCCATCCTCTCGGTCCCATCCCCTCGGCGTTATCCGGACCTTCGCGGGCGCGGGCTTTCCCATTGACCCGATCCGCGGTGACCGCTCATGCTCCCCGCCCCCTGCGCGATGGGTCTTGAGCGATTCTCAATCAGGTGGACTCACCTGACAGCTCGGAAATCGCGGGAAACGAAGAATTCCGGAGCGGCGATCAGGGGCTGAACACCAGGACCAGGAACACCGCGAACAGCGACAGATGCACCGCGCCTTCCAGCATGGTGGTGCGCGATCCGGAAAAGGTGATGCCGTTGAGCACCAGCGTCATCGTCAGCAGCACCATATTGGCGGCCGAAAGACCCAATATGACAGGCTGCCCGCTGATGAGGCCGATGAGCAGCACCGCCGGGACGGTGAGGCCCAGCGTCGATGCCGCGGCGCCCAGGCAAAGGTTGATGGCGCGCGTCAACTGGTTCGCCGCCACGGCTCGCAGGGCGGATATGCCCTCCGGCGTGAAGACGATCATGGCGATGATGATGCCGCCCAGCGCACTCGGCGCGGCGAGGGCCTCTATCCCCGCATCCAGCAGCTTGGCGAGGCTCTTGGACAGGATGACGATGGGCAGGATGTTCGCGAGCAGCAGCACCACATGCTTGGCCAGCGAGCCGGATCGCTCCGCATGCGGCATCGGACTGGCGTCCTGCCCTTCCACCGCCGCCATTTCCGGCGGCTGGAAAAAGCCCTGGTGACGCCCCGTCTGGAGCCACAGGAAGATGCCGTAGAGCGCGATCGTCAGGAGGGAGAACAGCATCGACTGCCCGGCCGACAAGGTGCCCCCGGAACTTGATGTCGTGAAATTGGGCAGGACGAGCGCCAGGACGGCGAGCGGGATGGTCACCGCCAGATAGGCACTGGCGCCCTGGAGGTTGAAGCTCTGCTGATGGTGCCGCAAGCCCCCGACCAGCAGTCCGAGGCCGACCACGCCGTTCAGGACGATCATCAACACGGCGAACATGGTGTCGCGGCCCAGTGTCGGCACGGCCTTGGGGCCGAGCATCACGGCGGAAATCAGCGCCACCTCGATAATGACGATCGAAAGCGTCAGGATCAGCGTGCCGAACGGCTCACCCAATATCTCGGCCAGTTCCTCCGCCTCATGCACCACTCCGAATGCCGACCAGAAGATGATGCCGAGCAGCCAGAAGAAGAGCAGCGCGGCCAGCAATGGCGGCATGGCGGCGGGGACGATGGCGGGAGCGAGGGATATGGCTCCGACAGTGAACCACGCAAGCGGAAGGCGAAGAACGGAATATTGCATGACCAGCCCGTAGCAATCCCATGCCGGGCGTTCATGCCCGGCCTGTAATTTTTCGTGAACGGAGCGCCGCATCGATTTGACCGGCACGCCGCACTATCCCATGGCGTTTACATTCCGCTCCGCATGAATGGGAGGGAATTAACGAAGATGGCGATCCCGTTTGGAAGGCACCTTGCCCGCTATGGCGCCGGGAACAACTGCACCGACGGGACGGCCTGTCAGCGATCAGCGGCCTGCATGCCTTCCGTCCCCCACTGCTGATTGCGTCTCAACATCCGTCGCCAACGACCACTCTATTGAAATCTCATTGCTGTCAGCGACCTATATTCCTCGATCGTTTTGGCGCCTCATCTTACCAACCCTCGCGGGCGGACGATACCGAGATCGATGTGGGAGAGGACGCCCGGCGCAGCGTCGCAGACCGCAGGAATAGCGGTCGCGCCCAATATCCCGGTCCATCCCGGATAAGCCCGCTTTCCATCGGGCAGAAGGCCGCCGCGAAACCCGATCTCCAACGGCGGATTCCCCTCGAACACCACCCGGTATCCTGTTTCGCCGACATCCCATCGGGGTTCAAGGGCGTCGCCCAGCACCCAGAAGCAGTGGTATGTGACAAGAGGCTTGCCATCGCTCCAGGCCGACCATTCATAATGTTGGCCGCCGACCGTTCCGCGGCGGATAACACCGCCGGGATAGGCGATGTCCCGCGTCGCGACGGCGACCTCGAACCGGGAGGTGACGGTCTCGATGGTCTTGCCCAGTCCCTCCACCACCAGAGCCATAGACTGGGAAAAGATGAGGTGCGCATCGGCCGAACGGGCAGGATTGGCCAGCAGATCGTCCGGTTCGCGGCCAAAGCCCATGAAGGCGATATAGTGGGACGGATTGGCGAGGAAATCGACCACCTCGTAAAGATGGACATGTTCGATCCGGTCCATCAGCCGGGTGAAGATCATCGGCACCAGATCGCCCGCGAAGCCGGGATGGATGCCGCAGCCGTGGAAGGACGTTTCCCCGTCCCGACATGCGGCCTCCAGCGCCTCATGCTGCTCGACATAGCGGGCGATCGGATAATAGGGGCCAAGCGGGGAGACGACATTCTTCCCGGATCGCAGCAGCCGGCACATCATGTCGATGTCCTCGACGCGGGGCGTGAAATGCACGCAGTCGGCGTCCAGCGCCAGGATCGTATCCACATCGTCCGTCGCGATGACACCGGTGGCCGGTCGATCCGCCAGGTCACCCGCATCCCGTCCCACCTTGTCCGGGTTGGTGACAAAGACTCCGGTCAGCTCGAACACGGGATTATCCATGAAATGACGAAGTGCAGTCGTACCCACGGAGCCAGTGGCCCATTGGACAACGCGGTAGCGTGACTTGGGCATGCTTCATTCCCCTCCGACGGCATCGACGTTCAGGCGATCATAGCATTTGCGATCATTCTCCTTGCCCCACCAGGGCATGGCGCTGATGCAATAGGTCTCGCAATCGGGCGTGAACCGGGCCGGATTGTCGAACGATCCTGCCTTCACCACCGCGTGCTCAGGCGCGGAGAATATGGAGCGCGACTCCAGCGGCGTGCCGCATGTCCCGCAGAACAAACGCCGCACGATCTCGCCGGTATCGCCCCTGTCCTCATAGACGGCGGGTGTTCCCTCCATGGTGAAGGCGTCCTTGGGAAAGATGACGTTGACGGAGAAAGCGCTGCCACTGTTGCGTTGGCAATTGACGCAGTGGCAGATGGCCACCGCCACCGGATCTCCGACCGCCTTGTACCGGATAGCGCCACACAGGCATCCGCCCTCGTGAACGGGGCCTGACGATGTGGTTTGTTCAATGGCCATGGCCCTCTCCTTCATGATGGTATCGCCAACCCGCGCTGAATGGCCGGGCGCGCCAGCACGCGTTCCAGCCAAGCAGGCAAGGCATTCAGATCGTCGAAGCTGACCGCTGCTTTCGCGTCATAGATCTCAAGGAGCGCCCGCACCCAACCGAAGAGCGAAAGATCGGCAATGGTGAAATCCCCGTCCATGATCCACTCGCGACCTTTCAAGCGCTGATCCAGAACGCCCAGCAGGCGCCGCGTCTCGCCAAGGAAGCGGTCATGGGGCCGCCTGTCCTCGATCTCGCATCCGGCGAACCGGTGAAACCAGCCGAATTGGCCGAATATCGGCCCCACGAAGCTGTTCTGGAAAAACAGCCACTGGATCGTCTCATGCCGGCGGGCGGGATCGGTTGGGAGCAGCTTGCCTGTCTTCTCGGCAAGATAGAGGAGGATCGCGCCGGACTCGAACAGGACGATGGGCGCATCCGACGGTCCATCCGGATCGATGATGGCCGGGATCTTCCCGTTGGGATTGAGCGCGAGATAGTCCTGGGTCCAGGTCTCGTCCGCCAGGATGTCGATGCGGTGTGCTTCATAGGGTAGCGCCAGTTCCTCCAGTGCGGCCGAGACCTTCACGCCATTGGGCGTCGGGAAGGAATAGAGCTGTATCCGGTCCGGATGTGTCGGACGCCAGCGCCCGGTGACGGGAAAAACGGAAAGGTCAGCCATGGGGTGAGCCTCCTTCCACCTGCGCGGCGAAGCCGCCGGGATGGCGCATCGATGCCACGCGCTCCCTGATCCTCCAACCGTCCGGGGTCTTGACAACCCAGTCGATATTGTCCCCCGTGACGACACCGCCCGTGCCAGGATCGGGGCATATCCATTTCATCTTCACCCGTACCCGCTCACCCTCCTCATAGACGTAGCAGTTGGTCATATGATGTGAGGGCGGATGCGGCGGACGACCGAGCGCGAAGAAGCCCTTGATCGCCTCCAGCCCTTCAAACAGCGGGCCGCCGCAAAGACGCCCGTCAAAGCGCGCATCCTCTGTGAACACCTGTGCGAACAGGCTTTGGTCGTCATGGTCCACCGCATGGTGGCAGAAAGCCTCGAGCTGCTGAATCGCCACGATGTCGCTGGTCTCCAACATGATGGTTCCTTTCATTTCATTGGGATCACTGCCGCGCCGCGTGGAGGGCAGCGAGATGGCCGAAGACGCTCGACGCCCCGATGCTGAGACCCGCGCCGACATAATGGGGGCCCGCCAGGGGCGCGGCGCAATTGCCCGCCGCATAGAGGCCGTCGATGACGCTGCCGTCCCCGCGCAGCACGCGGGCATGTTCGTCCGTGATGGCCCCGCCGCAGGTGCCGACATCGCCGGGCACGAGCGGCGCGGCCCAGAAAGGCGGCTCGGCGACGCTGCCCAGACTGCCGTTGGGCTTGACGGTGGGATCGCTCCAATAGCGCGCATAGGCATTGTCGCCGCGCTGGAAATCGGCATCGGCGCCTGTCTCGCAAAAGCCGTTGAAGCGCGCGACCGTCTCGGCGAGGCCGATGGGATCGATGCCGCATTGGCGTGCAAGCCCCTCTATCGTGTCGTCCTTGCGTACCGCCCCTTCCGCCAGCCATCTGGCGGGTATCCTGCCCGGAGGCTGAAAGCCGAAAAGATAGCGTTTCCGATGTCGGCTATCCATGATCAGCCACGCGGGAATGGCGGCCTTCTCCCTGTTGCGCGCATAGCAGGCGCGGCCGACCTCCATATAGGACCGGGCCTCGTTGACAAAACGGCGTCCATCAGCCGCGACAAGGAAGCCGTGCGGCTTGATGAGTTCTGGCACGATCTGGAAAGTCTGTCCCCCGGCGGCGAAGGTCATGACCCACCATGCCTCGTCCATATGGCCGAGCGCGGCGCCCGCCCGCGCCATGGCCTCGATCGCATCGCCCGTGTCTCCGGGATTGGCCTTTGTCCATTCAGTGGAAACCGGCGCGTGCATATGGTGTCGGCGCATCGCCAGATTACGCGCGAAGCCGCCCGCAGTGACGATCACCCCTCGCGAAGCCGCAATCGTCTTCTCCCGCCCTTCATGGACGAGATGCACGCCCTCCACCGCGCCATTGCGGACATCGAGGTCGACAAGCCCGGCATCGGTCCAGATGTCGATGCCGAGGCGCAGCGCGATCTCCAGCATCCGCCCCTGCAAGGCACCGCCCGACCCGTAGATCGTGCGCCTCGTCAGCCTGGCCCCGACATAACGGGCGGCGACCTTTGCCGCCATCCACTTGCCGTCGAGCGTGATGCCCACGCGCATCAGTTGCGGCCCCTCTGACGTACGGACGGGAAGCGGCACGCTGGGCGCGCGCAGCCTTGCCTTCCACGGACCCAGGCGATTGGCGTTGAACAGCGCCGCCTGAAGGGACCGGCTCGCGGCATGACCGCCCGGCAGATGGTCGTAATAATCCGCATAGTCGGGGCATCGCTCATAGCGCATTCCCTGCCCCTCCATCATCGTCACCAGCGGGCCTACGCCGTCCACGAACGCCGCCCGCCGCGCGGGCGTCGAGGCGGGATCGCCCGCCTCGACGAACTGGTCGAGATAAGTCAGCGCCGCCTCCCGCGAATCCGCCACGCCCTCGCGCGCCAGCAGCGGGTTGTTCGGCATCCACAATATGCCGCCCGACAGCACGGACGAGCCGCCGAGCAGCGGCGTCTTCTCGATCAGCAGCGCCTTCATGCCGGACAGGCTGGCGGTGATCGCCGCCGCCAGCCCGCCCGCGCCGCTCCCCGCAATCACGACATCATAGGTTTCCGCCACGTCCCGCCTCCGTCAGTTGAACGGTTTGAGCGTCAGGCGCAGGAAGATCGCCCGGCCCGGATCGGTGAAGCAGCCGACCGACGCCACGCCCGCCGGGCCGGAGGTGGTCCCGCCCGTGATCGGATCGCCTATGATGTTACCCCCGGCATAATTGCCTGCCGCGCAATTGGATGCGGTATAACGCCGGGTGATATTCTTGCCGATCAGCGCGACCTCCCATCGCTCAGCCTCGTCCTTGAGGGCGATGCTGGCGTCCACTTTCAGGAAGCCGCGCTGATACTGGTCGTCGCCCGGCCGCTGGGCGGCGAGGAAGGTGACGTATCGGGAAGAATATTGATTGTTGTTGGTAAGGGCGAGGCGAACGCCCGAGCGCACCGGCACCTCATAGGAGAAACCGAAGTTCGCGGCCCATTCCGGGGCACGGATCAGGGGCGTGCCGGAGAGATCCTGGCCGGTGTAGAAGCCATATTGCCCGTTCACCAGCACAGCGCCTGCGGGGCCGGGCGCCGTCTGGTCGGTGCTCGGCGCAAAGATCTGGGTACAGCCCTGCGCGACCGTCTGCGCCGTGTAGCAGGGGATGTTGTTCAGTTCCTGATAACGGGCGCGGTTCCAGTTGACCGATCCATTGAGGCTGAGGCCCTCGACCGCCGGCGGCCGGTAGGAGAGGTCGAAATCGACGCCATAGGTGCGCGCCCGCCCGGCGTTGACGGTGCGGATGATCGGCAGGCCCGCCACCGTCGGTTCGATCCCGCCCACCTGAAGCCCGCGATAGCGATAGTCGTAGAAGGCGATATTCATGAGCATGCGCCGGTCGAGCAGGCGGCTCTTGAGGCCGATCTCATAGCCTTCCACCTGTTCATCCCCGAAGGCATTGTTCTCGCCCGCTACCGGCGGCACGCCCAGCTTGAAGGAACCGGACTTGTAACCTTTCTTCCAGGACCCGAAGAGGGTGAGGTCGGCGGACGGCTTGTAGGTCAGCGTCAGTTCGGGCGAAAAATTGCTCGCATGGATGCGCGGAACAGGCAGCGTCGGCGTCAGGTCGCGGCCGTTCAGGAAGTCGTAGACGGTCTCCGTGCGCGTTTCGTCCGTCCAGCGCACGCCCGCCGCCAGTTCGAGCGGGTCGAGGATACGATAGCGGAGTTGGCCGAACAGCGAATAGGTCTTGATGTCGACCGTGGTGGACCGGTCGTCGTTCAATATCTCCGCCCCCACGACCGGCGGACTGAGGAAGCCATAGGCGCGGTTGCGGTAGAAGGTCACGCGGTCGTAGATTTGTCCGTCCTCATAGAAGCCGCCCAGCGTGAAATTGAACCGTCCCGCGAAATCGCTGTTGAGGCGCAGTTCCTGCGTGAACTCGCGCCGCCGGAAATCATTGGCGGCGGCCAGTCCCGGGCCCGCCGGACCAAATTGGGAGGTGTTGACGAGGCTGCGCGAAGCCAGTTCGTAATAGGCGGTCGTAGAGGTAAGACTCAGATTCGGCGCGATATCGTAGTTCAACTCCAGCGTGCCGAAATCCTGATCGTTGGTCAGGAACGGCGCGCCGCCATTGGGGATGCCCGGAAAACTGGCGGGGTCCATATAGACGCCGCTGATCGTCCGGTTCAGCCTGCAATCCTCGCCCGTCGCGAAAGGGATCGGGTCGACGGGCGTCAGGAAGTTGGGCGCTGCCGGAATGCCCGAGCCCGGAACGCCACTGCCGAACCCGAAGGCGAGGCCATTGCCCTGCGGACAGCTCGCCAACTGGAACTGCTCGCCCCGGATCGTGCGATCATAGGCATGGTTGATCTTGAACCGTACCGACAGGGCATCGGTCGGGTTCCACAGGGCTGTCCCGCGCAACACCAGATTGCGCGGCTGAGGCTCCCGGCGGCTGGGGGCGAGCGCCCCCGTCCCGGCCAGCGGCTGGCCGACATTGTAATAATATCCTTCCCCGTCCGAGAAGGCCCCGGCAAGGCGCAGCTTCAGCCTGTCCGTGACCGGCCCCGACAGGATCAACTCGCCCCGGCCCTCCCGTCCCTCGAAATCATAGGAGGCGCGGGCGATCAGTTCGCGCTTGTCCGTCGGATCGGCCGTCCGGAGCGAAATGACGCCGCCGGGGCTGCTCTTGCCATAGAACAGCGCCTGCGGCCCCTTCATTACCTCGACCTGGGCCACGTCGAACATGGCGCTGCCGAAAGCGAGTCCCTGCCCCAGCGACAGGCCGTCAATGTTGAGCGAAACGGACTGGTCGACGCCAGGGTCGGCGGACGAGGTGCCGACGCCGCGGATCGTCACCTGCGGCCCGATCGACAGGAGATTGCCGCCAAGGACGAGACCGGGGACGAGACGCGGAAGGTCCGATACCTGCGTCACCTGAAAGTTCTGCAGCGTTTCCCCCGCGACCGCCGATACCACGACGGGCACTTGCAGGATCGATTCCTGTCGCTTGCGCGCAGTGACAATGATGTCGGCAACATCGGGCGAAGCCTGCGCCCCGTTCGGTGGAACCTGCGCAACAGCCGGAAGCGCGAAAGCAAAGATCGAAGCAGAAGTAAGTGCCGCAAGCGCACGGCATCGATGAGTGAAAGCCATGATCCTCCCCATATTAAAAGCATCGGCCGGGAGGGCATTTCGCCCATTGATTCTCCGAACCGGTGAAAATATGTACCGGTACATACTTGCTGTTTTAAGACGCCTGTCAAGGGGGGTGCGGAGAATCGCCGATCTTGCTAGATGCCATGTCGAGGAGAGAAGACGCTGGGAACGAGACGGTCGAAATCGGCGGTGACATTGCGCATGGTGGCGGCGCACGCGGGCGTTTCGCCCATGAGCGTGTCAAATGTGCTGAACGGTCGGGCCGCATCGGCCCGGACACGTGAACGCGTCCATGCCGCCATTGACGAGCTGGGCTATGTTCCCAACCGGGCAGCGCGGCAGCTTGCCAGCGCGGACCCGATGTTCATCGGTCTGGTCCATGCCAACGACGAGCATCCCATTTCCGCCGCGCTATTGACGGGCGCACTGACGGCCGCGTCCCGGCTGGGCGTCCAGTTGCTGCTGCAACCGATCATTTTCCCGGAGATCGAGAGCGGCTGGGCCGTTGTGCAGGCGCTGCGCGCGCGGGGCGCGGAGGCGATCCTGCTGCCGCCGGTCTTCGGCGAGGACATGGCGAACGGACTTGCCCCCGGCTCGCTCGACTTTCCCATGCTGTGCGTCGGCGCCGCCGATGCCATGCCCAATGTCTCGACCGTGCGCATGGATGAGTTCACCGCAGCGCGAGAGGTGACGGCGCGGCTGATCGTCAAAGGGCATCGACGGATCGGTTTCATCCGCGTGCCGGAGCGGTTTCCCATCCATCATACACGCGGCGGCGGCTATCTTGCGGCTCTGGAGGAGCATGGCATCGCCGTGGACCCCGACCTGATCGTGGAAGGCGAATTCTGGTTCCAGGAGGGGCTGAACGCCGCCGCGCGGCTGCTTGGCCTGTCCGATCCGCCGACCGCCATCTTTGCCAGCAATGACGAGATGGCAATGGGCGTGCTGGCTGCCGCGCATATGCGGGGCATTGCCGTGCCGGAGGCTCTCGCCATCGTCGGCTTCGAAGACAATTATTTCGCCCGGAACGTCTGGCCCGCGCTCAGTTCGGTAAAGGTGCCGATGGCCGCCATGGCGGAGCGCGCGATGGAGATGCTGGTCCAGCATATTCGTACAGGATCGAACAAGGAAACGCCTGCCGTGACCTCGACGGTGATCGGGCATGAGATCCGGTGGCGGGCATCGACAGGCGATTGAAGAACAGCCGGGAAAGGTCCGCCGTCCACGAGAGTCTGCTTTCCACAAAGCGCAAACCGCTTCTGAACCATGCCGGTTTAAAAAGCTCCCATGCGACGATGGCCCTGAAATTCCCCGGCTATCTCTATCTGGAAGAGAGCCGGGTAGCGTACCTGGCAAGCGCGAATGGAGAGGTCTTATCTCGGAACGGATATTGCCTGACGAAGCGATGTTAGCGGAAATCTATCGGCTCCTGCAGGAGCCGGGCAAGGATGAGCTATTCCGCGCCGACGAGACGCCTTATGGACCGCACCGTCACGCTCATGGCAAGTAGCCGAACCGACGGGCCGGTGGTTTCCGAGGCGCCGCGTCGGATTCGAGCCAGTCGGCTTTTTACTTTTTGGAAATCATGGTGCGGGCGGTCGGAATCGAACCGACACTCCTTTCGGAACCGGATTTTGAGTCCGGCGCGTCTACCAGTTTCACCACGCCCGCACGGCTTGGGAACAGGCCGTATAGCTTCGCCGCCGGGCAGCGCAAAGCAAAATGGCATGATCGTCGGCGAAAGGGCGCATCCTATATCGTCATGCCCACGATCTGCGACCGGGTGGCGGGCGTCGGACGGGCCACGCCGTCCAGCCTGGTGCCCTGTTCGCCCGATTCCAGCATCCGCCCGCCGCCATGGGTGCGCAGCCGTTCGAGCACCAGGCGCTGCGGGGTGGATATTGCGAGGATGATCTGGGCGGAACGGTCGCGGCTCGTCACGACATAGCGGTTTCCCGGACGCTCGAAGGTCCAGCCATCATCCTCCGGCAGCCATTCGTTGGACAGGATGATCGGGCGCGGCTCCTCCCCCGCCCGGCCCAGCGCGATCCCGATCCGCACCGCACCGCCCGGCACTTCCGGCGGATCGAGGCGCAGCACGGGCATGCCCGCGAACAATATGGGCACCGGCGTCTGCCGCATGGCAATGCCGGGCACCACGATCAGGTCCGGCAAATCCTGACCGTAAGGCAGCTTGCGGCGGTCGAACTGACGCTGACGCGTCACCGGCCGTTCCCGCATCACGCGCAAGGCCTGCTCCGTCCCCGGCCTGCCGGCCAGCGCATGGGCGCAGGGCGGGCAGAGCAGCAGGATATCCTCCAGCGATGACCCGCCGCTCAGCGTGCGATATTGATAGACGGTCGCTCCGCACCGGACGCAGCCATAACCGCAGGCATGCCGCACGTCGCGGCGCTCCCCCTCATCGCCCGGACGCGACAGCGCCAATGGTCCCAATATGCGATCCTCCCTGCACAATCGCCACCGGCAGCGCCATCGCGCCGCCGGGCCTCTTGCAGGCCCCCTCCCCGGACATGCCTCGCCGCATCTTTCCGTGCCATGCTTGGTGCTTGGCGAGGAAGAGTCAAGCGGGCGCCCGGTCAGAGCGGATCGAATTCCAGGTGCAGGCTCCGCAAGGCGCGCAGAATATAGGTGGGTTCATAGTCGAAGCGCTCACTACCCCGCGGGCCGTGATGCGCCTCCGACAGGCGGATATTGCCCATACGCGCCAGCAAGCGCTCGATGCTGATGCTCACTTCCCGCCGGGCAAGCGGCGCGCCGATGCAGGTATGCGCGCCCCGGCCGAAGGCGAGATGCTCCTTGGCGCGGGGCCGGTCCATGTCGAAGACATGCGGGTTCTCGAACCGGCGCGGATCGCGGTTGGCGGCCATGTGGGACAGGAGGATGGTGGTCCCGGCCTTGATCTCCACGCCGCCCAGCACCACCGTCTTCTGGCACATGCGACCGCCGCTCTTCACCGATCCCTCGAAGCGCAGCACCTCTTCGAGGAAATCCGGTATGCGCCTGGGATTGGCGCGCAGTTCCGCCTGTATGTCGGGCCGTGTCGCGATCACCCGAAAGGCATTGGCGAGCAGGCGATTGGTCGTATCCTGCCCCGCCCCGAACAGGAAAGCGCCGAGGCCGGTCACGTCCACCAGCGTCGGCTTCGACCCGTCGGGGAAGCGCGCCAGCGCCAATGTCGTCAATATGTCGTCCGCCGGCGGCTTCATCCCCACCAGTTTGCGCAGCCCCGACAACGCGGGGTGATGAGTGAGACGGCGGCGCGAGATATAGCCGAATATATGCTTGCCGATGGACACGAGCGGGTTCTTCTTCATGTCCTCCGGCGTCGCGCCGATCTCCGCGGGCACCGCATCCTTCAATATCTCGCGGAATGTCCGCCGCCCGTCCTGCGGTATGCCGAGCAGGTCCGCAATGATCAGCGTGGCATAGGGACCGCCATATTGGCGGACGAGATCGACATGGCCGTCCGCGGCAAATTCGTCGATCAGGCTGTCCGCCGTCTCGCGCAGGGACGCCTCCAGCGCCTTCAGGCGGCTGGGCGTGAACAGCGGCGCGATGATCGAGCGCAGATGGGCGTGGCGCTCCCCCTGTTCCGTCACGATCTGGTCGGCAAAGGCGATGCGCCGGCGCGAGGCTTCCAGCTCCGCCGTGATGTCGTCGCCCACAGCCTCGAAGGGCAGGCCGGGAATGGGACCGGTCACGGCATTGATGCTGGAGAAATGCTCCGTGTCGAGCATCACCTGCACCGTCTCCTCATAGCCGGTGACGGCCACCACATTGCGATGGGGCAGTCGGGTCACCGGCCCTTGCGCGCGCAGATAGTCGAAATAGGCGTGCGGATCGTCGACCAGCGAGACGTCGGTGTAGAAGTCCGCTTTCCCATAATCCGCCATGACCCGCATCCCTCCCATATATGATATATCATGTATCATATCAGGAGAGGACGACTGGTAGTCAAGCAAGGGTCAGCCCAAAGTTGAGCCAGCTATATCAACTTTTACGCGGCAACGACGAAACGATCAGTTCTCGTCTCCCATGCGGAGGGCCGCGATGAAGGCCTCCTGCGGAATCTGCACGCTGCCATATTCGCGCATCCGCTTCTTGCCCTCCTTCTGCTTTTCGAGGAGCTTCTTCTTGCGGGTGATGTCGCCGCCATAGCATTTGGCGGTCACGTCCT
>JASGGS010000107.1:0-13383 GCA_047602685.1 Sphingobium sp.
GTCGAACCGGCGAGTGTCACGCGAACGGACCATGCGCCCGTAATGTCTGGGAAGGCACTGCCGATCTCATTCCCATCGACCTCGACCGTCACCATGTTGGATACGCCTCCCGTGGAGACGGGGGCTACCTGTCCGCGTATCCGGTACTCGCCGCGCGATAACCGGAATTCGGCCTGCGTGATATCGAGCAGGGGGATGATCGGTCCACCCGGGGCGGAGTTGGTGCCCGTCCCTCTCAACCGTCCCTGAATGGTGAACAAGTCGGTGCGCACCAGATCAGGGCCAATCGCGTTCGCGCTGCCCAAGCCGATGCCAGGCCCTTCTATTTCCACATGGTTACGAAAAGGGCCACCCACGACGGGGCGTTCGGTCACGCCATCGCCGATGTATCCCGCCGGGGCTCCGGTTGCCCACTTCATGAATGGAGCAATTTCCCCGGTAACGAGAACCCGCTGCATATTGCCTTCGGCCAAACCGAGATCGCAGGTATAGGCGATACGCCCTCGGTCGTCGGACGCCAGTGGATCTGTTTCTCCATAAGGATGACGCACGATATATTCGCGGCCGGGGCTGAGATCATCAATGCGGACCCTGAACCTGGCAAACGCTACGCCGAGATGAGCAGGCGCCACCATGCTCTCCCCATATTCAGGCGTTCCATCGCCTCCAAACGCAGCTTCAAGCGCCATGATGACGCGCGCACGACCGACGATGCCGGCTCCCCCGACCTCAAGCCGGGCTTCAGCCATGTAATAAAAGGCTTCCTCAGGGAAGTTGTCAGGGAATATGGTGGGATCGCCCGGTCGTTGAAACTCACCTATCGCCGGAGCCAGCGGGTCCGCATTGGTCACAAGCTCCAGTGCGAGGCCGTTGCCATCCTCAAACCATTCGGCGAATCCGTTACTCGCGTCGAGCGGTCCTGCCGACACCAGCCGATGGGAATTCCTGATAGCCATTGCACCCTTCCCAGATTGGCGCCCAATCAAATCAACTGACGCGGAATCGACCGGAATTATCGAAAGCAGGCTGCGATATTCATAGCAAAACATCACAATATAGCTATAATTTTCTGCTTCTTAACTATACGCGACTGCCGGACTGGCACTGCGCGCTTTCTTCCGGTCCACGTTGGAGTTGAACGGACGGTAGATTTGGGATCGTCAATCGAACCGCTGAGTGACAAATCCCGAGCACAGCCCCGCATCTCCCGAAACGGACTCGAACTCCCAACCGTCGCACGCCACCGTGCCTACGCTATTGAGCGACCTCGCCAGAGTATGCCCGGCGGCGCACGGCGGCTCTGGCGTACCGTGGCGTAGTAGCCACGGCGTTCCTGGTGCAGGATGACAGACTTGAACCAGTCCAGTTTCCGTCTGACTGACATGCTTTGCTCCCCGCATCGCTTCCTTCTTCCTCCCCGCATGGGCTGGATGCCCGGTCTTGGCCTTTGCTGTTCGTCTCGGGTTCACATTTATGACTCGCTGCGACGCAAGTGCAACATTTTCGTCATGCGTAATGGTAGATTCCGACCATTGCTCCGTTTCTGCCTTCATGAGCGATAACTGTAGGGGGCTGTTCAGTATGGAAGACATCAAAAGGCAGCTTTTCCTGTCGAGCGCTGTCCTCGTCGGGTCGTTGTGCATTGCAACGGTGGCCAATGCAGCCACAACGGAAATCGAATTCCGAATCCCTTCGCAGCCCGTGCAAAGCGCGGTCATCCTGTTCACGCAGCAATCGGGCGTCCAGGTTCTGTACCCGTTCGAGCGCGTAATGGGGCTCAAGACGCGCGCGATATCCGGGCGCATGTCCCCCCAGATCGCGCTGCAGCGCATGCTGGCTGGAACGGGACTCAAGGTCGCCAATGGCGGCGGCGATGTCATGACGCTGATCTCCGAAGCGCAGCCCATGCCAGTGCGGGTCGAGCAGCCGATCCGGCTGGTGTCATTCTCGCCTCCCACCGCGTCCCTGGCCGTCACGGTAGCCGGTCAGGCCATGCCTGCCGTCTCCGCAGGCGCCGTCTCCGAAACGCCGCAGGCTATGGACGCGGAGAGCGAACCGATTGTCGTCACGGGTACGCGGGGGCGTCCACGGACGATCACCGAAAGCGCGACGCCGATTGACGTCATTCCCAGCGTCGATCTTGAACGTACGGGCAGGCCGGGCGTGCTGGCCGCTCTCAACACGCTTGTGCCGAGCTTCAACATGCCGACGCGGGCTGGCGGCGGCACCTCGACCGTCATCACCACAGGCGGTCTACGCGGACTCAACCCCGACCAGGCGCTAATCCTCGTCAACGGAAAGCGCCGTCACAAAAGCTCGCTCATTAACGCGGTGTCGTCATTCTACAATGGTTCGGTCCCCGCGGATCTTGACCTCATTCCGACTTCCGCGGTGGAGCGGATCGAGGTGCTGCGCGACGGCGCGGCCGCGCAATATGGTTCGGACGCGATCGCCGGTGTCATCAACATCATTCTGAAGGACGGCAAAGCCGGAGGCGCCGCAAGTTTCACGGCTGGCCAGAACTATGACCGTTCCGATGGCGAAAACTATCTCGCACAGGCAAATTACGGCATGGCGCTCGGCTCGGGCGGCTTCCTTGATCTCTTTGCAAACGGCAAGATACAGAAACGCTCCAACCGCGCGGTGCCGATTGATTCGAGTATCAACCTCTATCCGTTGGTCAATGGCCAGCGCGATCCGCGCGAGGCGAGTATCGACCGGCTTGTGACGAAGAACTATGGCGCCTTCCCCGTTGACGGGGTCAATCTGGGCTATAACCTTCTCTACTCGCTTTCTCCGGACATTTCCGTTTACACTTTCGGCACTTACAGTCGTCGAAAATCGGAGCTTAATTTCACCTTTCGCGCTCCGAATAATTCAGCATCCCTGCCGCAGATATATCCCAATGGTTTTCGCCCCTATCTGAATATCATCGAGGACGATTTCGAATTCGCTCTCGGCTTGAAGGGTATTCTCGGCGGCTGGAACTAGGACCTGAGCACAACCTATGGCTATAATCGTGCGGATCAGACAGGTCACGAAACGCTCAATCCCTCGCTGGGGCCCACAAGTCCCACGGACCTTTATGTCGGTGCCCTCAAGTCCACGGAATGGGTGAACTCGCTGGATCTCACCAAGGGCTTTGACTTGGGCGGTCATCTACAGGTTTCCGCCGGACTTCAGCACCGCCGCGAGACCTATTCGGTCCTTCAGGGAGAATTGGCGGCCTATCAGGCAGGCACTTACACCTATGTGCTGAACGGCGTCACCATTCGTCCGGCGCCGGGCGGGCAGGCGGCCGCCGGATTCACGCCGGACGATGCCGGGCGCCGCGCACGCAACAACCTTGCCGCCTATCTCGACCTGGCCTTTGATCCAACCCCCAGCACGACTCTGGGCGGGGCAGTGCGCTATGAGCATTACGACGACGCAAGCGGCGACACGCTGACCGGCAAGGCGACCTTCCGTCAGGCTCTGGCGCCATGGTTCTCGATTCGCGGGGCCGTCAGCACGGGATTTCGCGCGCCCGCCCTCGCGCAGCAAATCTATGCCTCAACCACGGGACAGTTCCGCACGGTTAACGGTGCGCTCAACCTGCTGCAGATCAAGACGCTGCCGGTCGACTCTCCGGCAGCGCTGGCGCTGGGTTCGGAACCGCTGACGCCGGAGAAGTCGACGAACTTCTCGGCCGGCTTCGTGCTCACGCCCGTCCGCAACCTCAGCGTCACTGTCGATGCCTATCAGATCAAGGTGAAGGACCGCATTGCGATCACCTCCACACTCACGGGCTCGGCCGTCTCCGCGATCCTCGTGGCGAACAATCTGTCGCCTGATATCAGCGCACAATATTACACCAACGCCATCGACACCCGCACGCGCGGCGTGGATGTCGTGGCGACCTATCGTCATGTCCTCGGTCGCTTCAACCTGTCCTGGAACCTTGGCTACAATTACAACAAGACGATCATCACGCGCATCAAGGACAACCCGGCGCAGTTGGCGTCGCTGGGTGCCGGTTTTGTGCTGTTCGATCGTCTGTCACAAATGAACATCACGGAAAACCTTCCGAAGACCAAGCTGTCCATCGGTAATATCACGAATTTTGGGCCGCTGACGCTATCGACGCGGGTGACGCGCTTCGGAGCCTTCAACAGCTTCGCTAATGCGACCTCCGTGGTCGCCGGTGTTCCTCAATATGCCAATGACCGCTCATTTGGCGCCAAATGGATCACCGACATGGAACTGACCTGGCAGGCCAACCGGAGCATTGCCCTCTCAGTCGGGGCCAATAATCTGTTCAATGTGTACCCGGACTATAACAGCGCTTCGTTCAACGCCAGCCTGGGGTCAGGTTTCTACGCGACGAGTGGTGCCTACGGGTTCACCGGCGGCTACTATTATGGCCGTGTCCAGGTGAAGTTCTGATCGGCCGCCACGAGGAGAGCAGGAATGTCCAATAGTCTATCGTGTGCGCCGCGACTAGTTACGGCGGCCTTGCTGGTCTGCTCTCTGTCGGCGGCCCCCTCTCCGGAGGCTGCCCTGGCGGGTACGTCGGCGCCGGCCTATGCCAGCCGCTGGGGCAAGGGCGAAATATTGTGGGACAGCTTTGGCGTGCCCCATATCTATGCCGGGACTGAGGCGGGTGCATTCTACGGCTTCGGCTCTGCCCAGGCGCAGAGCCACGGCAACCTGCTGCTGCAGATGTACGGCGAAAGCCGCGCCAAGGCGGCTGAATATTGGGGGGAAAAATATGAGCCGCAGGACCGCTGGCTGATCGCCAACGACGTGCCGGAAAGGTCGGTCGCGTGGTACAAGGCCCAGACGCCGCAAATGCGTACGAATCTCGATGCCTTCGCCGCCGGCGTCAACGCCTATGCCGTGGCTCATCCCGACAAGATCGCCGATGAAATGAAGAAGGTGCTGCCACTGTCTGGCATCGACATCATGCAACACGCGCATCGGCTGATGAACTATTTGTACATCGCGTCCTCGCAGCGCGCGCTCGCCAATCCCGACGCGAATGAAGCCGGCGGGTCCAATGCGTGGGCCGTGAGCCCGGCGCGATCAGCCAGCGGCAGGACGCTGCTGCTGGCCAATCCGCACCTCCCCTGGGCGCCCAGTCAGCTTACTTATTATGAGGCCCAATTGAACGCGCCAGGCCTCAGCCTCTATGGTGCCACCCAGGTCGGTCTGCCGGTGCTGCGCTTCGGCTTCAACAACGACCTGGGCTTCACCAATACCGTCAACACCATCCTCGGCTTCACGCGCTATCGGCTGATGTTGTCGGGGGATGGCTATGTGTTCGACGGCAGGACGCGGCCCTTCATCAGGGTGACAAAGAGCTACAAGGTCAGGCAGCCGGACGGATCGCTCAAGACCGTCAGCTTCGAGCAGCGCAGCGCGGTGCAGGGGCCGGTGTTCGACCTGCCGGATGGCAAGACCACCATCGCCGTGCGCGTGGCCGGTCTGGATCGGCCGGGCGTGCTGCAGCAATATCTGGACATGGGCAAGGCGCACAGCTGGGCCCAGTTCAGTGCCGCCCTGCGCAAGCTGCAGGTTCCGATGTTCAACATCGTCTATGGCGACCGCGCCGGCCATATCCTGTACCTGGACAACGGCATCCTGCCCAAGCATCCCGACGGCACCTTCCAGAGCTGGTCGGGACTTGTAGACGGCAGTACCTCCTCCACCCTTTGGTCCGATGTGCATGGCTATGACGATCTGCCGAAGGTTTTCGATCCGCCAACGGGCTACGTGCAGAACGCCAATGATCCACCCTGGGTCGCGACCTATCCCCTTGCGCTCGATCCCAAGGCCTATCCGGCCTATGTCGCCCCGGCAGGGCCAATGAGCCAGCGGGCAGAGATGTCGAACCTCCTGCTCGGCATGGGACCGAAGATCAGTTTCGAGGATTTCGTCGCCAAGAAAGTGACGACCCGGTCGCTGATGGCCGACCGGATGCTCCCGGACCTGCTGAAAGCCGCGGAAGGCAGCACGGATGCTGATGTGCGTCAGGCCGTTGCGATCCTGACGGCGTGGGATCACAGGTTCGAGCCGGATGCGAAGGGGGCGCTGCTCTTTGAGACATGGGCCGGTATCTTCGCGCCGAACAACTTCACCAGCCAGGCGAACTATGCGGTCCGCTGGACGATCGACGATCCGCTCAATACCCCGCGCGGCCTCAAGGAGCCGACCGCCGCGGTCGCGATGTTGAAGCAGGCGGCGGTAAAGACGAAGGAACTCTATGGCGCGATCGACCGGCCCTATGGTGACGTTTCGCGCTTCCACATCGGCAATGTCAGCTTGCCGGCCAATGGCGGGTTCGGGAATACTGGCATATTCCGCACGATCACCTGGGGTCCGCTGAAAAATGGCGAGCGCACGCCCGTCGCCGGCGAGACATGGGTGTCCATGGTGGAGTTCGGCACGCCCATGAAGGCTGTGGGTGTCATGAGCTACGGCAACAGCAGCCAGCCGGGCTCCCCCCACAATAATGACCAGCTCCGATACCTTGCCGACAAGAGTTTCCGGACGCTCTGGCTGGAGCGGGCCGAGGTAGAAAAGCATATCGAGGAAGTAACCCCATTTTAGCTGGAGCGTACCGTAAAATGCCCGGACCTGACCTGTCGAAATGGCGCGCTGCTCTCATGTGCGTCCTCGTGTTGGGCCTGCCGCAGCGTGGGTTTGCACAGTCCCCGCGCCAGATCCACGAAAGCCTCATCGTTCTCGATACCCATTTCGACACGCCGGCCAATCTCGGACGTCCCGGCTGGGCGATAACGGATCGCCATAGCGTAAAGGAGGATGGGGATCAGGTCGACTATCCGCGCATGGTCGACGGCGGCGTCGATGGCGGTTTCTTCGCGATCTACCTCGGTCAGGGGCCGCGCACACCGGAGGGAGACAGGGCCGCGCGGGACGCGGCGCTGGTCCGGGCCGTGCAGATCCGTGAGATGGCCGCCAGACATCCGGACATCTTCGAGCTGGCGGTCACCGCGCAGGATGCGCGCCGGATCGCGGCGCACGGGAAGCGTTTCGTCTTCATGAGCATGGAGAACGGCTACCCGCTCGAAGGCGATCTGAGCCTGGTGCGTACCTTCCGGTCGCTTGGCGTCACCATGATGGGCCCGGTGCACTTTCGGAACAACGCGCTTGCGGATAGCGCCACGGACAAGCCGGAATGGAACGGACTCAGCCCGACGGGGAAAGAGTTTGTCGCGATGGCGAACAGGCTCGGCATCGTACTCGACGCATCCCATGCGTCCGACGACACGCTGCGGCAGATGGTGGCGCTGTCGAAGGCGCCGATCATCCTGTCCCATTCGGGCATGCGCGCCGTTTTCGATCATCCTCGCAACGTGTCGGATGCCGATGCGCTGCTGGTCGCGTCGAAGGGCGGGGTCATCCAGATCAACGCCTTTTCCAGCTATATGATCGCGCCGCCTCCGCCCAATCCGGAGCGGGATACGGCGATGAAGGCACTGATGGCCGATTATGGCCGCGCCGGGAGCATGACTGCGGTCGAGCGGAAGGCCTTGATAGCCAGACGCCGGGAGATTGAAGCAAAATGGCCCGTGCCCCGTGCCAATTTCGACGATTTCATGAAGCATATGCTCCATGCCATTAATCTGGTGGGTGTTGACCATGTCGGGGTCAGCGGGGATTTCGACGGTGGAGGCGGCATTGATAGGCTCGATGACGTGACGGCCTATCCCCGGATCACCGAAGCGCTGCTCAAGGCGGGCTATGGCAAGGAAGACATAGCGAAGATCTGGGGCGGCAATGCCCTGCGCGTACTTGCGGCCGCGCAGGGCATTGCCGATCCCGATGCCGCGCCGCGGATACCCGTCACCAACTGAACCCTGATCGCCTGATGCAGAGAGGAAGAAGCCATGTTGGCCTGGAAGGACATGATCGCCCTGACGGCGATGCTCGGCGCTGCAATGCCCGTTCTTGCACAGGGAGGGGGAAGGATGTGGTGGTGCCGTTCACCTCCGTCCAGGCCGAGACCTTCAGCGTACCCGGATCGCTCTCCAACGCATGGGCCGATTTCGACAATGACGGGGATCTGGACCTCGCGGTTTCGCTCAAGGGAGGGGAAATCCGGCTCTACCGCAACGATAAGGGTGTCTTTACCAATATCGGTGCCACACTTGGCTTGCCGACCTCGGGCGGCGAATATCGCGGGTTGGACTGGGGTGACTATGACGGTGACGGATGGGTGGACCTGTATGCCGGCTCCGCGCTTCCCGACAAGCCCAGCATGTTGTTCCATAATGAGGCGGGGAAGCGCTTCACCGATATGGCGCCCCAACTCGGGTTGACCTTGCCGGGGCGCTCGTCCCGGCAGAACAACTGGGTCGACTACGACAATGACGGCGATCTCGACCTGTATGTGACGGATCGCATCGGCAGCAACAAGCTGTTCCGCAATGATAACGGCAAGTTTGTCCAAGTGTTTGAGGACGCCCCGCCGACCGTGAGGAAATCCACCGTCGGCGCCTGCTGGTTCGACTATGACAAGGATGGATTTCTGGATCTGTTCCTGGCCAATCAGTCCGGGCAGACGGACTCTTTATTCCATAATGAGAAGGGCAAGGGCTTTGTCGACGTCGCTCCTCGGCTGGGCATGGCCATGGCCGGCCGCGACAAGATGGAAGGCGGTGTCGGCTGCGCCGTGGGCGACTACGACAATGACGGCAATCTGGACATTTTTGTGCCCAACTATGGCAAGAACGTGCTCTGGCGGAACCTTGGTGACGGCACTTTCGTCAATGTCGCACCGCAACTGGGGCTGGATGTCGAGAACCACGCTGTCGGGGCGGCCTGGGGCGACTATGACAATGACGGCTATATCGACCTCTTCATCACTTCCTATCATGGCGAACCGGGGCAGCAGACACCGGCCAACGCCCTGTTCCACAACGATGATGGCAGGAAGTTCACCAATGTGATCGATGCCTATCCAATGCTGAATGCCGGAGACCATGGCGTCACCTGGGTGGACTACAATAGTGATGGCGCCATCGACCTGTCGGTCATGCGGGGCTACAGCCCGGTCGGCGGGCATTTCCTGTTCCGCAACGATCTTCCGGCTGAGAGGGCACGGCAAAGCCTGTCTGTAATGGTTCTGGACGGGAAAGGCCATTATACGCAGGCCGGCGCAGAGGTAAGGCTTTACTCTACAAACGGTGCACTTCTCGGCACGCAACTGGTTTCAACTGGTGGTGGCTATGGTGCTCAGAACGTGGCCCCCGTTCATTTCGCCTTGCCGTCCCTGGCACCCGTAACCGTTGAGGTGACTTTCATGAGTACGGATGGACGGCAAACCAGGAACTTGAAAAAAGTACGGCCTAACTCCTATTTCGGCACTTTCTTGAAAGTGATCAGAAAGTAAATATCTAAAATTGGCAGATTTTATCCCAATATAGTAACATTTGAGCGACAAGCAGCCATGGGATTTATGGCGCGGATACAGATGGACATTACGTTGCATAAGCTAGGCGTCGGCGACGGAAGCGCGATCGTTGAACTCGTAGGTGCGCGGTTCAACGGTGATATGGCGGCGGTCGGGTAGGCCGAGATTGGCGCCATAGTGCGGACCGACCAGGCTCAGCACGTCCCGGATCGTTCCATCCCCGCCGTCGACGATGATCGTATCAACGGACCGAGATCGGAGCTGGGCGAGAGCCAGCTTCAATTCGCATTGGCTTGCGGGCTCAGTCACGACCAGGGTCGATCTGAAGGAGTGCAGCCGCGTCGGACCCGCCTGGTTCTTGTGGGCTCGAAAGTTGCATATGATGCCGATCGGACTAGGATCCTTCGCCGTCGGCAAGGAAACTGACCGGGCCGAGTGCACCAATGGAGTCGCATGACGGAGGCCTGATGTGCCCTTCATATTTGCAATCTGCCATAGGCCGGTCAAATGTGCTGCCAAGAGAGGGCATCTCTGAATTTCTGCTCAGCAAAAACCCTAGCCACCCGGCATGTGCCAATGGTCGAAGATCGATGAGGCTTTTGTGGACTTGGGCGGAGTTAGCTTGTCCACTGAAACCTTCGCTCTCCCTTTCATCTGCGAGGGCAGTTAAGGACGATCGCCGCGGTGCTGCCATCTGCTTGATGCTCGGTGGTGAGTTGCCAGCCATGGGCTCTGAAAAGCGCTGCGGCGAGGGCGGGACCGATATTGTCGTCTGACCGAGTGCCATTGGTGCCCCCCCCTGTTTCCCAGGTGGGAACTGAAAGGCGCCGTTCTTCGTCCGGTCCCAGGTTCCAGTCGGGGGAGGACAGGATGACGACGGCCCGTTCGGCAAGTGGTGCGAACTTGATGGAGAGCGAGCCGCCCGGCGGAACAAGGGAAAGGGCGAAGTGCAGCAGGGCACCCAGACCCTGTGCTATGCGGGCCGGGTCGCATTCGACGATCACTTCCTGATAAGCCTCGTGGAGGCTGACGCAGTTCGCTTCAGCTTCGGCCCGCAGCTCCTGAACAGTCATCGCCACGACCCGAGAGAGATCAATGCATCGCAGGTCGAGAAGCAGTTCTCTGGCATGGGCCTTCGCGAGCGTTGTGAGCCCTTCTGTGATCCGCAGCAGCTTGTCCACTTGCTCAAGAAGGCGGCCACACTCTCCGGTCTCAGGATCGATCACACCGTCCTCAAGCGCGTGAAGCCTTCCTTTCAATATGGCGAGCGGCGTGCGCAGTTCATGCGTCAATCCGGCGATGAACATGTCCCGTTCCCGTGCGCTGGCTTCGTCGGTCCGGCGGGCTGCGACAGCCTTGGCAGTGGTCCGGCCGCGACGCGTGCGCGAGACGTCAGGGCGGGGCGTTTCGGACGCGGGATCGATAGGGGGCTGGGGATCGGCCATGAGGTTCAGCCCTCCAGCCACAGGCGGTAGCCCACACCCCGGACCGGCTCGATGACGTCGGTGCAGCCGGCCGCGACCAGTTTTTGACGCAGCTTCGACAAATGGCTGTCGACGACCCGGTCATAGGCATCGCTTCCCGGTATCGCCGCTTCCAACAGTTCGGCGCGCGAGAAGGCCCGGCGGGGATAGCGCGCCATGTGCGCGAGGATCCCGAATTCCGTCGGGGTGAGGTTCAGCCGCTTCGGCGCCCCATCCTCGCCCCGGCAACTCACCAGGCGCGCTTCGAGATCGATTTCGAGCGACCCGATAGCGATCCGCTTGGGTTCTTTCGTTCCTGTCGCCCGCCGCAGCACAGCGCGGATCCGTTCAATCACCTCGGAGGGATTGAAGGGCTTCACCACATAATCGTCCGCGCCGATCCGGAATGACGAGAGCTTGGAGACATCGTCGTCATTGGCAGTCAGCATGATCACTGGCGTGTCGGCCCGTCTGCGGATCGCTGCGAGCACATCGAGGCCGTCGCCGCCGGGAAGACCGATGTCGAGCAATACGAGATCGGGCATCGCCTGACCATGGATCATGATCGCGTCGGAGACATTCGTGGCGCGCAGCACCTGCAGTCCCGCCCGCTCGATATAGGCGACCAGCAGGTCCGCAATTTCCCGCTCATCCTCGACAACCAATATTCTCGACATCTTTGCGTTCACCTCGATCCTTCCCTTGCACGAGTAGGATGGAGAAATGGTGGAGATCATATCGAGGCCGCCGCGCGGTCCACGGGGCCGCTGATGCCGAGCTAAAAAAATGGCGTCGCTAAAGGTAGGGTGGTTCAGGCCACGTGCCGTCTCCCCATCGACAGATCAATCTCGACGGAAACGGCATGAAACATCCATCCTTCCCGCATCAGGGGCCACGGCTTCGCCGGAGTGCTGCGGCAGACCGGCAACCGGCAGGGCGCATGCTCCGCGCCTGGCAGGGCCCCCAGCTCCGCGCCGAGGTCGCCGGACCGAAGCGTCATAGCATCGAGCGGCTCTGCACGAAGAAGGTATCCGATATGATCTATCCCGCGACGAGCGAACGGGAGCCGGCGCTTGTCGCCAGCGGCCCATCGACAGACGAGTGCCTCCTGATGACAGCGGGGGTGACCCATGAACTGCGCACGCCGCTCACCATCCTCAAGGGGCGGCTGCACGGGATCGAGGATGGGGTGATCGAGCCCGACATCGATGAAACCGCGCGCCTGTTGCGACAGGTCGAACATCTGCTGGAGATCGTGAACGATCTCGATGCACTGGCGCAAGCGGATCTAGGACGGCTATCCCTTCACCGACGTCAGGTAAATCTCGCGGAAATCGTCGCAGCGGTCGTGTCCGATTTGCGCCCGCTTTTGGCCAGGCATGACATGGAGATCCTCGAGACCTACGAGGACGTTTATCTGCAAGCCGATCCTGTCCGTGTCACGCAGATCGTGACCAATCTCCTCACCAACGCCAGCAAACACAGTCCCGCCGGAGGCCGCATCAGCGTACAGGTAGGGGCAAGCGACAAGACCGCCTGGTTCAGTGTTACAGACGAAGGTCCGGGTTTTGCACCTGAAGACCAGGAACGCCTGTTCACGCCATTCTGGCGTTCGTCCGCGACTATCAAGCGTGCGGGCTGCCCGGGGACCGGCATGGGCCTGGCGCTCACGGCGAGACTTGTGGCGGCGCACGGCGGCAATATTTCCGCCCAGAACCGGGAGGATCGGTCGGGAGCCTCTTTCCATGTTGCTTTGCCAATCAGGTGATCGGCGTCTCGATCGTCCTTGCCGACGGTGAGTCAAACTGCCCCTGCGGTCGTCATAGGTGACGCGTCTCAGCCGGCGTCGTCGTCCATTCGTCGTGGCGGCCATCGACGATCCTGAGCGGGGCGGCGAGCAGCTCTTCTATCGGCATGTCGTCGAATGTGGCGACCTGGATCATGACATATTCCTCGCCCGCTTCCGGCCGGACGACATGCGTATGTGTGGAGATGCCGCAGTCCCTGCAGAAATGGTGCGAGCCCTGATGCCTGCCCATGAATCCGCCGAGCGATCCAGGCTCGGCATGAAGGGTGAAGTCCTCGATATCGACCCTGTTGGTCTTCCACATCCGCTGCTTCCAGCAGAGCCGGCAGTTGCATTTCCCTGTGCCGCTGGAGAGATCGACCCTGGCCGTGAAGGTGACGGCCTTGCAGTGGCAGGACCCGTGATAAGTCTTCTTCATGCGATGTCGAAACCTCCGGCTATGAGATCGCACCTCCATAATTCTGACCGCCCGCAGGGCGCAATCGCAACCCGCGCGGCGCAACCTAGAAGCTGCGTTCCAGTCGTAGCAGGAAAGTCCGCGGCTGCTGGGGTGTATGTTCCGCCTGCGCCCGGAAGGTGAAGGGATTGCCGAAGGCGAAAGTGTCCCGCCGGGTGTCGAAGAGATTGGAGATGCTGAGCAGCGCACGCCAGCGGTCGCGTCCGATAGACACACCTGTTCCCACCACCCATCGGGA
>JASGGS010000108.1:0-13213 GCA_047602685.1 Sphingobium sp.
GGCCGGTGCTGGCGGCGCAGATGGGCTATCTGCCCGGCACGCTGTGGATCATCGCGGGCGTGGTGCTGGCGGGCGCGGTGCAGGACTTCATGGTCCTGTTCATCTCCATGCGCCGCGACGGCAAGTCGCTGGGCGAACTGGTTCGGCTGGAAATGGGGCCGGTGGCGGGGACCATCGCCCTTGCCGGGGCCTTCATGATCATGGTCATCATCCTGGCGGTGCTGGCGCTGATCGTCGTGCGCGCCCTCGCGGAAAGCCCCTGGGGCATGTTCACCGTCGCCGCGACCGTGCCGCTGGCGCTGTTCATGGGCGTCTATACGCGCTGGATACGCCCGGCGCGCATCGGCGAGGTGTCGATACTGGGCTTCATCGGCCTGATCCTCGCCATCGTCTTCGGCCAGAATGTCGCCGCCTCGCCCTTCTGGGGGCCGGTCTTCACCTTCACGCCGGCGCAGCTCTGCTGGATATTGATCGGCTATGGCGCGGTCGCCTCCGTGCTGCCCGTCTGGCTGCTGCTGGCGCCGCGCGACTATCTCTCCACCTTCCTCAAGATCGGCGCGATCGCGGCGCTGGCCATCGGCATCGTCATCATGGCGCCGCCGCTGCGCATGCCGCCCCTCACCCAGTTCATCGGCGGCGGCGGGCCGGTCTGGTCGGGCGGCCTCTTCCCCTTCCTCTTCATCACCATCGCGTGCGGCGCCGTCTCCGGCTTCCACGCGCTCATCGCCAGCGGCACCACGCCCAAGCTGATCGCGAGCGAGACGGACGCGCCCTTCATCGGCTATGGCGCGATGCTGATGGAGGCGTTCGTGGCGATCATGGCGCTGGTCGGCGCCTCGATCCTCGATCCCGGCATCTATTTCGCGATGAACAGCCCGGCCGCCGTGCTGGGCGCGGACCCCGCCAGCGCGGCGGCGGCCGTGACCGCCATGGGCTTTCCCATATCGCCCGACATCCTCCTCCAGACCGCGCGCGACGTGGGCGAGCACAGCATCGTGTCGCGCACCGGCGGCGCGCCCACGCTGGCGGTCGCCATGGCGGAGATATTCAGCCATGTGGTCGGCGGCGCGGCGATGAAGGCCTTCTGGTATCATTTCGCCATATTGTTCGAGGCGCTGTTCATCCTGACCGCCGTGGACGCGGGCACGCGCGCGGGCCGCTTCATGCTCCAGGACCTGATCGGCCTCGCCGTGCCGTCCTTCCGCGCGGGCACGTCGCTGGCGCCGGGCATCGTCGCCACGGGCCTGTGCGTCGCGAGCTGGGGCTTCTTCCTCTATCAGGGCGTCACCGACCCGCTGGGCGGCGTCAACACGCTGTGGCCGGTCTTCGGCATCTCCAACCAGATGCTGGCCGCCGTGGCGCTGATGCTGGCGACGGTCGTGCTGTTCCGCATGAAGCGGCAGCGCTTCGCCTGGGTGACGGTGGTGCCCACCGCCTGGCTGCTCCTCTGCACGCTGAGCGCCGGATCGCTCAAGCTGCTGTCGGGCGATCCGGCCGTCGGCTTCCTCGCCCATGCGGCGAAGTTCGCGGGCGCGGCGGACCGGGGCGAGATACTGGCCCCCGCCAAGTCGATGGAGGAGATGCGCGCCATCATCTTCAACGACCGCATCGACGCGGCCCTGTGCGCCATCTTCCTGGCGGTGGTCCTGTCGCTCCTCCTCTTCACGATCCGGACCTGCATCGCCGCGCTGCGCGACGAGCGGCCGAGCGCGAACGAGGCGCCCGCGCAGGCGGTGGCGGCGGAATGAGCGGGCCGCTCCTGCGCCGCCTGGGCGAGATGGCGCGGCTGATGGTCGGCCAGCCGCCCTATGACGCCTATCTGGCGCATATGGCGCGCCACCACCCCCATGCCGCGCCGATGAGCCGGACGGAATATTTCCGCAACCGGGAACAGGCGCGATTCGGCGGGGCGGGCGGGGGCAAATGCTGCTGACCACGGGATGAGGCTGGGGCTGCCGGTGCTTGCCCCGGCGCGGGGTTGGTCGAATTTCCGTGATGGGTGGGGAGCGGACTGTCTGCTTTCGGCGCTCGAAGCGTCAGACCTGCCGTGCCCGTGGACTTATGGCAGTTTTTGCCTGGGTCCTATTTGGAGTAGGCGTCCGAGAGCTTGTCGAGAAAGCCATACAGCTTCTCGTTCATCTCTCGATAATCGTTGGATCGCAGCGTGTCGGGCTGCTGGACAAAGCGATGGCCGGTCCACCTGGTTAGCTCATTTTCGGCCTCAATCAGACGTTCAACAACTTCCGGCGTGAGCTCCATGTGGCACTGAAAGCCGTACACTAGATCGCCATATTCGATAATTTGGCGCGGACAGCCTTCGCTCGTAGCAATAATGACGGCATCGCTCGTCAGACCCGGCATGTCATTGTGCCAATGTCCTACTTCCAGCACCCTCCCAAATTCCGCGAACCTGGGGTTTGCAAGACCTTCCTCGGTGAGCGTGATGGGGAACTTGCCAATTTCTTTTTCGGGGCTGTGCTCGAACGGCGCACCCATCGCCTCACCGATCAGCTGCGATCCAAGGCAAATGCCCACGACGGCCTTTTTGGCTGCGACGGCCTTTGCGATCAGCTCTTGTTCTGCGCGGGCATCGAAATGAGCGCATGCCTGTGTCGTCGTCGCAGGGTCTTGCGGCCCGCCCATTACGATCAGGAAGTCTATGTCATCGACCGACGTCGGCAGCATATCTCCAGCGTAAAGGCGTGAGTATGCGAGATCATGACCGCGATCCTCCGCCCAGGTCTCATACGCTCCGGGGGCCTCAAACGCCTCATGAATGACAAAGTGAACGTTCATCGATCTCTCCGCATGAGCGAATGTGATACAGCCCGCATCTCGCCCGGCCCGCCCCCGATCAGCCGCGCGAGAAGCTCCACGCCGCCCACAGCCAGCCGAGGATCATCAGCGTGCCGCCGATGGGCGTGATCGCGCCGAGCCATCGCGGCCCGCCCACCGCCATGATGTAGAGCGTGCCCGCGAAGATCGCCGCGCCCGCCAGCAGCAGCCAGGCCGGGCCGCGCATCTGGCCCGCTAGCACGATGACGGCGACGGCATGGACCATCTGGTAGAGGCCGCCGGTCTTCAGATATTCGACCGCCTTCGGATCGGCGGCGCCATGCGCCCCGAACGCCCCGGCGGCGATGGCCAGCGCGCCCGACAGCGCGCCCAGTACGAACAGGATCATTCCCTTCTTGCTCCCTCGAAAAATGCGTGCGCCATCCCAGGCGCGGCATCATGCATTGTCGCCCACCGGCTCGTCCGCGGCGGCGGGCACCGGCCGGACCTTCTTCGGCCGCGATCCGAAATTCATGCCCCGCGCCGCCAGCAGGCCGCCCGCGATCTGCCTGGCCAGCCGCTCCCGGTCATTGTCGCGATAATCCCGCTCGACCTCGCGCACCTGCCGCTCGTCCGCGCCGAGTTCCAGCAGCACGTCGCGCGCCATCGCGATGGCCGATTCGAACACCTCCCGCGTGACGCCCGCCACCTCGGCCCCGTCCAGCGCGATGAGCTGGCGCCGGTCGAAGGCGCGCACGAACACCGCCGCCTGCGGGAAGGCCTCCAGTATCGGCTGCACCGCCGCCGCGTCGAAGCCCGCATCGTCCATGCAGAAGGCGATGACATTGGCCTGCTCCGCGCCCGCCCGGCGCAGCAGGTCGATGCGCGTGCCGTCGCCATAATAGACCTTCGTGTCGAAGATGCGGGACAGCTCGATCTGCGCCGGTTTCCTGTCCACGATGGTGACGCCGCAGCCCGTGCCCATCAATATCTGCGCGACCGTCTGCCCGAAACGGCCATAGCCCACCACGATGGCGCGCGTCGGCGGCGCGTCGTCCGGCCCCTCCAGCGCCTCGCCCGTCGCGGACCGGCCGAATTCCAGCCGCCGCGCGAAGATCATCAGGAACGGCGTCGTGACCATGGACAGGGTGACGATGGCGCTGAACATCGTCGCCGCCTCCGGCGCTATGAGGAGCGCCCCCGCCGCCTGGCTGAACAGCACGAAGCCGAACTCGCCGCCCTGGCTGAGCAGCATGCCCAGGCCCCAGGCCTGGTCCCAATGGGTGCCGAAGGCGCGGACGATCAGGGCGATGACCGTCGCCTTCACCGCCACCACCATCAGCGCCATGGCGATGATGAAGACCGGATGGGAGAGGATGACGCCGATGTCGAGGACCATGCCCACCGCCACGAAGAACAGGCCGAGCAGGATGGTGCGGAACGGCTCCACATCCGATTCGATCTCGTGCCGGTAGGGCGAATCGGCCAGCATCACGCCCGCCACGAACGCGCCGAGCGCGGTGGACAGGTGCAGCGCATGCATGACGGCGGCGGCGGCCAGCACGGTGAACAGGCCGATGGCGACGAACAGCTCCCGCTCCCCGAAACCGCCGATCAGGCGCAGGAGCGGGCGCAGGACGAAGCGGCCGGCCAGCACCAGCCCGGCTATGGCGCCGACCGTGTGCAGCGCCATCTGCCATCCGGGCGGGCCGGACGCGGCCTCCGGCGCGCGCGACAGGCTGGCGATGATGGTGATGAGGGGGACGATGGCGAGGTCCTGCAACAGCAGGATGGAGAAGGCGCGCTCGCCAAAGGGGGAGTTGATGCGCCCGCTCGACTTGAGGCTGGGCAGGACCTGCGCGGTCGAGGACAGGGCGAGCGGCAGGCCGAGCGCCAGCGCCGCGCCCCAGGTGAAGCTGGTCGCATAATAGATGATCGCGGTGAGCGCGAGGCCGCACAGCACCACCTGCGCCGCGCCCAGGCCGAATATGTCCCGCTTCAGCCGCCAGAGGCGCGCGGGGTGCAGTTCCAGGCCGACGAGGAAGAGGAGGAGGACGATGCCGATCTCCGCGATCGCCATCTTGCCCGCGCCGCCGCCGACCAGCCCGAAGCCATAGGGGCCGACCGCCGCGCCCGCCACCAGATAGCCCAGCACCGCGCCGAGGCCGAGGCGGCGGAAGGGAATGACGCAGGCCAGCGCCGCCGCCAGCAGGATCACGCCGTCATGCAGCAGGATGTCGATGCCGCTCGGTTCAGCCATGGGCATGGTTCCTGGCATCGCCCTGCGCGGCGGCCGCGTCGAGCGCCGCCGCCGCCGCCTCGAACGCCAGCAGGATCGAGGCATGGCGCGCCGGATATCCGCGCGCGGGGCCAAGATGGTGGATGCCCGGCCAGTCCGGCAGCGCCTCGCTCGCTCCGCCCAGATAGGCGGCGAGCGCGGCATGGGCGGCGTGCAGCTCCTCCCCGTCCCGGCCCACGGCCTGCGCGGCCAGGATCGCCGCCGATGCCTGCCCCAGCGCGCAGGCGCTCACGTCCACGCCCAGCGCCGCGACCCGCCCCCCGGCGTCGCGCGCCACGTCGATCCGCACCCGGCTGCCGCAGGTGGGTGAGCGCCGCTCCGCCGAGCCATGGGGATCGGCAAGGGCCGGCCATCGGGAGGTGGATGCGGCGAGGCGCAATATGTCGATGGTGTAGAGCGCTTCGGCCATGAAAGCCTATCTAGGCCCGTCGGCCGGGAAACGAAAGACGACCCCATGCCCCAGGCGGTTTTTGGTCGGCCGTGTCCCGCTCTCAGTCCGGATCGACCGCGTTCGCCGCCGCGTCCGCATCGTTTCCGGCCGCGTCATCCCCCTCGATCACGCTCATCAGGCCGCCATGGACGCGGCGCTCGGCCAGCCATTCGCTCATCGCGCGTCCGCTGGCGTTGAGGAGCGGATAGGTGCGCGACTTGCGCATCCATTCGGGGCGCGGCGCGCCCTCGCCGAAGAGGCTGTCATAGACCAGGGCGAAGCCGACAAAGGCGACCGTCGCGATCAGGAGGCCCTTGAGCGCGCCGAAGCCCAGGCCCAGCACCCGGTCAACCGGGCCGAGCAGCGAGGACTTCACCCCGCCGCCGATCTGCCGCGCGATCAGGCGGCCGACGAACCATGTCACGCCGAAGACGAGGGCGAAGGCCAGGATCGCCGCTCCGCCCTCCGTGCCGACAAGGCCCGCCAGCATCTCCGCGAAGGGCGCATGGAACAGGCGCACGGCGACGATGGCGCAGGCGAGGCCGACCAGCGACAGCGCCTCGCACACGAAGCCCCGGCGGAACCCGATCACGCCATTGCCGCCCATCAGCAGCAGCACGATGATGTCCATTGCGGTCATGCGTCACTTCCACCGTCATGCCGAACCCGTTTCAGCATCCATCTTGCCTCTCGCGATGCCGCCTGCGGCACCATGGCCCCCGAAACAGGTCCAGGATGACGAGCCCCCCGATCGTCCCGCCCTCCACCATCCGCGACCTAGTTCCGTCCAAGCATCCGGTCAACCAGAGCGCCCAGCCCGGCATAGCCGTGGAGGGCCAGTCCCGGCGGGGCGTCCCTGACGGATGCGGGCGCCCAGGCGCGGGCGAAGCCCAGCTTGCCCGCCTCGCGCAGGCGCAGGCCCGAATGGGCGACGGGGCGGATTTCGCCGGACAGGGCGATCTCCCCCATCAGCACGGTGTCCGAGGGGATGGGCCGCTCCGTCAGCGCCGATATCAGCGCGCCCGCCACGGCGAGGTCCGCCGCCGGGTCCTGGAGGCGATAGCCGCCCGCCACGTTCAGATAGACCTCGCAGGCGGAGAAGCTGAGGCCGCAGCGCGCCTCCAGCACCGCCAGGATCATGGCGAGGCGCCCCGCATCCCAGCCCACGACCGACCGGCGCGGCGTCGCGCCGCTGGCGATGCGGACGGTCAGCGCCTGTATCTCCACCAGCACGGGCCGCGTCCCCTCCATCGCGGGGAAGACGGTCGCGCCCGTCACCATCTCCTCCCGGTCGGTGAGGAACAGGGCGGAGGGGTTGGGCACTTCGGACAGGCCCAGCTCGCCCATGGCGAAGACGCCGATCTCGTCCGTGCCGCCGAAACGGTTCTTGACCGCGCGCAGGATGCGATACTGGTGGCTGCGCTCGCCCTCGAAGGCCAGCACCGTGTCGACCATATGCTCCAGCACGCGCGGCCCCGCGAGGCTGCCGTCCTTGGTCACATGGCCCACGAGGATGAGCGCCGACCCCTGCCCCTTGGCGAAGCGGATCAGCTCATGCGCGCTCTCGCGCACCTGGCTGACCGTGCCGGGCGCCGAATCGATCACGTCGCTGTGCATGGTCTGGATGGAATCGATGATGACGAGGGCGGGCGCCCGCCCCTCCGCGAGGGTGGTCAGGATATCCCGCACGCTTGTCGCGCTCGCCAGCGCCACGGGCGCGTCGCCCAGGCCCAGGCGGCGGGCGCGCAGGCGCACCTGGTCCGCCGCCTCCTCGCCGCTGACATAGACGACCCGGCGCCCCGCCCGCGCGACATGGGCGGCGGCCTGGAGGAGCAGGGTCGACTTGCCGATGCCCGGATCGCCGCCGATCAGCGTGGCCGATCCGCTGACCAGCCCGCCGCCCAGCGACCGGTCGAACTCCGCTATGCCCGTCGGCAAACGCTCCGGCAGCGCGATGTCGCTGTCGAGGCCCATAAGGGTGATCGCCCTGCCCCCGCCCTGAAGGTCGTGGCGCATCGCGAAGGCGGTCGCGGGCGCCTCCTCGACCAGCGTGTTCCAGCCGCCGCAATCGTCGCATTGCCCCTGCCAGCGGGGAGACTGCGCCCCGCATTGCTGACACACATATTTCCGCTTCGCCTTCGCCATGACGCGTCCATATCAGAACGGATGGGGAACGCCAGCCATAGGATGCGCGGGCCTGCTGTGGAAAGCATGTCACAGCCTGCGGCCTTCCCGCGTCCGCGCCCGGCTTATGGCCTTGGCGGCGGCGGACATCGGGACTATGCCGCGCGCCGGGCCACGCCTTCGGCACGGCCCGATGATCGCGCCGGTGCCCCGGAAGGGGCTTAAAACGGGAAGGCGGTGCGGATGCCGGCAGGCGTCCAAAGCCGCGGCTGTCCCTGCAACTGTGAGCGGCGAGCGCGATGCGCGACGCCTCCGCCCGACGGGCAGGGAGGCAGCCACGGGACGCCAGTCCGGGAAGGCCAGCGCATCGCGTCATGACCCGCAAGCCAGGAGACCTGCCGGCGCAGGGTCGCTCTTGCCCATGGTCCAGGGATTGGCCGGGGCACGGTGTTCTTCCGTCTGAGCGACGAACGCATGCGGCCGCGGGGCCGCGCGGCCTTGGAATGGCGGGCGCCATGCGCCCGCCCGCCATTCCCCATGGCCGACCGTTCGGACGACTGCCCCTCCCTCCGGGCAGGCGGCGCCCCGGACGGCACGCCCCGGCCGAAGCTCGGACACGGCGCGGGGGTAAGAAGACTATGAAGACGACATCCATGTCCATCGCGATGCTGCTCGCCGGCGTCTCCACGGCCGCGCTGGCCGACACGGCGCCGGACGACGCCGCAGACATCGTGGTCACCGCCAGCCGCGTCGCCCGCGAACCGCGCGAGATCGGCAGCGCGCTCAGCATCGTCACGGCGCGGGACCTGAAGCAGGGCCAGATCCTCTTCGTGAAGGACGCGCTGCAGGACCTCGCCGGGGTGCAAATCTCCACCGACCGGCCCGGCAACAGCACCAATGTCAGCCTGCGCGGTTCGGACAATGACCAGGTGCTGTGGATGATCGACGGCATCCGCCTGGGCGATCCCAGCCAGCCCTCCACCCAGTTCGCCTCCGAGAATCTCACCACCGCCGACATTGCGCGGATAGAGGTGCTGCGCGGCAATCAAAGCTCGCTCTACGGTTCCGACGCGATCGGCGGCGTCGTCAACATCGTCACCCGCCGCGCGACCGAGGACGGCGTGCGCCTGAGCGCGGAGGGAGAAGGCGGCTCCTATGGCACGGTCAATGGCGGCGCGTCGGTGCTGGGCAAGTCCGGCCCCGTCGACTTCCGCCTGACCGCGACGGGATACCGGCATGACGGCCCCTCCCTCGCCGACCCGGCGACCGCGACCGGTCCGATCCGGGAGGATGACCGCTACTGGCGCTACGGCCTTTCCGGCCGCCTCGGCCTCGCGGCGACCGACACGCTCTCCTTCGCGCTGGTCGGCCTGTGGCAGAAGTCGCTGACCGACCTCGACAACGCCACCTCCGACAGCGCCGACATATTGCGCAAGCAGGAGCATGCCGTCGGCGCGCAGGCGCGGTATCGCGGCACGGACGGCGCCTTCCACGCCGATGCGGGCGTCAACCGCTACCAGTCGGTACGCCGCCAATATGGCAGCTTCGCCCTCCCCTACGGCAATATCTTCCGCGGCACGCGCGACAACGCCCATGTCGATGCGGGCTATGATGCGGGCCTCTGGGCCATATCCGCGGGCGCGAACTGGGAGCGGGAGAAGACCGCGCAGCTCAATGCCGACTTCTTCAGCGGCGCCCCGATCCCCTTCGACGCGCGCGTCGAGACGAAATCCGCCTATGGCGAACTGGCCCTGCGTCCCGTCCGGAACCTCACCGTCACCGGCGCGGCGCGCATCGACGACAATAGCCGCTTCGGCGGCTTCGGCACCTATCGCGGCACCGTCGCCTGGCTCATCCCCGGTCTCGCGGGCACGGAAAGGGTGAAGCTGCGCGCCAGCTATGGCAGCGGGGCCAAGGCGCCCGGCCTCTACCAGCTTTTCGACCCGACCTATGGCAATCCCAATCTCAAGGTGGAGCGGAGCGAGGGCGGCGATGTCGGCGTCGACATCGATTTCGAGCGCTTCTCCGCGCAGTTCAGCTATTTCTTCGGCAGGACGCGCAACGAGATAGTCTTCGACAGCTTCGGCGGTCCCATGGGCTATGGCGGCTATGCGCAATTCGGCCGCACCCGCAAATCGGGCGTCGAGGCGGCCTTCGTCCTGACCCCGGTGACGGGCGTGGAGATACGGCAGAGCTTCACCTATCTGGATGCAAAGGCCGACCCGGACGAGACCGGCGTCTACACGGCGGACGAGGGCCGCCCGCGCCATTCGGGCAGCACCGCCGTCACGCTGACTCCGGTGGAGCGCCTGTCCCTCACCGCCCGCGCCCGCTATCGCAGCGGCATCGACACGACCGCCAGCTTCGGCGGCCCGACCCGCGCCTTTGCCGTGGTGGACCTGCTCGCATCCTATGGCCTGACGGACAGGATCGAGGTCTATGGCCGCGTCACCAACCTGTTCGACAAATATTATCAGATGACCTACGGCACGAATGCGCTGGACCGCGCGGCCTATGGCGGCATCCGGCTGTCCTATTGACGAACCGACGGGGAGGCGGCGGACAGGACCCATGCGCTTCGATGCCGCCTTTCGCGAGGAGCTGGCCGCGCTGATCGGCTGGCGGCGCGACGTGCGCCGCTTCCGCGCCGATCCCCTGCCGGACGGCGCGGCCGAGGAATTGCTGGCGCTGGCGCAGATGGCGCCCTCCGTCGGCAATTCGCAGCCCTGGCGCTTCGTGCGGCTGCGCTCGGCCGATCTGCGCGCCGCCCTCGCCGCCCATGCCGACGCGCAGGCGGCGGAGGCGGGCAAGCGCATCGCGCCGGAACGCCGCGCCCATTATGCCGGGCTGAAGCTGCACGGCCTCGACAGCGCGCCGGAGGTGATGGCGGTCTTCTGCGACGACGGCACGGCGATCGGCGGCGGCCTGGGCGCGGCGACCATGCCGGAGGCGCGGGCCTATTCCGTGGTGCTGTCGATCCACACGCTCTGGCTGGCGGCGCGGGCGCGGGGCATCGCGCTCGGCTGGGTCTCCATCGTCGATCCCGCCTTCGTCGCCGCCCTGCTGGACGTACCGCCGGGCTGGCGCCTGATCGCGCTGCTGTGCCTCGGCTGGCCGGAGGAGGAGACGGACGTGCCGGAACTGGAGCGGCTGGGCTGGCAGGCCCGGCTCGACTGGAGGACGCATGTCAGCGAGCGCTGATCTGCCGCGCCAGGTCCCGTGCCGCATCGGCATAGAAGGGCGTGCCGCACACCGTCCATGCCTGGGGCACGGACAGGCGCTTCATGCCCCGCAGCGCCGGATGATGCAGCATCTCCGTGCCCTGGTCCGTCACGCGGTCGGTCGCGCTTTCGACGACCAGATAATCGGGCCGCGCGGCGACCATCTCCTCCAGCGAGACCCGCGAGAGGGCGGGCTTGCCGAGCCGCTCCGCGAGGTTGGCGAGGCCGACGCGCCGCATCAGATCGTCGACGAGCGTGCCCGTGCCGGTCATATAACCGCGCCGCTGATAATAGGCGGCGACCTTGCCGCGCGGAGCGCGGGGCAGGGCGGCCAGGTCCCGCTCCATCCGCGCGATCATCGCCGCGCCCCTCCCGGCATGGCCGAGGGCGCCCGCCACCTGCCGGATGGAAGCGGCTATCTGCCGGTAAGTGTCGGCGGACGGGACGTCGAGGACGCGATAGCTGCCGGGCGGCAGCACGCGCAGGCGCGGATCGCCCGTGGCCGGGCTGCCCACCACCAGGTCGGGGCGGGCGGCCAGTATCTCCTCCGCAGACCGGCCCAGCACCGGCAGCCCCTTCACGCGCGGCGCCACGGCGGACAGTCCCGGCCGGGCCGCATTGGGGCCGAGGCCCGCTATCTGGTCCCGGTCGGCCAGCAGCACGACGAGCTGGTCGGTGCACATGTTGATCGACACCACCCGCTGGGGACGCGGCGGCGCGGCGGACGCCAGCGCGAAGGCCGCGCCGAGGGCGGTGAGGACGCGCGTTGCGGCTTTGGTCGGCATGATGGCCTTTCCATAGCGGCGGCGGCGGGGCGCGCAAGCATCGCCCTTCGCCACGCCGGACCTGTTCCGGCATCCATGCCTCTTCTTCCTCCTCCTCCTCCTTCTCCTCCCGCCCGGCTCGCGCCCGCGGCGGGGCAGGGCCGGGGCCGCGCGTGACGACGATGCCCGCCCGCCATCCCCTCCTCCTGCCCGTCCTGACCCTGCTGCTGTTCCTGTCGGCGCTGGCATCGCTCGGCACCGGCCCCGTGCCGATCCCGCCCGCGCGCCTGATCGCGGCGCTGGGCGGCGGCGGCGATGCGGTCGCGCGCACCATCCTCCTCGACCTGCGCCTGCCGCGCCTGATATCGGGGCTGCTGGTCGGCGCGATGCTGGGCCTCGCGGGCGCCGTCCTGCAGGGCTATCTGCGCAATCCGCTGGCGGAGCCGTCCGTGCTCGGCGCCTCCAACAGCGCCGCGCTGGGCGCGGTGATCGCCCTCTATTTCGGGCTGGCGGGGTGGCACGCCGCGATGCTGCCCCTCCTCGCCATCGCCACGGGCCTCGGCGCGCTCCTGCTGCTGTTCGCTTTGGCGGGGCGGTCGGACAGTCCGCTCGGCCTCATCTTCGCGGGCATCGCGGTATCGACGCTGGCGGGGGCGGGCATCACCCTTGCCCTCAACCTCTCGCCCAATCCCTTCGCGGCGATGGAGATCATGACATGGCTCATGGGGTCCATAGAGAACCGGTCCATGGACCATGTGCTGATCGCGCTGCCCTGCATCGTCGCGGGAACCGCCCTGCTCCTTGCGGACGGCCGCGCCCTCGACGCGCTGTCGCTGGGGGAGGACGGGGCGCGGTCGCTGGGCGTGGACCTGCGCCGCACGCGCATCCGCCTGCTGCTGGGCGTCGCCATCGGCGTGGGCGGCGCGGTGGCGGTGGCGGGGTCCATCGGCTTCGTCGGCCTGATCGTGCCCCATCTCATCCGCCCGCTGACCGACCGCAGCCCGTCCTCGCTGCTGCTCCCCTCCGTCCTCGGCGGCGCGGCGCTGCTCACCGTCTCCGACATCGCCGTGCGCCTCATCCCCACCGGCAGCGAGCTGAAGCTGGGCGTCGTCACCGCCTTTCTGGGCGTGCCCGTCTTCCTCGTCCACCTGATCCGGGAGCGCCGCCTGTGGTGAGCGTCGCCCTCCAGTCCGTCTCCGTCCGGCTGGGCAGGCGCCCGGTGCTGGAGGATGTCGGCGCCACGCTCGATCCCGGCCATCTGGTCGGCATCATCGGCCCCAATGGCGCGGGCAAGTCCACGCTGGTGCGCGCCCTGCTGGGCCTCGCCCCGCTGGCCGCCGGATCGGTGCGCGTCGACGGGCAGGACATCGCCCGCATGCCCGCGCGCGACCTCGCCCGCCGCATCGCCTATCTGCCGCAGGGCCAGACATTGCACTGGCCGCTCAGCGTCGAGCGGCTGGTGGCGCTGGGCCGCCTGCCCCATCTCGCTCCCCTGTCCCGCATGGGCGCGGACGACGCGGCGGCGGTGGCCGAGGCGCTCCGCCGCGCCGACGCCGCCCATCTCGCCGCGCGCCCCGCGACCGAATTGTCGGGCGGCGAG
>JASGGS010000109.1:0-13165 GCA_047602685.1 Sphingobium sp.
CCTATGGGGTCTGTCAAAACCCAGCTTTCCCGCTGGTTTCCAGAATATGGTGCCCCAAGCAGGACGAAAGCGATGAGTATGAGTTGCCGCTTCTACTACGCTAGGGCCGCACTTCTCCGCATCGAGCCGCCTATTGCCGCCGTTGAATACCTCAGAGCGCTATGACTTAAATTCAGGTCGCGCCCTCGCTGTAAGATTTGGAATCTGCTGCATCGGTAGGTGCTGGTGAAGGCTGCTCTCTTGATGGACAAGTCCCGCTAACATACCCGCCGTTCGGGGGCGAAATTGGGCTGCCTGATACCTGCCTTTCGTTCATCAGGATTCGATGAGACTGCTTCGTGCTCCATAGCCGTTCGAAGGCGATCCCGACGCACTAACTGCGGCCGATTGTTGCGCTAGCCACTCACTGCCCGATCTTGGTGTACAACGGATATCAGCACACACGCCTGTGCCAGGCCATTCTTGCTTCCGACGTCAACCGAGATGGCAGATTGGAAGCCAATTGGCGTTAGAGCTGTCAACCTGGTTATCGCACCGCCAAGGAGTGTGATCGTCGCCGGCAACGTCGATTGATCTACCGAGATATCGTACCAATCGACAGTCTCGTCGATCCCGGTCCCGAGTGCCTTGGCGCAGGCTTCCTTGGCACAGAAGGCGCGCGCGTAGAAGGCTGCCTCGGTCAGATTATCGGGAACCCGGGACCGTGCCAGTTCCTCGTCAGAGAACACTTCTTCAAGATAGCCGCGCCCAAATCGCGCCAGCGAACGGCGAAACCGTTCGATCTGCAAGATGTCAATGCCAATCCCGATCAACACTGACTGACTACCACAAAGCGCGAATGGCCAAGACACAGGTGAGAAAGGCGGCGATCCATAGTAGCAATGTCGCCGTCGCCCCTTCGGCGCGCAGGCCCATGACCTGGACCGTCGCAGCGCCGCCGATGCAGCGTGCCGCGGCGACGATGGCGAGGCTAAGCAAGGCGGCCGCAGGAATGCCAACGATCGCCGGACCATGCGCCAGAACGAGCCCAAGTAGCTGGGCGTCCGGCAAGCGGCGGACCAGCACGACGATGCTGATGATCGCCGTCACGCAGGCGATGATCGTGACGATGAGTGCGCTTCCGCGGATAGGCCAAAAGGCCTCGGGCGCGGTCGAAGCGGTGGCTGTCGAAGGCGTCGGGCTGGCTGATCCTCCGGTGGGCCTGGCCGGCGGCGGAGTGGGCGGGGCCGCATTGGGCGGCAACGGGGCGGTCGCGGTCATGCGAAAAGGCTTCGCTTATGCATGCAGAGCGTCGGCGCGGTCAGATCAGCCTTGGTCACATCGAGCCCCCATTTCGGCGGAAACATCGGCGCCGGGATCGGTGTGGTCGTCGCCCGGAAACTCTGCTTGATGCGCGTCCGCCCGCTGATCCCCGCGAACTGTGGATGGGACACGCGGGCATATTTCGAGATTTCACATAGCAGGTTTTGGCAGTCAATCGGCTGGAGCCTGCGGCCGTAGAGCGTTTGAAAATCGATCCCGCGGGCTGCGAAGGCGCCCTCCTGCTGGTCACAGATCCAATGGATCACTTCCTCAGGGCTTTGGCCGCCCAGGTCCTCGAAACATTTGGCCAGGCCGTCGAGCGCGCCCGGTCCCGCCACGACGAAGCCGGCTTCGTCGTGGTCAAGCAACGCCGAATAATTGAGGTCGATAGCGTATTGGAAAGCGAGGAACCGGCCAATGCCCGACCAGCGAAGGAGCGCCTCATAGACTGAATCGAGCGTAGGCAATTGCTGCAGCCGCTGCGGAAGCCGCTGTTCCATCATATGAGCGATGAGGGTGAGATGGTTGGCGTGCTTGCGCGCATGGCCATATCGCGGCGAGGGCATGATATAGGCTGCTGAATAGATACGGCGTCCTGACCGCATCAGCGCGTCGAGGGTCGCGTTGATGCGGTCGAGGTCGGAATCGGCCCATGTCAGCGGTCCGAGCTTCGCCTCGAGCGCCTCCCAGGTATCGATCCGGTTGAAAATCTTGAACAGGATGGTGCGGAAGAAAAGCTCGTCGGGCGTGCCCGGTCGATCGGACCGGTATTGTACCTCGCGGATGAGATACTGACTGACGCGGTCGCTTGCCCGGTAGCTATTGGTGAATCTATGGCTCGCCAGAACTTCGTCATCCGTCCATGGGCCGATCGGATCAGCTAGGCGCCTGAAATAGACACGCTGCCGCTCGGCCGCGAATTGCCAATAGAGATCAAAGACTTCGGTTGCTTGCATCTTGTACCAGATTGGTCGGAGCGATCGGGCGCCGCCGCCCACATCCGCATCGCGTCGTACTCGACTGAGCCCGATCCGGGCGACGCTCGCTCTCTCCTTTCAGTTCGCGTTCGTCAAGCTGTTCTGGTCGGCTGCAGTGGCGTTCGTCGCGCTTTGGCTGGCATTGGCGGTGATTGCCGCATTAGCCCGGTCGGGTGGGCGATCGATCCCGCATTGCTTGAGCCCGAGCGTCAGCACCACGCCCGCCGCCAACCCTAATCCCCATTTGAATACGGCCTGTTCGCGCTCGAGCGTCGTGACGCGGTCGGTCAATTTCTTCTCGGTCTCGCTGATCTTGCTCTCGAGTCCGGCGAAGGACTGGATGCCGGCGGCAAGCGGGCCAGTCAGGTGCGAAGGAATATTGGCGTAGCCGACCTTGGTCTGGGCCGGCCCCGCCTCGGCAAGGTCGGCATACCAGATCAAAAAGCATTCCTCGTTGCGCGACAGGTGCACTGCATTGGGCCCGGCGTTGAACACCGAGAAGAGCAGCTTGCCCTTGAAGCCTGGGTCAACGTGGAACCCGGAGACATTGACCAGCCCTGCGAACTTGTAGCTTGCCCGGATCGAAATGAGCGCCAGCGCTTCCGCAGGCACTTCGATCTCCTCCTCGGTTAGGATAAAGCCAAACTGACCGGGCGGAACCGTGAACCCCGCGCCGGACGTGAGCTGGGTCTTGGCCTTATTGCGGAGGTCACCGGGCTGACCGGTCGGCGAGACATAAACTTCCTCGCCGACGCTCAGCCGGTACGCCGCGCCATCCAGTCGCTTCGCGTCGTAGCTTGGGATAAACTTCGGGAGCTCGCGGGCGAGCTTCTCGCTACCCCAGAACATCGTCGTTCCGGACCGGCCGGCGCTGCTGGATGAAATCGTCGAAGGGCGAGCGCTTCTCGACGTCGCGCAGCCGCTTTTTATAGGCGGGGACGATGTCCATGCCGTGCTGGCTGACGCCGTGCAGCACAACCGCAGCGAGAGCCGTATTGGCCTGTTTCATCAACGCCTTGAATGGCAAGTCCTCGATATGATCGAGCGATTCGCAGGCCTTAGCCAGAGCGCCCGTCTCTTTGACGAACACGCGCCATACCGGCACCGGGGCCCCCTCGCTATTGCCGCTGGCATCGACGTTGCGGCCCGCCAAGTCGCGAGATAGGTCTTGCCCCAGCGTGTTGCCGATCGCGAGGATGATGGCGAAGGCGTCGATCAACGCCCGTTGTGCAAGCGCCGTATCACCGCGGTCGTCCGCATCGAGGAGATAAGCGGCATATTTGGCCATATGCAGCGCGAAATGCTTCATCCGCGTCGCCGGCGGCATCGAAGCGATATCGCGGTGATAGGCATCATCATGAACTAGTTGGTGCCATTGCAGGTCTCGCACGATGCTCGTCACGTCCGTCATGCCAATGCGTCCTCTTGCTCCTGCACGCTGTCATGGATCCTCGCGCATTCGGCGATAAGCCCATCGACATCAGGCTTCGTCCAACGGCCGCCGCAGCCCCCGCCATCCCCGCGATCAACCTTCGCATAGGTCGAATTGATCGTTAGACCGCCAATCGCTAAGCCGGTCTCGGACGCCAGGAAGTATTGTAGCCTGCCGAGGCCGACGAGATTCCCGAACAACCGCCTAACATAATAGTGAGATCGATAGGTAGCGTTCAGCCGGATCGCGTCATCATGGACCTTAATGCTGAGATGACTGAGGCAGGGTCCGCCATAGAGCCGTCGGCGATCGGTCGCACCCTCGTAGATGTGAATGTCTTCCTCGAGCGGATGGCCCATGCCGAGTTCGAACGATGCCTTATATTTGCCGTGGGCCCGGATTTTCGCGACCATATCCTTGAGCGGGTTATAGACCTTTCCGTCGCGATCCTTCTGCCGCAGCAGCCGATAGGCATAGGTGCCCCAATTCTTATCGTCGCGTGCGGCATGGATCGCCTTGATGCGCGGCGGATAGGTCTCGAACACGGCTTCGCGCCCGCCCCGCATATATTCATCGAGCGGGAAGATCGTCTCGGCAACGGTGTGGATGCTGTACGCGCCATGCTTCTTGAAGAACGCATCGACGATCTCGTAGATCGCGCGGTCGTTGGCCTCGAGGACCGTCGGCTCGCGGACGTGCAGGAAAACATCGAAATCCTCGTGGCGGGGACAGGCATCTACATGCTGTACGGCCTTCAGCCACACCTCGGGAATAGTTCGGCCTTGAAGTAGTTCCATCCTTACCTCGTCACGATTGTGGCTGTCTGATGCAGATGATTCTCGACATAGTCCTGCCTTAGCCAAGCATGACCATTTAGTCCCCAGTCGGTGCCCCAGCTGTTGCGCACCAGCAAAAACCTCCCGTCCCGATCCGCGCCATGCCCGATCGCCAGCAGGGCATGGCCGCCCCGCACGATGTCGCCAGCGGCGAGAACGACGCGGCCTTCGGGGCAGGGCACATAGAAAGCGTCGCTGATCAGCAGGCCAAGGACGACTGGTCGCTCGGCGTCGAGTTCGGTAACTATCTCGTCGAATGACAGCCTGCCGACCCTGAGCGTGCTACGAAACGGTTGGACGGTAAGGGTGGGCGGCGCCCAGCCGACGGGGATCGCGTCGAGATAGGGCCAGTGGGTTTCGACCGGCTGGCCATCGTGCAAAAGCGCCTCGGCGGCTGCCTCCATTGTCGTGCCAACATGAGGGCTCGCCCCCGGCGTGCGCGCGACGGCGTGGAAATACAGATACTCGACCGAGAGATGCTCATCGACGCGCGCAAGATTCTCGTTGGCAGCGGATGTCGCGAAGGCAAGGCAGGTCGGCCGGTTGCCTTGAGATCGGACCGCCAGCAGCGCGGGCCGCAAATCCCGGATGGCCTGAATCATTGGTTCAGTCCCAGACGCTGCCGATCGAATCGCGAAAGGCCGGGTTGCTCGGATCCTTGGAGGGCAATAGCGATCTCGAACGACGGAGCGTTGGGCAAATCTGCGGTCCAGGGTTGAAGCTCATTTAGCTCGATGCGGCCAAGCCCGCCATGGCGCGGGCGGGCAACGACGACGCGGCGCGACGGCGCGCCGTACAGTAGCGGCGAGGTCTGAAACTCCGACCGGTCAGTGAGCAATTCCCAATCATGGGCGTCAAGCGCCTCGACGCCCCAACGTTGCCCGCTGCTCGGCGACTCATCGAGCTCGATGCGGAGTAGGTCGTCAGGATTGCCGAGCAGGGTCGCGCCATGGTCGCGCGCGGTCACTTTCCAGACATCGGCCCAGGAATCGCGGGGTTTGTGCCCCTCGCCGAGGCCAGCCTTGAGGTCGCTGAGCTTGGCCCGGCTAAGCTCGCGGACGTGTTCATATGGGAGGATCTGATGGCTCAAAAGCCCCCAACACGTGGCTTCGTAGCTCGCGACCATGCGCAGCGAGAGCTGATAGATGGTTTCGGGAAGACGCAGATCGTGCGCGAGGGTCCAGCCCTGCGCCTGGATGTGGTGGCGGTAGAGCCACCTTGGCAACACGAACTCGGCCGCGAAGGCGTCCGCCGCGACTTCGCGCAAATCCCGACCATCGGACGGCGAGTTGGGACCGCGCTCGAGGATTTCCTGATCGACGCTTCCCTCATGCCCCAACGTGTCATGGCCGAGCTCATGCGCGGCGGTGAACCGCTGGATATGCAGGCCCCGCTTGGTCGTGACCATGATGCCGCGCAAGGGTGCGGGCAAGCAAAGCCCGAGCGCGGAATCGAGCGGCTTGAACACGAGCGGGATATCCAGGTCGCCGATCGCCTCGAAGACATCGACAAAGCCCTGCCCTTCACTCACCCGGCGGCGCAGATCGAGATCGGCGTGAAGCCGGTTCGCGGCGGCGACGGCCTCGAGGCGTGCGGCGGCCGCCGGCGACCTAGCCATTGCCGCTGACCTTGGGAGACCGGGCTTGCAGGAATTCGGCGAAACGCAGTAGTTCGTCGCGGTCGTTCGCCGACAATTCGGTCGCCGCGCGGGCGAGCGCCTTGACGCTTTCTGGCAGCGGAGGCAGTGGCGAGACCCCGGCCAACGCATCGACCGACTGGCCATAGACCTTGGCGAACCGCGTCAATTCCTCCGAATCCACCTTCCGGCGGCCGTGCTCGATCAGCGACAACGCCGAGCGCGATACGCCCACAGCAGTCGCTGCTTCCTCTTGGGTCAGTTCCAGGAACTCCCGTGCCTTGCGAAGGCGTTCACCAATACCTCCGCCATTTCCGGTCTCTTCACTCATCGGGTATCCCTCAAGCCAGCTCGGCAACTTTGGCCGGGCGGCGTTTCTTGACCTTCAACTCGCCGGTATAGACGCGCTCGAGCTTCGGCATCAGGTCGTTGATCATTTCCTCGCAGCTCTCATAGCCGCCGCGCTTGATGATCTCGGGCGGAAGCTCGATGTCCAGCACGGCGCGGGTTACCCGGGCCGCATCCACCATCCGCTTGGAATCGATAGCTGGGCGCATCCCGACGATCGATCCGCCAGCGCCGGCAGGTGCGGGCGGCGGGGGTGATCCGTCGATCGGCGCGATCTCCTCCTCAAACCAGGCCTGCAGCTCCTGCACAAGCAGCGCCGACTTTTCCTTGAACCGCTTTCGCTGCTCTTCGATGTCCGCACTCATAACAGACCTCATGTTCGATTATCTAACATAGATGCAATCTGTTGTCGGAATTGTCAACGGCCAATGAGGTGTCCCCAACGCCGAGCTGGCTACAGAACCCCACTGAAGGCGAGGATTGCCGCATAACGAGGGGCTCATTTGATAGCGTTTTACACAGCAATCACCGTAATATGGCTTCGATTTCTTGGACGAACAGCTGACGCTGAGAGATCCTGGGTGCTGGGTTTCAGGATGGCCGGCGTGCCGATTGTCCGCGCTAGGTTCGACGCCGCGCCGCCCGGCGGCGGTATGACGCGCTCGATGGCGACCTGTTGAATTCGGCGGGGGGGCGCCCGTCTGGAGCGTGTTGTGTCCGAGATCGAGCGGGCGATCTGCATGACGATCGCGCTTTGGAATGGAAGCCCGGCCTTCCATTCCTCGTTGAACACCGGGTTCCAGCAAACGACGAGCGGGTTCCATTCGTTGACCGGATCGATGCGCATCGATGGCCGATATCGCCGTTGAATACCTCGGAGCGCTATGACGTAAGTTAGGCCGATTACAGAATTGCCGCTTCGGAGAGCGAAATACAGGAAAGTGGCTCCTTGCCGAGATGGAATCATCAGGCAGCTTACGACCAACTCACGACATTCGGCAACAAGCGCTTGAATGTCCGGTCTCACCAGAACTCGTCGCTCCATGCCTCCCTGTGTCCGGGCAGAACCCGCCGAAAGAGCTCTCATTCGAATCGCCAATGTGCACGCCTTGTTGACCGGGACGGAGGGCGGGCGGGCGCGCATGCGGCAGCATCTGCAATTGTTAGGGAGACGGTAGTACGCCACGTCCCGCTGGGCTCGTGGCGGGTCAGGACAGCATCACCCGAGTCTGTAACGCATGCCTGAGAGATAGTCGCGCTTGCCGATGGGAACGCCATTCGCTCGGAGGATGTCGTAGGCGGTCACAGCATGAAAGTAGAAGTTCGGCAGCGAAAACGACAGAAGGAATGCCTCGCCGGTGAAGGTCGATGGCGAACTTCCGGTATCAAAGATCACCTTGCGTGGCGCCAGCGCCTCGACTGCTTCGCGCGTCCAGCCTCCAACCGCCGTCTCGGCGTCCGCCAGAACCTGCCGCATCGATTCGAAGTCCAGCGCATCGCGGCCCGGGATCGTGAATGTGCCGCGCTGCACATCGTCGAGCGCCCCCCGCGAATGACTGGCGACCCGCAAGACCTGCATGCGAAGGTCGTACATGTCGTCAGCCAGTCGCCAACCCGCCAGCATGTCGGGATCGAGGCCGCTTGCCTGCGCGTGGATGCGCGCCGTTTCGAACGCACCCTGCAGACCTCTCACAATCTGCTGGAAACTCGGCACGGTGACATCGAAGAGTGTCATCGCCATGGCACCCTCCTCACGCGTTGCCTTCGCGGAGCGACAGGAGACGGCGGGTCGCGTCGATCGCCTGCGCGGCACGTTCCCTCGGCCCTACTCCCGCGTCTGCCCTTCTTCTCTGTGGCATTTCAACGCTGATGATCACGTCGCGGGGGATTTGCGCAAGCAGGGCCGCCAGTGGGAGTTCGCCTTCGCCGGGTGATAGCCGGTTCGACGCCTCGTCCGAATAGTCGCTGCCCTGGGGCGCCAGCAAGGCATCGCAAATCTGCACGTAGAAGATCATCGCGGGATCGAGCGCGGCAAGCTCCCTTGCCCCGCTTCCCGAGCTGCAGAGGTGCATCGTGTCGATCAACAGCCCAAAGCCGGGCCGGCCGACATGGCGGACGACCTGCAGGGCGGTTTCAAGATCGGGTATCGTCAGCGCCGGGCACAACTCCACCGAACTGCGCATGCCGCGAGCCTCAGCCATTTCGGCGAACCGGGCAAACTGGTCAAAACTGCGCGACAGATCGGGATCTAGGCTCACGGCGTTGACCAGCTTCACCCCCAGTTCGCACAGGATGTCGAGGTCAGGGGCATAAACGCTCATATCCATGCCAGGCCGGATGTTGCATCCTTCCCCGAGGCCGATGACGACACCGAGGTCACGCATGACCGCGATCATCTCCCGGCGCGCAATCGGATCGTCGCCGAGCGAGACCTGCGAATAACCTTCGGGGTTGAACGGAAACGCATGCAGGCCGGTGGAAATCGAGCCGCAGCCGAGGTCTGCTGCGAGCCGCACATGCTCAACCGGCGGGAGTGCAAACACTGTCTGCATGTCAATGCCCAAAGGATTCACGCCACTAGCCTCGCCCTATTATCCGTCGGCTGATCTCGTAGGAGGCCGATTGCCGGGCTTCTGCGGTTGCGAAGCCGTGTCGCTCTCAATCCTATCCAGCTTGCCTGCAGCGGGGCCACTACAATGTTCGTGAGCGCTCCATAGCGAAACGGTATTGCCTTCGATTGGGAGCGGGTTGCGGAGCGTCGGACGTATCAAACGTGGTTCGCAAATGCTTCAGTCTCCCTGTTCGGCAAGGATTTCGAGGATCATGTCGAACACCGTCTGCTCGATCTGTCCGTTCACGGCGACGCTGTTCTTGCGGGTGCAAAAGTAGGTGGTAATCGGCAATGCAGGTTCGGTGATTGCGCAGACTTCCACCTGCTCGCGTTTCGCGTGCGAGATTTGCGACGCAGGCAGCATAGTGAAGCCCTTGCCCGTCGCGACCATTTCAAACACGAAGCGCGCAGCATCCGCCTCGTGCTGGACGTTGAGGGTCAGGCGAAGTTTGCTTGCCGCCTCGTTGATTTGGCTCCTTGCACCCAGATGGTGGAGCGGCAGGATTAGCGGCAGATGCGCTGCTTCGGTGAACGACATCGAACCTGCTGCATTGAGGCCAGTGCCGTTGGCACCGACGAGAAGCAGCGTCTCGGCACACAGCACAGTGTCTTTCAACCGATCGTCGCGCGAGCCGTTCTCCACCACGGCGAAGTCGATGATCCCTCGATTAAGTATGTCGACCAGACTGCCGGTGCGGCTCTCGATGATTCGAAGCCGGATGTTCGGGAAGCTGGTCGCCATGCGATCGATGAGCGGAATCGCGATCCGGTCGAGGATGCCGGTCGGCATGCCGATCGCGAACGTCCCCTCGATCTGCGACTTGAATGAACGCACATTACGCAGAGCCAAATCAATCGCACGTAGGTGAACTGCTACCGACGCGCGGAGATACTCGCCTTCCTCGGTTAGCTGCATTCCGTAGGTTGTACGTTTGAACAGCGCGACGCCAAGCTCGTGTTCGAGGAGCTTCATCTGACGGCTGAGCGCAGGTTGCGCCACGCCTAGAACCCCGGACGCCTTCGTCAGCGAGCCGTCGTCGGCGACCCGCACAAAATAGCTCAACCGCCGTATTTCCACAGAGCGCTCCCTCTACCGCTATATCATTATGATATAGAAGTGTGACCCATATTATAATGGATTTATACCTCGGTAACGCGGTAAATTGACACTCATGGATGTGGCCGAGAGCCGACACCTGGGAGCGAACAACCATGAAGGCAGCATATATCGAGGCGGGCGCGGTACGCGTCGGCAACATGCCGGATCCGGTTCCCGCAAAAGGGCAGGCACTGGTCCGGACGCACAGCTGCGGCATGTGCGCGTCGGAGCAGCATTTCCTCCACGCCGGCCAGAACGTTATCGACCTGTCCCGCCAGTTCGGCGGGCCGTATGCCGATCTCGACTTTGCCCGGCCGTTCGTGCCCGGTCACGAATATGTCGGCGAGATCATCGACTACGGCCCCGGCAGCCTGCGTCCGGTGCGCACCGGACGCCGGGTCACTTCGGTGCCGGTGATGCGCCAGAACGGCACGCACAAGATTATCGGCTTTAGCCATGAGTGTCCCGGGGGCTGGGGCGAGCTCATGCTGCTCGACGAAAATAGCCTCATGGAAATCCCGGACGATCTCGAGGACGACATGGCCGCGATGATCGAGCCACTGGCGGTCGGCCTGGAGCACGCCCGCCGGGGACAGCCGACGAAGGATGATACCGCGCTGGTCGTTGGCTGCGGCGCCATCGGGCTCGGCGTCATCGCAGGCTTGAAGCTGATGGGCATCTCTCCGATCATCGCGGCCGATTTTCATGCCTCGCGCCGCGAGGTCGCCCTGGCCATGGGGGCCGACATAGTTGTCGATCCGCGCGAGCTTTCGCCCTATGCGCCGATCCCGGAGGCGGGCGACCGGCGGGCGAGCATCGTCTACGAATGCGTTGGCCAGCCCGGACTGCTGCCGCAGATTATCGCCGGGGTCGGCTTCGGCGCGCGGATCGTGATGGGCGGCTACTGCATGGAGCAGGACAGCTTCTACGTCTTCGCCGCGCAGAACAAGCGATTGACCATCCACTTCGCCGCCGGCGAGGAGGACCAGGACATGGCGCTGGCCCTGCGTGCCATCGGAGAAGGCACGGTCGATGTGAAGAAGTGGCTTAGCAACAGGATCGGTCTGAACGATGTCGCGCGGGCGGTCGCGCAGATGTCCGGGCCGTTAGCACCTGTTCGCAGCGTCATTGATCCGCGTGGCTTGTAAGGGAGGGGGCAAACATGCGCGCCGCAGTGCTGCAACATGGCCATGTAGATGTTCGGATTATCGCCGACCCGAAGCCCGCCGCAGGGCAACTTCTGGTGCGCTCACTCGCCTGCGGCATCTGCGCTTCCGATATCCATTACATGGATCATCCTGAGGCAGGTGCCTACGACGATAGCGGCATGACGACGTACGATCAGAACGCCGAGATCGTCATGGGCCATGAATATTGCGCAGAGGTGATAGATTACGGTCCCGGGACCGAACGCCTCATTCCGCTAGGCACGCGGGTCTCCTCGCTCCCGATTTTGCGCACCTCCGCTGGCCGCAAGATCATCGGCCAAAACCCGGATTCACCAGGCGGTTTCGGCGAGTTTCTGTTGCTAGACGAGGCGCTCGCGCGCGTCATCCGTTCGGATTTACCAAGCGAGATGGTGTGCTTGGCCGATGGTATTTCGGTGGGCTGGTCGGCTGCCTACCGGGCTGCGCTAACCACGCGCGAAATTCCCATTGTCGTCGGCTGTGGAGCGATCGGGCTGGCCGTGGTCGCGACACTTAAACGGCTCGGCGTCGGACCGATCTTGGCGGTCGATTTCACCGCGTCACGACGCGCCACGGCGCTCGCGATGGGCGCCGACGTCGTGATCGACCCGGCGGAAATGTCACCTTATCAGGCTTGGCGCGATATGGCGACCGCCCCAGCCGAAGCGATCAAAGACATCGTGCCGGTCACGGATTTGCCAGGATGTGTCGTCTTTGAATGCGTCGGCATCAATGGTGTGCTCGATTCGATCATCAAGGGTTGCGAACGCGGAACGCGTATATTCTCGGTCGGCGGTCCGCCAGAAGGTGATCATCTCCACACGATGGTCGCCAAGCGCAAGGGGCTCAACATCCAGTTCGGCGGTGGTCCTTTGCCGCATCACTGGGACGGAGCGCTGGAAGCAGTATGTTCCGGCACTTTCGACGTCTCGCCGCTGATGGGGCGCACTGTTGGTCTGGACGGCGTCAGCGATGCGCTCAAGGCGGCCCGCAATGCCAGCGGCCCGATCCGCATCGTCGTCGTACCCTGAATGGTGCGGCGTGAACTTTTCAAGCCGATCGGCCAATGACGTTTATTGGACGTCTCTGCCGTTCCCAAGTCACTCGTTGAATGGCAACAAAGTCCCAGAACCAGTAGGTCATGCCAGAGGGTGATGGCTTTCCGCGAACGGTAGGTTCTGAGAACGAATGATTGGGCGGCCGAAAGTGAGCGCGAACCGGCAACTTCATCAAAACGGACTCGAACTTCCTACCGTCAAAGACCGAAGTGCCTACGCTATTAGGCGATCGTGCCAGCGTAGGCTGGACGGTCAGCGGCGGCGCAAGGCGGCTCTGACGTATCGTGGCGTAGTAGCCACGGCGGTGCTGGTGCCCCAAGGCGGACGAAAGCGATGAATATGAATCGCCACTTCTACTACGCTAGGGCCGTATTTCTCCGCATTGCGCCGCTGACTATCGCCGTTGAATACCTCAGAGCGCTATGACGTAAGTTAGGCCGAGTACAGAATGGCCACTTCGGAGAGCTAAATACAGGAAAATGGCTCCTTTCCGAGATGGAAACATCAGGCAGATTCCGACCAGTTCAAGCCGTTCCGTAGCCTGCGCTTGGATGACCGCTCGTGCCAGAACCCGCCATTCGTCTGCCCTCGAACCCCGCCCGACAAGCACCTCCACCTCACGTAGCTTCGCGATGATCTGCTCCGGCGTAAAACGCTGACGTCCCATATATTTCTCCAA
>JASGGS010000110.1:0-13147 GCA_047602685.1 Sphingobium sp.
GGCCAATGGCCATATGGGCAATGGCAATCATGACGGGGCGGCCGACGCCTTGCTCGCCAGCATCGCCAAGGATCGCGACTGGAACGAGAGCGCGGCGCGCAACCAGCTGCTCAAGCTGTTCGAGGCGGTCGGCCTGGAGGACCCGTGGGTCGCGGCGCAGCGCCGCCGCCTGGCCGCCATCCTCTTCGCCTGACCGGCAAGGCGCGCGGCCATGCCCCTCCCCTCCCGGCGGCTGTCCATCTTTCCGCTCGGGCGGGCGATCCTGTTCCCGCGCATGCAGTTGCCGCTGCATATCTTCGAGCCGCGCTATTGCTCCCTCATCTCCGACGCGATGGCGCGGGACCAGCGGATCGGCATGATCCAGCCGCGCACGGCAGGTGAGCCGCCGGAACTGTTCGCCATAGGCTGCATCGGCCGGATCAGCGATATCCAGGCGCTGGACAATGGCCGCTACAATATCGTGCTGGACGGCGAGGCACGGTTCCGCCTGGTGAGCGAGCGGCAGGTCCACACGCCCTTTCGGCAGGTCGACGCGTCACCCATGACGGCGGAGGAGGACGATCCCGGCATATTGGCGGCGAGCGAACGCGCCGCGCTCGAGACCGAATCGCGCCTCTTCGCGCAGAAGCTCGGCTATGGCGTGGACTGGGACGCGGTGGCGCGGCTGGATGACGAGACCTTCGTCAACGCCATAGCGCAGGTCGGCCCGTTCGACATCGCGGCCAAGCAGGCGCTGCTGGAAACCGACAAGCTGAACGAGCGCAGCGAGATGCTGATCCAGCTAATGCAATTCCAGGGCCGCACCGATCAGCCGGGATCGAGCAGCTTTCAATAGGCCGGGCAGCGGGTTCCCGGAGCGATTTCAAGCCGGGTGGACCATCTGACGGCCCGGAAATCAAAGCAAAATCCGATCAGAAGAAATTCTCCCATATCAGCTTGCCCGTGAGGATCAGCGAGATCGTGACGAGCAGCGGCCGGATCACCCGTGCGCCGAAGCGGATCGCGACATGGCTGCCGATCCATGCGCCCGCGATCCCGCCGACCGCCATGACCAGACCCAGCAACCACAGCACATGGCCGCCCAGCGCGAACAGGATGAGCGCAGCGAAATTGCTGGTGAAGTTGAACAGCTTGGTGGTCGCGGCCGCGCGGGTCAGCCCCATGCCGCGCAGGGCGACGAGCGTGGTGGAGTAGAAGCTGCCCGCCCCCGGCCCGAAAAAACCGTCATAAAAGCCGATGACGCCCGCCACGGGCGAATAGGCCGGGCGCGACAGCCGCTCATGTGAATCCGCGTCGGTCATGCGGGGCGAGAGCAGGACATAGGCCACGACCGCGACGATCAGGACCGGCATGATCCGGCCCAGCGCGGCATTGGACACGGCCTGCACCGCCACCGCTCCCAGAAAGGCGGCCGCGAAGACGAGCGCCGCCGTCCAGGCATAGCCGCGAAAGTCGATCAGGCCCGTCTTCGCATAGCGATGGCAGGCCATGGCCACGCTGAAGCTCGATTGCAGCTTGTTCGTCGCGAGCGCGGACACGGGCGGGATGCCCGCCGCGAGCAGGGCTGGCACGGAGATGAGGCCGCCCCCGCCCGCAATGGCGTCGATGAACCCGGCGGCCATGGCCGCGCCGGTCATGGCGGCATAGATGTCCGGGGTGAGGTCGATCACCAGGGCACGTGGCGCATCAAACGGCCTCGCCCAGCAGCAGGCGCGGGCGTGGGCCGGATTCGCCCCGCGCCTCCGCCATGAACAGCGTCTTGAGCGGCCTTGCGCGCTGCACGGCGGACAGGCCGATGCGGCGCATCGCGGAAGCGGCGCGTCCCGGCACGTCGAACAGGCGGACCAGCCCATCCATCATCACCGTCACGCTCATCGCGTCAAGCGCGCGCCAGCGCTGATAACGGTCCAGCAGCTGCGCATCGCCGGGGTCGAGGCCGATGCGCAGGCCCTCGACCAGCACCTCGCACAGGGCGGCGGCGTCCCGATAGCCGAGGTTGACGCCCTGCCCGGCAATGGGATGGATGCCATGGGCGGCATCGCCCACGAGCGCGAGGCGGGTGTCCGTGATCCGGGCCGCGCGATGGAAGCCCAGCGGATAGCTCGTCATCGGCGCCGCCAGCGCGATCGGGCCGAGGAAATCGCCCATCCGCTTCCGCGCCTCGTGCAACCAGGCGGCCTCGCCCAGCTTCAGCATGGCGGCCGCGTGCTTTTCCGGCACGGTCCAGACGATGGCCGAACGCGTGCCCGGCAGCATGGGCAGGAGCGCGAAAGGGCCATCCGGATAGAAAATCTCATAGGCCGTGTTCCGGTGATGATGCGCATGGTCGATGGCCGTCACCAGCCCGCGCTGCGGATAGTTCCAGCGCGCCACGCTGATCCCGGCGGCATCGCGCGTGGGGCTGTTGCGCCCCTCCGCCGCGACATGGAGCGATGCGGCCAGCCGCGCGCCGCCCGCCAGCGTCATGCGCACGCCATCGAGGTCGCGCTCCACCGTCGCGGCCTTGTCGCCGGAGAAGCGGGTGACATTCGCCTCCGCATTCGCCGCCGCGTCAAGAGCGATGCGCAGGTCGCGATTGGGGATCATATAGCCCAGCGCGCCGTCATCGGCGTCGGGCATGAAGTCGAGCGCGCCGCCGGACAGACCCTCGCTCACCCAGATGCGTTCGATCGGATTGCATTTGTCGCGCAGCCGGGCGGCAAGGCCCAACGCCTCGAACATCTTCCAGCTCGCGCTGGCGATGGAGGAGACGCGCCCGTCAAAGCCGGATGCCAGCACCGTCCGCGGATCGGCGGGATCGACGACGGCGGCCGTCAGTCCATGGCGCGACAGGGCGATGGCGAGGGTCAGGCCAACCAGCCCGCCGCCCGTGATGATGACATCGAAACGCTGCATGGCCGACCTGTACGCGCGCGCCGCGCGCAAGGAAAGCGCGTAACGTCAGCCCTGATCGTCCAACCGCGTGACGCGGAAGACGGTGGCCGGGGGCACGTTGCGCAGGATGGTGCCGATGCGCCGCACGGCGAGGCCGAGATCCTCCACCACATTGGGCCGGAAGGGGGAACGCGGCGAATAGGTGAACTGGATGAAGCTGCCGCCGGGCGCCAGCAGCTTGAACGCCTCCGCCAATATATCCTGCTGCTGCTGCGGGGTCAGGGCCAGGATCGGCAGGCCGGAAATCACCGTCTGATAGGCCCCCTCCCCGCCGGTCGCATGCTCGCTCACCGATTCGGCCGGATGCTGGATGATACGCACGCCGTGGAAAGCCGCATGCAATTCCCGCGCGAAATGCTGGTTGATCTCCACCACTTCCAGCTTTTCGCGCGGCAGGCCGGTGGCGAGAATCTGACGCGTGAGAGCGCCGGTGCCGCCGCCCAGCTCCAGCACCGGACCGCCCTGCGGATCGATCTGCGCCGCCATGAGCCGGCCGAGCCATGGACTGCTCGGCACGATGGATGCCGTCTGCTTCGGCTGACGGACCCATGCCTTCAGAAAGCGGATATAGTCGGCTGCGCTGCTACGGGGCCTAGCATAGGCGGGAACGGTCATGATCTCGCTTGAACTGTTACGGTTGCATGACCGGTCCTAGACCATTTTCCGCAAATGTGGAGACAGGTTTTGCATGCCCATGCGACGGAACGTTGTGACAGGCATTTTTAATGGAAGCAGGCGGGTTTAATGGAGCAGGCGGGCATCCGTCATCCGGCCGGAGCGCCGCGCGCGCCAGGGGCGGGAAAAGAAAAGGGCGAAACCGCGCCGCGGCCTCGCCCCTCCCCCCTCTCATAAACCCGTCGCGCCGTTCAGAAGGATGTCCAGATCTGCTGTCCCTCATGGCCTGCCGTCTGGGCAAGCTGATCGGTGACGCCATCGAGCATGCGATTGCGCAGGCTCTCCAGCGTGATTGCATCTATCGCGCCCTCCATCGGGCGGGTCCGGAGCAGACGCGCTATATTCTCGTGGCGCTGCGCCAGTTCGTCGATGCTCTGAAGCAGTTCACCATGCGTCTGGACGATGCGCACGTCCGAACAGAATTGCGAAGCCACATCCTCCAGCGCATGCCGGATCACGTCCAACTCACCGGCGATCAGCGTCAGGATCAGCGCATCGACATGCGCATCGGTGCCGCAAGGCGGCCCTTCCTCATCCATATCGCTGTGCTTTCCCATCAGGCGGCGGCCTTGTCGAAGGAAGCGTTCTCCAGGACGGCGGCACCCAGCTCCTCCAGCCCGAGCTGGCGGATGGTGGGGTCCTTGGAGATGGCGGCGTCGAGCACTTCGCGCACCAGCGCGCTGTCCGGCGTCTGGCAAAATGTCTGCGCGCCCGTGCCTTTCATGGCGGCGATGCCCATAGCGCCGTCCTCACCCATGCCGGTCAGCAGCGCCGCGATGCCACGCGCGCCCGCCGTCTTGGCAAGCGCCGCGAACAGCAGGTCGGCCGACGGGCGGAAGCCCTTGACGGGATCGCGCGGCAGGACGCGGATCGTGCCGCCCGGCCAGCGGTCGACGACGACATGGGTCAGCGGATCGGCGGCGACATAGACGATCCCCTGCTCCAGCTTCAACCCGTCCTGCGCCAGCTTGACCTCCGGCGCGATGCGCTGGTTCAGCTTGGACGCGAAGCTGACGGCGAGCCCCTCCTCCATCTGTTGCAGGATGATCGTCGGGGGGCAGTTGGCCGGATAGGGGGCCAGGCATTCCATATAGGCCTCGACGCCGCCGGTGGACGCGGCCATGGCGACAATCGAACCGTTCCACTTGAAGCCGTCCTCGGCCGCCGGGGGCGGCGCCGGGCGCTTCACCGGCACCTTCACATTGGACTTGGCCGCCGCGACGACCAGCTTGCAGAGGCGGTCGGAAATCTTGTCGAACTCTTCCGGCGATGCCTGCTTGGGCTTGGGGAAGCAGTCGACCGCGCCAAGCTCCATCGCCCGCAGGGAGATTTCCGCTCCCTTTTGCGTCAGGGTGGAGAGCATGATGACCGGCATCGGATTGTTGGTCATGATCTCCTCCAGGAAATCGATGCCGTTCATGCCGGGCATTTCGATGTCCAGCGTGATGATGTCCGGCTTGAGCTGCGCGATCAGGTCGCGGGCCTCGTCCGCATTGGCGGCCGAGTCGAGCACGATGATGTCGGACGACTTTTCGAGCGCCGATGTGAACAGCGCGCGCATGGTCACCGAATCATCGACAATGAGAACCCTGGTCTTACCCGACATGATAGTATCCTCTGATATTCTTGCGTTATCGGCAGCGGATCAGTGCGCGACGCGGCGCACGGCAGCAGCCAGCTTTTCGGGATCGAACGGCTTCACGATCCAGCCCGTCGCGCCCGCGTCCCGCGCGCGCTTCTTCTTCTCGTCCGAGCTTTCCGTGGTCAGCACCAGGATCGGCCGGTCGATATGGCGCGAGCTGGAGCGCACCTTCTCGATCAGGCCGAAGCCATCGAGCCTCGGCATGTTGATGTCCGTGATGATGACGTCCGCGCTGTTGGTTTCCAGCCATTGCAGCGCCTCGACGCCATCCTCGGCCTCGCACACCTCATAGCCGCGCTCGACCAGCGCCACCCGCAACAGCGCCCGCATGGAGCGGCTGTCATCGACCGTCAGGATTCGTGTAGTCTTTTCCATGGTCCTTCCTCGACCGCCCTCATTTCAATCAAAAAAATTCCACATCACCTACGGACTTGGCCGGCACTGGCGTCGGCTTGGCGGCCGGTGCGGCGGAGCCATCGACATGCCGGCAGCGGGCCTTGCCCGATGCTGCCAGGAAATCGACGCGCCGCGCATTCGCGCCACCAACGTCACGATGGGTAATCATAATGTTCTCAGTGTTGAGAAATCGTTCAGCCAGTTCGGAATTTCTTTGTCCGATCGGCTGCATGTTCTTGTGGATGTTGCCGCCGCCATAGATATGGGCCTTCATCCGGGACTTGCTCGCGCCCTGCTTCAGCATGGTGTTGACGAGCAGCTCCATGAGATAGATGCCGTAATGCGTGTCGGCATTGACCTGGCTGGAACTGGGTTCCGCCAGCAGGAAATGGTTCATGCCGCCGACGCGGGCGATGGGATCGAACAGGCAGGCCGCGATGCAACTGCCCAGCACGGTCGTCAGCACCACATCCTGGTCCGTTGACGTCTCGACCATGCCCTGCATGACGGTCACCCGTGTCCGGCGCGCTGCGTCCTGTAGTTTCGGGTCCATGAACATGGATCAGGCCGCCACCAGCTCAAGCGCCTTGTCGGCGATGTTGGAGAGATTGACGACATAATCCGCGGCGCCCAGCTCCACGGCCGCGCGGGGCATGCCATAGACGACGCAGCTCGCCTTGTCCTGCGCGATGGTGCGGCAACCGGCCTGGCGCATGGCGAGCAGGCCCTGCGCGCCGTCCTGTCCCATGCCGGTCAGGAGGATGCCGACCGCCTTGCCGCCCATGGACTGGGCAACGCTGTGGAACATGGCGTCGATGCTGGGGCGATGGCCGGAGATGAGGTCGCCGGGACGCAGGCAGCAATGCAGGCGGCCGGGCGTGCCGCGCACCGACAGATGCCGGTCATTGCCGGGCGCCACGTAGATATGACCGCGGCGGATCGGCAGGTCCGCATCCGCCAGCACCACCCTGGGCGCGCACAGGCTGTCGAGACGCGAGGCCATGGCGGGCGCGAACTGGCCGTTGATATGCTGGACGATGATGGTCGGCGGGCAATCCTCGGGAAAACGGCGCAGGAGGTTGCTCAGCGCTTCCACCCCGCCGGTCGAGGCGCCAATGGCGATGATCGCGTCCGAACCGCTGCTCCGGGCGGAGCCGAGGACCATGCTGGCCTGCACATGGGCGGCCTGGCCCATGGAGGGCGCCGCCGCGACGGAGGCGTTGCCGCGCACCTTCACATGCGCCGCCTCCCGGATCAGGTTGGCGAGGCGGCCCTCATCGGCGCTGACCAGATCGCCCGCCACGCCGCTGGGCTTGGCATAGCAGTTGACGGCGCCCAGCTCGAGCGCGCGGACGGTGGTCGAGGTGCCCTCCCGGGTGAGGCTCGATACGATGATGACCGGCATGGGCCGCAGCCGCATGATCTTTTCGAGGAATTCGAGGCCGTTCATCCCCGGCATCTCGATATCGAGCGTGACGACATCGGGATTGAGTTCACGGATCATGCCCCGCGCTTCCTGCGCATTGGCGGCGGCGCCGACGATTTCCAGATCGCTTTCGCGCTCCAGCATCAGGCGCAGCAGCGCCCGCATGGTCGGGCTGTCGTCGACGATGAGAACCTTGATTGCCATTATCGTATCTTTCGGTAGATCGTCTTCCCCACGAGTTCGAGCTGCGACGCCGCGCGGCCCGACACCCTCTCGCTATGTCCGATATACAGGTGCCCCCCCGGCACCAGCTGGTCGGCGAAACGCGCGACCAGATTGTCCTTCGTCGGCTGATCGAAATAGATCATGACATTCCGACAGAAGATGACGTCGAACATCTTCTTCATCGGCCACTGTCCCATCAGGTTCAGTGCCCGAAAACGCACAAGGTCACGGATCGGATCGGCGATGGTGCCGCCGCCCTGCCCGTCTTCCTTCACCCAGATCGCGCGCAGGTCCGCCGGGACGGGAGCCAGCGCGTCCGCGTCATAGACCGCCCGCTTCGCCTTCACGAGCACATGGTCCGCCAGGTCGCTCGCCAGCACGGCGAGATCCTGCGACAGGAGCCGCCGCGCCTCGATCCTGTCCGGCCCGAGCAGCGTCATGCAGAGGGAGAAGACCTCCTCCCCGCTCGACGACCCCGCCGACCAGAAGCGGACCGGCTGGCCCGCGCCCAGCTTGCGCACGATCTGCGGACGAACATGCTCCCGGAAATGATCGAAATGATGATCTTCCCGGAAGAAAGCCGTGTGATTGGTGGTCAGCGCGCAGACCGCCTTGTGCCGTTCCGCCGTGTCGGTCTTCAACCGCTCTATATAGTTGGCGAAGGTGCCGAGGCCGCTGTTGCGGACAAGGGGCGCCAGCCGGGAATAGACCAGCGTCGACTTGTTCGGCGGCAGCACATTGGCCGAGCTTTCATAGACCAGTTCCCGCACCGCGGCGAAATCGCGAGCCGAGTAGACGAACTCGCTGATGCCGGGGAACGGCACGAACTGGTCGAGCGCCTCATGCTTCATGCAGCGAGCCTCAGGCCGCCATTATAGGAGACCGCCGAGCCGACCATGCCGTCGACGTCGAGGATCAGCGCCACCTTGCCGTCGCCCAGGATGGTCGCGCCGGCGACGCAGGGGACGGGCTGGTAGTTGGTCTCCAGGCTCTTGATGACGAACTGGCGCTGGTCGAGGATGGAGTCGACCATCAGGATGGCGGACCCCGCATCCTCCGTCTCCACGACGATCAGCACCGCTTCCTCCGGCTTCGTCGCCGCGCCCCGCGCGCCGATCGGCCCGGCAAGCTGGATGATCGGCAGGAAAGTGCCCCGCACGTCGAGCATGGCCCGACCATTGCCCATGGAGCGCAGATCCTCCGGCGCCGGACGCAGGCTCTCGACCACATGGGTCAGCGGAACCACCAGCGTCTGATCGCCCACCTGAACGATCATGCCGTCGGAAATGGCGAGCGTCAGCGGCAGGGCCAGGGTGAACACGCTGCCCTTGCCCGGCGTGGACTGGATGGTGATCCGGCCGCCCAGATCCTTCACATTCTGGCGCACCACATCCATGCCGACGCCGCGTCCGGAAATGTTGGATACGACCTGCGCCGTCGAGAAGCCGGGCGCGAAGATGAGATTGTCGATTCCTCGTCCGTCAGCTGCGCATCGGGGGCGATCAGGCCCTTTTCCACCGCCTTGTTGAACACGCGCTCGCGGTTGATGCCCGCGCCGTCGTCCGCGATGGAGATGAGGATCTTGCCGGAGGATGCTCGGCCGACAGCTTGACCACGCCCTCGGCCGGCTTGCCGGCAGCGAGGCGGTCCTCGGTCTTTTCGAGGCCATGGTCGATGGCGTTGCGGATGAGGTGGGTCAGCGGCTCGCCGAGGCGTTCCACCACCGTCTTGTCGAGTTCGGTCTGCTCACCCGACACTTCCAGGCGGACGCGCTTGCCGGTCTCGGTCTCCAGTTCGCGCACGATACGGGGCACGCGGCTGAACACGGAGCCGATGGGCTGCGCGCGGATCGACATGGCGCTGTCCTGCAGCTCGCGGGTCAGCTGGTCGAGATGCCAAGTTCGTCGATCTGGCCGAGGCCATGTTCGGAGAGGCGCTTCGCCATCATGGCCTGCGCGATCACCAGCTCGCCCACCGTGTCGATCAGGCGGTCCAGCTTGGCGAGGTCGACGCGAATGGTCTGACCGGCGGCGACGGGCGCCTTGCGCGCGCCGTCATTGGCAGCGGGAACGGCAGCCGCAGCGGGAGCAGCCGGGGCCGCTTCAGGCGCCGGGCGGGCGCGGCGGCGACCGGCGCGGGCTTGGCGACCGGGGCCGGAGCGACGACGGGCGCGGCCTCGACCACCGGAGCGACAGCGACCGGAGTGGGCGGCGACAGGTGCGACGGGAGCCACGGCAACCGGAGCCGGTTCCTCATGGACCACGACCGGCTCGGGCTTGGCGAGCACTTCGGCTCCTCGGCCATCATCGCGGCGAACTGCTCTTCCGCATCGCCCCGCACGATTTCCAGCCCGCAATCATCGCCGACGAAATCGAAGATGTCGCGGATCGAATCCTCGTCCACCGAACCGGGAACGCTGAAGGCGAAGCCGAGATAGGCGTTCGCCGCGTCGAAATCCGCCAGATCGGGCAGATGACCGGGGTTGACGGCGATGCAGGTGCCGCCCAGCGCTTCCAACTCGCGCAGCAGCAGCAGCGGGTCGCCGCCATTGGCCATGGCACCGGCGCGCGGGCGGACCAGCACGGTCCAGTTGGCGACGGCATCCTTCACGGGCGCTTCGCCGAAGAAATCGGCATCGTTATCCTCGACGGCGGCAGGGGCGGCAGGGGCGGCCGCGACCGGCTCATCCGCCTCGATGCCACCGATCAGGCTGTCGAGATCGAAATCCAGATCGTCCGTGACGGGAGCGGCGGCGATGGGGGCAGGCTCCTCCGCCTCGATACCGCCGATCAGGCTGTCCAGGTCGAAGTCGAGCACCGGTCCCGCATCGGCGGCCGGGATTTCAGCAACGGCGGCGGGTGCTTCCTCGACGCTCCCCTCGCCTGCCTCGGCCCGCGCCGACATCGTTTCCAGTTCCGCGCTGACGGCGGCGTCGTCGGGCGTCGCCCCCTCGCCGCGCGCCGCGTTGACATGATCGGTCAGCACGTCGAAGGCCCGCAGCATCAGGCTGTTCAGCGCATCGCCCTGGGCAAGCTGCCCCTCGCGGACGAAGGACAGGACCGTCTCGAACTTGTGCGTGAAGGCCTGGAGGGCGGTGAAGCCGAAGGCGCCCGCGCCGCCCTTGATCGAGTGGACCGAGCGGAAGATGCTGTTCACCGTCTCCGCCGTGGCGCTGCCCTCGCGGCAATCGATCAGGCCGGTTTCGGCCGCCGCAAGCGCTTCCTCGCACTCCAGGAAGAAGATGTTGAGGATATCTTCGTTGGTCATTGTACCGCGCTCCCGTCAGCGGGAAGGATGAGATCGGACAGGCCGCAGAGGCGAACCGCCGCGACCAGTTCCGCGGATGGCGCCTCCACCGAGAAAGGCACCCCGGCAGCCGTCGCGGACCGCGCGGCGCTCGCCAGCATCTGGACCGCGCAGAGACGCACGCGCGTCACGCCCGATCCGTCGAAGCTGAGCGGACCGGCACCGGAGGCCAGCACTTCGGCACCTTCATGCGCGAGGCTGGCCACGTTGGTGCGGTCGAGATCCGCGGAGAGAGAGATGGTCCGGTTGGTCATTGGTCAGTCCCCAGCCTTTCGTCCGGTCAGAACTCGGTCCAGTCCTCGTCGGGATCGACGCTGATTGCGAGATTGCCGCTGGTTTGCGGGATGGCGCGGGGCGCGGGCGCGGGAGTGGACCTGGCCACGGGGGCCGGTGCGGGCCGCGCCGCAGGCCGCGCGCTGCGAAGCTGGAAGCGCGACACCAGCGCGGCCAGCTCGTCCGCCTCGCCCGCCAGGCTGCGCGCCGCAGCAGTGCTTTCCTCGACCATCGCCGCATTCTGCTGCGTCATCTTGTCCATGTCGGTCACCGCGCCGTTCACCTGTTGCAGGTTGGTCGCCTGCGTCTCGGTCGAATTGGCGATCTCGTTGATCAGCGCGTTGATGTCGCTGATCTTCGTCACGATGCGCTCCAGCATCTTGCCCGTCTCCCCGACCAGGCCGACGCCGTGCGTCACCTGCTCGGACGATGTGGTGATGAGCGCCTTGATGTCCTTGGCCGCGTCGGCCGAGCGCTGCGCCAGCGCCCGCACTTCGTTGGCGACGACCGCGAAGCCCTTGCCCGCATCGCCCGCCCGCGCCGCCTCCACGCCCGCATTGAGCGCAAGGAGGTTGGTCTGGAAGGCAATGCCGTCGATCACGTTGATGATCTGCCCGATCTCCTGAGAGCTTTTCTCGATCGCGTCCATCGCGCTGACCGCCTCGGAGACGACCTGGCCGCCCTCCGTCGCATCCTTGTGCGCCGCGTTGATCGCGCCGCGAACGTCCGACGCGCCGCGCGCCGTGTCACCAACCATGCCCGTCACCTGGTCCATCGCCGCCGTCGTCTCCTCCAGCGACGCCGCCTGCTGCTCGGTCCGGCGCGACAGATCCTCCGACGCCGCACGGATCTCCGTCGAGCCCGCATGCACGCTCTGCGCGCTGCTCGCCACCTGCGACAGGCTCCGCTCCAGACCCTCCACCGTGCTGTTGAAGCTCAGACGAAGACCGTCATATTCCCCCGCAAACGGCTCGCTGATCTGATATGTCAGGTCTCCCGCCGCTACCGCTTCAAGACCGGAGCCGAGGGCGCGGACCACATGATCCTGACGCTTCTGCGCTTCCGCCTTCTCGAAGCCGGCAGCGCGGAACACGTCCATCGCCTTGGCCATGGCACCGATCTCGTCCACGCGATCCTGCCCGGTGATCGCGACATTATAGTCGCCGCCGGCCATACGGTTCATGAGGTCAGCGGAGTCCGACAGCGGCTTGACGACGCGGCGGTTCAGCATCGCGACCGCACCCATGAGCAGGGCGACGACGCCCGCCATGATGACGCCCAGCACGACCAGCGTCACGCCGAGGACGGTGTTGCTGGTGGCGGTCGATGCCTGCGCATCCTGCTCCGCGCTCCTGGCGAGGGTGTCGACGGCTGCGCGCTGCGTGTGATAGACCTGCGACAGGGCGCCATAGGCGTCCATCTGCCCCGCGAAATCCTTGCGCGCCATGGCGGGCAGGAAGCGGCCGTCGACGATCGACCAGAACTGCTTGGCCGAGGCCGAGGCAGCCGCGAAATTCTTCTTGGTTTCGGAAGACAGGTCCTGGCCCGCGAAATAAGCGTCGGACCGCTTGAACTCCGCCTCCATCTTCTTCAGCGCCTGGATATGCTCCGCATCGGTGCCGTCACGCTGCATGATGAGGTTCACCTTCAGCCAAGGCTCGACCACATAGAGCGAAGGCGACGCGATCTCGTTCTTCAGATTGTCCATGAGCTGATTTTCGGCATCGAGCGGGCCGCCGATGCGGATCTGGTTGATGCCGAAGCCAGCCACCAGCATCGCGACGGCCAACGAACCGACCATCACCCCAGCACCGAGCTGCGTTTGCTTTTTGATGTTCACCTTACGATCCCTCGCATACAGGCGCTGCCGCGATGTCCCCTCCCGCGCAGGCACTCCCAAACTCTTTCCGCTTCCTGCGGCAAAAGATGGAAAAAACCCGTTAACGATGGGCAAGTGTCGGGATTTAAGTGAAAAAAACCTCAGATTTCCGAGGAAAACAGCCAGTCGTGAAAGATGCGCACGGCCTTGTTTTCCAGCGCGCGGGGACGGCAGACGAAGAAATAACGGTAAGGACTTTCAACCTTCTGCTCGAAAAGCCGCGCGAGCCGGGGATCGTGCGCCGACTCGTAATGGCGCCCGAACATGAGGGCGATGCCGAAGCCTTGGGCCACCGCCTCCAGCATGAGCTGGCCCGAATCATAATGTTGGAGCGAGCGGGGTTCGAGGTCGGGCTTGCCAATGGCCTGGCGCCAGTCGTCGAACAGCGTCG